>JAZNTB010000027.1:0-4755 GCA_045591565.1 Clostridia bacterium
GAGTATAAAGAACTTTTGGAAAAGCAGATAGTATTTATGTGTAATAAGGCAAACAACTACCCATCAGGTAACAGCATGTTTTTAATTGCAATGCTGTTATATGAAAATCCGATGCCGCATATTACGATAGCACTGAAAGAAAATTCTGATTTAACTCAAATAAGAGAAAAACTGCCTTTTATGGCAAATATGTTGGCAGTTACCGAACACACAAATTATCCGCTTTTAAATAATCAGACAACATTTTATGTATGCAAGAATCGTAATTGTCTGCCACCAACTAATGAGCCTATATTTTTATAACCGCATTCGGTGTATGATTTCCTATTTAGCACTATAACCATAGAACCAACTTAAAGATTCTCAGTTCTGCCTTTTCTTTGTTTAAGGCGTATCATATTTTGATATAGAAGTTATGCATTATTTTGTTGTAATTGGCTCAAAAACGCTTCCTGTTGCGTTTAATTTTGTCAGCCTAGCAATGTCTTATTTTATTCTACTATTCTCAAAACGGTCAATTCCGTGTATTTTATGTGATTCCAGCGTCAATTTCGCCGAGATTTTTCAATAGCATCAATAAAGCATCAAAAGGCACGCTCGGCTCACCCGTACGCTGTCGCTACCACCTTTTTGCGAGAGTGTGCCTTAGGCGTAGTTGCATCTATATTGTTCTGCTTTGCTACATCAGAACAGGTTAGGCCTGTTTCAATTTTTTGTTAAAAAGAGGCAGCTAATTCATTCTGCTTTTTCAGCTATGCATAATAAAACCACCCTTATAGTGGGTGGTTCTATTAATTTATTTAGTATCAAATCATACTTACAGAAGTACTGAATAAACCTCTTCGCCGCCATTTATGAAAACTTCAAGGATATATTCATCACGGATGATTTTAATATCATCAATTTTCCCGTTATATACAACATCCTCGCGGTCGGTACGCTTGATAACAAACCCGGTATCTGTCATTTCTACTGCAGGGTCGCTGTCTTTGAGTAAATGTTGTACTTCTTCAACAGGGAACCCGTATATTTTACCGTTCTTAATTAAAATCTCTCGGGGAGTTGACATACATCCGACATCAATGTCTCTGTATTTTGCATAAGACCAGCCCGGAATCCAGGATATAAGGATATGCCGACCTTTATCATCGGAAAACATCTGTCCTGCATACTGGTCAGGACCTTTATCTACCTCGCCAGTTATTTCTGCTTTAAATACTCCGTTTTCAAACGAACCGTACATAATAGAGAAGTAGTGAGAAAGTTCCTTCACATTTTTACATACAGATGCGCAAAGAAGATATTTGTCACCGTACTTTGAAAAGGACGGACATTCTGCAAAGTCTGCGTTGTCCCATTCTGCTGTTATTCCTTTGTATTCCCAGTCGAACAGATTATCACTCTCATAAAGAAGAAGACGGGCTTTTTTTGTTTCCACATGGCCTGAAGCCATTATGCAATAGTATTTGCCGTCAATACAGGTGACTGCCGGGTCTCTGAAATTTCGGCTTCCATCTTCAGGATAGTGCGAAATAACAGGATTTTTTTCGTATTTGACAAAATTAATACCGTCAGTAGAATATGCGACGCTGACAGTCTGCGTATTCAGTTCCGCGCCTTCTGGCTGAATTATAGATGTATAGATAACATAAAGGACACCGTCCTTAACTATTGCTGTACCTGACCAACAACCCATATCATCATACGGCATATCGGGATATAGTGCAATGGGGAGATTCTCCCAATTTATAAAGTCCTTTGTCCGTGCATGCCCCCAATGCATAGGATCAACCGGATACTCA
Source organism: Clostridia bacterium (assembly GCA_045591565.1). Taxonomy (GTDB): domain Bacteria; phylum Bacillota; class Clostridia; order UBA1381; family UBA1381; genus UBA1738. Next base: position 1,803 of record JAZNTB010000027.1, read on the forward strand.
TAGCCGGGTGCATGTTGATAGAATAGGTGGTAATATCCATTGAAATATACAAGTCCGTTTGGATCATTAATCCAGCCGTTTTCTGATGTAAAATGGTGTTTGAGTTTTTTTGAATAATCCATTGATTTCACAACCCTTCCAAAGCAGATGATAACCGATAAGCTTTATGGCATTATTTTTCGAGCTCAAATATTTTTAAATTCTTGATTTCGAATTTACCGTTTCCGCACATAAATCCCGGAATGATATAATCGGCGGTTTCCATTGGCCCCTGCAAAATGAGAACATCATCTATATAAATTTCAAAGATTCCTTCCATCACGATAGCACGGATGTGATATTCTTTATTTTTTTCAAAATCAAATCTGCGCTTACTGTACGGAATGTATTCAAGTAAACTGTAGTAGGTAATAACCTTTTTTTGATTGAAATTGAGAGAAATAAACGATGTTTCTTTTGGCTTGTCTTGCTCATCATTTGAGAATGCCTCAAACATAAATCCACATTCGGTACAGTCGCCCGATATTACACATTCAATCTCAACTGATGGATACTTGATATTTTCCAGTCTGTATTTTTGATAACTGTGATGTAATGTGCTAAGCTCAATTTTTTGCCCGTTATCACTTGCTTTGATTTCGCCTGATACTGTTTCCCATGCGTGAGAAGACCTGAGGCGCGTAATCATATCCGCTGTTACAGAGGATATTTTATTTCCTGTACGCAGAGACTCAAGTATAGGAGTGTAGCATGGTCTGAGCTTTCCATCTATGACCTTTACTTCCTTAGGGAGAGAAATAGACGCCCCGTCCTTGCCTCGGTCAATATATATAACATAGCGCTTTCCTTTATAGATGGTAGTACGGCAAACTGCGCCGCTTGAGTGGTTTCCGCCGAGGAAGATTGTATCGTCGGTATGTACAAAAGGTCCGCATGGAGAATCGGAAACGGCATAACTTGTAAAGTAGGAAATGTCCTCGTCTTCGCTTATACCCTTAGCGCCATAAATATTTCCTGTAAGCAGTGTGAGATACCATTTGCCGTCCATGAAAAACACATCAGGGACCTCGGAAGCTCCCATATAAGGCGGAATATATGCAATTTGCTGGTCATACCAGTTAAGTAAATCCTTACTTTTTGCTACACCGATAACACCCACAGATGTGTCGTATCCAACATCTGCCATTGCGGCAAAATATCCGTAATATAAATCCTCATTCTCTTCATACACAACCAGCAAATCACGGCAATTCACCTTGTCTGTCGAGGTTGTATCAAAAATTTTCGGGTCAGCCTCGAGAACCGGATTGCCTTTGTAAACTTCAAAGTGCTCCAGGTCCTCAGAAAGTGCAACACCGATTTTTTCGTCGCCTTTGGCGTTGCGCATTGTATAGTAAATATAATGAAGTCCGTCCTTGCCTGTCATACAGCAGCCGGTCCACTTCATAAGACAATCCTCAGGATAATCCTTTTCAGGTAATGGCTTTAATGCGTCTTCGTGTGCTGTATAATGAAGCAGGTCTTTGGAAGATACATGACCAAGATTAGCGTCCTCGCCTAAACCCCACTTGATATGAAACCCGTGAAAAACATCATCTTTTACAAGATTCCACATATCGCCCATTGTCCAGGCTTCTTTACCGGAATATTTCATAATTTTCCTCCTTAACTAACTTTCATAATTTTAAGCTTTTACCCTCAGGAAAAGCTTGGAATTATTACTTTTTTCAATAGTATAACATATTGACTAACCGGTGTCAAGGCGCAAAAAAAGAAGCAGAATGCGTGCTAAATATCACACATCCGGCTTCTTTTTTTTTGTTGATAGTCAAGAGCTATTTTACATATCACTAAGTGCGTATTTTGCTTTGTATTCCTCGTACTTTTGATTAAATACCGTGATGTCATCTCGTATTTCCTTTAAGGATTCGTGGATGTTCATATTGTTGTGTGCAACATCAAAAATGCAGCCTGCAATATTTGAGCAGTGGTCTGAAGTTCTTTCGAGATTTGTAAGAAGGTCGGACCAGATAAAGCCGGCTTCAATGGTGCAATCGCCCTGTTGCAGACGAAGAATATGGCGTGAACGCATTTTTTCCTTGAGTCTGTCAATAACTGTTTCAAGTGGCTCGATATTTGAAACTGCGTCAAGGTCGTTGTGAATAAATGAATCAAGGGCCAGGTCAAGAATTTCACGAAGAGCCGCAAACAATGTATCAAGCTCTGCCTTTGCGCCTTGCGAGAATACAATCTGCTTGTCACGAAGCTCTTCAATGGACTCAACTAAGTCTACGCTGTGGTCGGAAATTCTTTCAAAGTCGCCGATAAGCTTTAGAAGCTTTGCAACCTCGGTGCTTTCTGACTCGCTTAGCTGATGACCGCTCAGCTTTACAAGGTATGTGCCGAGGACATCCTCGTAGTGGTCGGTCACATCCTCTGCGCCGCGAATTTCCTCTGCAAGCTCTTTGGAGTATCCGTCAAAAGCGGTAAGAGCTGTCTTGAAAGAGTTAACGGAAACTGTTGCCATTTCTACTGTGAGCTTGTGACAAAGGTCAAGTGCAACAGGAGGTGTCTGCAAGAATCTTTCGTCAAGCTCAGGCATTGGTTGTTTCTGGTCTGTGACGGGAACAAGCTTGATAACAAGCTTCTCTAAAAGACCTGATGCAGGATAAAGGAATATTGTACAGATAATATTAAATGCCGAGTGAGCAATTGCTATGCCGAAGGGCGATGCCGCTTCGTCAAGTATAGCAGGAGCGAGCAAGGCTTTTACTATTACAAACACTATAAGCAGCCCCACCGAACCGACAATATTAAAGAACAGGTGCAAAAGAGCCGCACGCTTTGCGTTCTTGTTTGTTCCCACAGAGGACAAAATTGCGGTTATACAGGTACCGATGTTCTGTCCCATTATAATCGGTACTGCCGCACCGTATGAAACCTGACCGGTAAT
>JAZNTB010000028.1:0-4453 GCA_045591565.1 Clostridia bacterium
GTTACCCTTGCAATCGGGTATCCACTTGCTTTAGATGCTAAAGCTGATGAGCGTGAAACTCTCGGGTTTACCTCAATCAGATAATACTTAAAGGACTGCGGGTCAAGTGCAAACTGCACATTACATCCACCCTCAATTTTAAGTGCCTTGATGATTTTAAGTGCACTCTCACGAAGCATATGAGATTCCTTTGATGATAGTGTCTGACACGGTGCCACAACTATCGAGTCACCTGTGTGAATACCTACAGGGTCAAGGTTTTCCATATTACAGATAGTAATTGCCGTATCGTTTGAGTCACGCATTACCTCATATTCAATTTCCTTGTAGCCTTTTATGCTCTTTACAACAAGAACCTGTCCAACCGGTGAAAGCTGAAGCGCATTCTTCATAATTTCGCAAAGCTCTTCCTCATTATCGGCAAATCCGCCGCCTGTACCGCCAAGGGTAAATGCAGGTCTTAACACAACCGGATATCCTATTTCCTCCGCAGCCTTTTTACCCTCTTCGATTGAGTGCGTGATTATTGACGGAAGTACAGGCTCGCCAAGCTCTTCACAAAGCTCTTTGAAAAGCTCTCTGTCCTCTGCTCTTTCGATACTCTCAACATTAGTTCCCAAAAGCTCTACCTGACACTCCTGCAGAATTCCCTTTCTCGCAAGCTGCATAGCAAGGTTAAGTCCTGTCTGTCCACCTATTCCCGGAACAATCGCATCAGGACGCTCGTATCTTAAAATCTTTGCCACATATTCAAGTGTCAAAGGCTCCATGTAAACCTTATCAGCAATCGAAGTATCGGTCATTATTGTTGCAGGATTGGAGTTTACCAAAACAACCTCATATCCCTCTTCCTTAAGCGCAAGACATGCCTGAGTTCCGGCATAGTCAAATTCTGCTGCCTGTCCAATTACAATAGGACCTGATCCTATAACCATTACTTTCTTTATATCTTTCCTCTTAGGCATTTTTCTGACCCTCCTTCAAGCTGTTAATAAACTTATCAAACAGATATCTGTTGTCGTGTAGTTCAGGAGCACTTTCAGGGTCATATTGTACCGAGAAAATATTGTCCTTTTTACATTCAACACCTTCAACTGTCTTATCCAGAACATTTAAATGTGTAATCTCAAGTCCGGTTCCTGCTACCGACTCGCTATCTACTGCATATAGGTGGTTCTGGTTGGTTGTTTCGATTGCACCGTTTTCGATGTTTTTTACCGGATGATTTCCACCATGATGACCAAAGCGCATCTTATATACCTTTGCTCCGTATGCAACAGAAATTATCTGATGTCCTATTCCGATTCCGAAAATCGGCATTTCTCCCTTTATCGATTTTACAGTTTCAATCACTTCAGGAACATCCTCAGGATTTCCAGGTCCGTTTGAAATTACCACGCCATCCGGTCTTAGTCCCCGAATTTCATCAGCTGTCGTATCGAAAGGAACAACAGTTACATTACATCCTCTCTGGTTTAAGCCCTTAATCAGGCTGAGCTTACAGCCGCAGTCGATTACTACAACATTGAATTTGTGGTTTGATGTTCTTGAATACCACTTCTTCCTGCAGCTAACGCGTGATACTGCATCATGTGGTATATCGTACCCTTTTAAAAGCTCTACTACATCCTCTGCATTACTATCTGCATCAGTTATGATTGCCTTTACAACCCCAAGATCGCGGATGCGTCTTGTAAGCTTTCTTGTATCAATTCCGTAAATTCCCGGAATGTCATTTTCGGCAAGCAGCTCGTCAAGGGTTTTTGTGTATCTGAAGTTACTTGGCATATCATTGTAATCTCTTACAATCAGTCCGCCGATTGTAGGTGTTTTTGATTCAAAATCCTCGTCTGCAATTCCGTAATTTCCTATAAGCGGATATGTCATAACAACCATCTGATAGGTATATGCAGGGTCAGAAACAATCTCCTGATATCCTGCCATTGCAGTATTGAACACAAGCTCGCATATCTGCTTACTTTTTTTTCTGCTGCCGAAGCCGAAGCCCAGATACTCGCTGCCATCTTCTAAAACTAATTTTCTGTCGAATTTTCTTTCCATATTATATCCCCCTTATACATTGTCAGCATACATTTTCCAAAAACTTCTCTACCCTCAAACGGTGTACTTTTTCCTTTTGACAAAAACTCTTCCGTTTTAATAGTATATTTTTCATCGAGATCAAATACCGTGATATTTGCTTCCTCGCCGACTTTTATTTCTCCCTTAATACCAAATCTTTTGTTCGGATTATCATGCATCAGGCAAATAAGCTTTTCAAGCGTGATAATTCCGGTCTTAACAAGATTTGTATAAAGAACAGGAAACGCAGTTTCTATTCCTACTATTCCCATAGTGCTTTTTTCTAATCCACGACCCTTTTCTTCGTCCGAGTGCGGAGCATGATCTGTGGCAATCATATCAATCGTTCCGTCGCATATTCCCTCAATAAGACTAAGCCTGTCCTCTTCGCTTCGTATCGGCGGATTCATTTTGTATTTTCCGTCTTCACAAAGGTCTGAGTCATTAAAAACAAGATAATGAGGAGCTGTTTCGCAGCTTACGGGAAGTCCTTCTTTTTTTGCATTCCTTATAAGCGCAACACTCTCTTTTGTCGAAATGTGGCATATATGATATCCGCATCCGGTTTTTTTAACAAGCTCAAGGTCGCGCTTTATGGGCCCCCATTCACTTTCTGAACATATTCCTTTGTGTCCATGCTGTTTTGCATATTCACCGTCATGAATATATCCGCCAAAGAGCAGTGAATTATCTTCGCAGTGCGCCACAATCATCTTTCCCATAGCCTTCGCTTTTTTCATCGCTTGTTCCATAAGTTCTGCCGATTGAACACCCCGCCCATCATCAGAAAACGCTATTACACTTGCTGCGAGTTCTTCCATGTCTGAAAGATCTGTTCCCTTTTGACCTTTTGTAATAGCCGCATAGGGATATACACCTATCACAGCATCGTTCTTTATGATTTCAGTCTGAGCCGCAAGATTGTCAAGACTGTCCGGAACAGGATTTAAGTTCGGCATTGAACATACCGCCGAATAGCCGCCTCGTGCAGCCGCCATTGTTCCGGTTTTAATTGTTTCTTTATACGAAAACCCCGGTTCTCGCAAATGAACATGAACATCTGTAAAACCGGGAAAAATATAATAACCGGCACAGTCAATAACAGGTAAGGCATTATCTGTGCCGTCAAATGATTTAATTGTACCATTCAAAACAGTGATATCGGTTTTGACAAGTCTTCCGCCTGTATAAACAGTAGCACCTTTTAGTATGCAATCCATAATATCACCCCCATGAAATTTCATTCCAAAAACAGAAAAAGCTCCTGACCTACGGCAAGAGCTTTGCATACAAACACAGATGTACCCCAAATTGGCATACAACAACTATTTAACACAAAATCTTGCCGGCATCTCTGTACCAAACTTAAAGATTACATTAATAATACCACACTTCCCATTCTTTGTCAACGGTCTTTTATTATTTTTTAAAAACTATTGCTTTTTGCATAAAAATGAGATAAAATGGAAAAAGTAAAATTATTGAATAATTTTAAGGAGGTACAACAAATGAAATATGAGGGAACTAAAACAGAACAGAATTTAATGGCTGCATTTGCAGGCGAATCGCAGGCAAGAAATAAGTACACATACTTTGCTTCTGTTGCAAAGAAAGAGGGCTATGAGCAGATTGCTGCAATATTCCAGAAAACCGCTGATAACGAAAAAGAGCACGCAAAGCTCTGGTTTAAAGAATTAAACGGTATTTCTGATACAGTAAACAACTTAAAGGCTGCTGCTGACGGTGAAAACTACGAATGGACAGATATGTACGATACTTTCGCAAAGGAAGCTGACGAAGAAGGCTTTACTGAGCTTGCAGCGCGTTTCCGTGCAGTTGCATTGGTTGAAAAGGCTCATGAAGAAAGATACAGACGCCTGATTGACAATGTTGAAATGAAGAAGGTATTTGAAAAAGCAGGCGAAACAATGTGGGAATGCCGTAACTGCGGACACCTGGTTGTCGGCAAAAAGGCACCGGAAGTTTGCCCTGTATGCAATCACCCACAGAGCTACTTCGAAGTAAGAGCAGAGAATTATTAAAAAGCATAATGGCGAGGGAAAGATCATCTTCCCTCGCCATTTTCTTTTAAAACACCTTGATACAAAAAAGGAGATATTTTATGTTTCTGCCAAAAAACAGTACACCCTATCCAATCATTTCACCTTATGAGCGTTTTTTATGCATATATCCGAACGATTTTCACAAAACCCCTTGACTTTCACACTATATTGTGGTAGTATGGTAAAGTAGTAAAGTGAAAGGTGATGTTAATATGAATAGCTTTCATTCAAAATCAACAGAAGATTTTTATAACGCAATTCTCCTATTAAAGGACGCTGCAGAATGCCGCAGCTTCTTTGAGGATATC
>JAZNTB010000029.1:0-6965 GCA_045591565.1 Clostridia bacterium
ATTAAATTTACTCATAAATTCGCTTTGAATAAATGGTTTCTGAACAACAAAATTCGATTTAAATTCTTCAAAAACCTCAATATGATTATGGTCATTTTTAATTAGCTTAACCCCTCGACCAAAGCCATTATCTATAGATGGTTTGATAATATAGCTTTCCATATTTTTTGCAATATCCAAAGCTTCTTTTTTCGTGATTGGGTTATAGCTTTTATCAAGGTATTGACCGGAGATGTTTCTTATAACAGTTTCCGGAAAGTTTATCTCAGGAAAGAACATATCAAAATATGATTTGTCTGACCAAGAATTTTTAAATGTAGGATGGTTTAACCTAAGTTCTATACCCGTGCGAAAGACCAACTCAGGAAGTACTTTCGGATCAAATTCTCCGGTAACGGATTTTATCAAGGTGTGAGTAGAATAATCAAGTAATCCAAGACTTCCCCACATATTTTTTACTGTCTTTTTCTCTTCTTTGGTTAACCTCTGAATAGGAATGTTGTTGTTTTTTAAATATCTGAAGTAATGCCTTGACGCCTTTTTGCAGCAATATATTCTATATGCAGACATAACACCTACATAAAATTTATCAAACAGTCCTGTAACATCCATAACATCAATCCTTCTTTTCACAGTTTATAACTTCTCTAATCTTATACTGCGGCAAATCGCTCACCGTCATATAAATTCTTCCAATATATTCGCCAATAAGTCCGAGCATCATCATAATAATACCCCCAATAAACAAAACTACCGATATGGTAGATGTGTATCCGGCAGAGATTTGAGGAAGGAGGAACTTACGAATTACAGTAAACATTCCGAATAAAAATCCTATTATAGCACAAATCGCTCCGGAAAAAGATGCAAATCTCAAAGGAACAACAGAAAAGCTTGTAAAAAAGTTAAGCCACAGAACAATCATTTTTCTCAGTGTATAGTTAGACTTTCCTTCAAGGCGGTCTCTGTGTTCAATCTCCACATTGGCAACCTTCGTTGTAAGATTTAAAAGATAGCTTCCGCTTGCAGGAAAGGGGCTGTGGTAATCTCGAAGGGCTTCCAGTGCAAATCTGCTCCAGCCAATAAATGAAGATTTATGTATACCTTTTACACTTGAGCCTATAGCCACTCCAATGCTTCCTGCGAGCCTACTTGTAAACCTCTTAAAAAGGTTATGCTTTTTGTGAGGGAAATGAGCATAAACCAAGTCGAAGCCCTCTTCTATTTTTTCGGCAATAGGGAAAATTCCGCTGGCAGGGTGCTGACCGTCATCATCCATAAATATCGTTATATCCCCGTCCGCATAATTAAGAGCAGACATTTTTGCAGATGCCTGACCAAAGTTTCTGGATAAGTTTATGCCGATAATTCGGTTGTCGTTCTCGCAGATTTTTCGTATTGTACCGAAGGTATTATCCGGAGAACCGTCATTGGACAGAATTATTTGATAGTCATACTTTTCCTGTTTTGAAAATTGCTCGCGTATTTCGTCAATAACCGGCTGTAATGTCTTTTCAGAACGATAGCATGGTATTATTATCGATATAAGTTTTTTACACATAATATAACCTCATATACTAAAAGTTTTTTCTTCTTCATTGTACTGTAAATCATATTCAAAGATAGAGTTGTTTCGCATTATTATTTCTCGGCCGAAACCTTGTGATTTAGCTGTATTATACATATCGTATGCAAGTGCAATATCAACAAAAGAAAGCCCAACTGAGTTAAAGTATATAAATTCATTATCTGACTCTCTACCCTGTTTTGTCCCGGTTATAATATCATCTAAATCAGCATGTATATCCTTGTCCGAAATCTTATTCATCTGGTACAGGCGACTTATTGTCTGTGAGCGGTGTTTTACCATATCCCATTTATCGCATACAATCTTATCCGCCTTTAGTGGAACATTAAAGTCATCCTCCCAACCACCGACATGACAGTAAAATGCACCTTTTTTTATCCATTCAGCCTTAAGAATACCTTCCTGACCACTAATTGCCGTAACGATCACATCGCTGTTTGTAGCAGACAGTTCATAATCAGAATTACATGCAATAAATTCAACATCCGGATATAGCTTTTGCAGTGTATTTATAAATTTAAGTTCACTCTTGTGAGTCCTGGAAGCAACCTTGCATATTTTTATATTATCTAACACATTTTTCAGTGTTATAAAATGCATTTTGGCTTCTTCTCCCGCACCTATAAAGCCGATAACTTCTGAATCCCTGCGCGCCAGATACGATGCAGCAAGGGCACCGACGGATGCCGTTCTTATGGCAGAACATAGACCCGCCTCTAATACAGCAATGGGAAAGCCCGTCTTGATTTCAGATAATATTGTGAGTGCAGAGATATTTGGAAGGCCATACACTTTTGGATTTTGCGGAAAAACAGATATCCATTTTGCTCCGCATATTTTTTCTTCTAAAAGAGTTGCAGGTAAGCAATTTATTCTGCTTTGCGACTCGGTATCAAATATCTGACAGGATTTGTCCGGATAAAGAATTTTCCCGTCGGCATATTTTGTTATGACATCCTTCGTCACATTTAAAGCTCTTTGTACATTAAAGCAGCCTGATGACAATAAATCTTCCTGTGATAAGAACAGTATCTTATTCATACATTAAACCTCATAATTATAAAGAATCTATATCATATAGGCAAAAAATCATTTCATTGCCGTTTTCGTCTGTTGCACTCAGGGTGCTTATTATCTCTTTTATTGTAGCTTTTAAGTCAGTCATTTCATCAAACAAAATATGAAGATAGCAAAAAACCTGACTGACTGTTCCGGTTTGCTTGATTATATCACCCTCTGAATGAATTGGAACATAGGCATATAGGTTTTCTAAGTTCTCAATGGCTTGGACTCCGGAGATTTTTTTAATTTTTCCGGGATTTAGGTGAAGAGGAAGTATGCTGTACTTTTTGCCCGCAGGCTTATCATCTAAAAATTGCCATTTGTACTCCTTAGTTTCCCCCTCTAACGAATACCTTAGCATCATTTCAAGCTGGTCGAAATGTTTAAAATATCTTATGGGGTAGTAAGTCATTGAACCTCCAAAACGATATCCCATTTCGTTAAATGTAAACTCACCATTATTGTTAAAGGCTTCTATCCATATAGGTCCGTCATGAAGACCTTCTGACTTAAACATATTAATAACCTTATCATTTAGGTCTTTTAAGTATTTCTCGGTAAATGCAGATGGGAAAACCTGAAGCGCCATAACGGATGAGCCATAGTCTTTAAGCTTCATAGAGCGTTTTTCGGACATACCAGAAAAAATAATCTCACCATTTATTAAGGTATAATGGATGATAACTGCCTCGTAGGGCATATATTTTTCAATTAATACATTTCCGGTCCTTGAAAATGGAAGTGCTTTTTCATAAGCAAGGACTAATTCATCCTTGTTGTAGCAAACAGAAAACCCCTGGCTTCCGCAGCTATCAGCCGGCTTTGCAATAACAGGGAATTTTATATCCTTTATATTATCGTAGCTATATTCATCTGTTACCGGAACACCATATTTTCTGCACATTTCCTTAAACTTGGACTTGTTTGCACATAACTCCCATTGCTCTTGTGTGCAGTAACAAGGGAGATTTGCAGCCTCTGCGGCAGCTATGGCATGCGGAACAACATCTTCGTTACAACCTACAAAAACACCATCAACTGAGGCATCTAAAAGCAGCTTAGTCAATGCTTCTGTATCCATAGCATCAACATCATATTCTTCAGCAGAAATGCGCTTTAATAGCGTGTTTTTGTATGGACCTGTTGCTAAAAGAATAACTCCGTTTTTTTCTGCAAATGCCTTGATTTCTAAAGCACTGTTTGTTCCTCCCAAAAGAAGCAGTCTCTTCCCTTTTATATCCATTTTGTTAGCAACCTTTCGTTAAATTACTTTTTTATTCAAACACTAATATAATTCACAAATCTGTCAAGCCTTCCGTCTGCGCGATGCTTTACTTTTCAGGAATTTTTTTATTATATGATTGTTTTTTCTTTAACCTTCTATCTATAAGCAAATAAATAGCGAGTATCATGAATCCAAATAAAGATATATATTTCCCGTATTTTAGTGACGGAGGGGTATATGTGAATTGAACGATATTTTGACCCGGTGTCGTTTTGAATGCAATAAACCCTATATTTGCATTAATATATTCCGCCTTTTCCCCGTTAATTTCAGCTTTCCAACCTTTTCTTTCATAGGGAACAGAAACATAAATAATACTTTCGTAAGGGGTGTTGATTGTTGCATTAAACCCACTTGAATTGTACTCAAATTTATCAAACAAAATTCTGGTCTTACTGCCTACATTCTCTGCATACGGTTCTAGTATTTGTGTTACAAAATTGATATCTTCATCTTCTACAATCAAGGTATTAAGCATAATATCTGCACAATCCTTTTTTGTTTCGGCAATTTTGTCAAATTCTGAACGCAGCATATAGCTGTTATAAGAAAATCCCATACCTGCAAAATTGTTATTTTCGTATACCTTAATATTATTGTCTGTAAATTTATATGTAAAGTCTTCAGGCACAGGCAAATTATCTTCAGGATAGATGTCAAAATAATATTTTACTCCAAGTAAGGTACGGAGCTCATTACAGGAGCAATCGGGATATGCAGAAACTCTGCCTGTTTTCATTTCTACATATTCTGAAAATTCATTTGAAAATGAGTTTCTTACACTTTCAAATATTGAAATTGATGGTTTTTTTGTGGTATAAGAATAGTTACGGCATTGTTTCGAGAAGTCTATTCTGTAATCTTTGCTATTATCCACATCCGGTGATGAGATAAAGTAATTATCTATTTGTCTGGAAAGGCTAATAGAGGATTCAGGAAAGTAGTCCAAAAGATAACTGCTGTCCTGATTTACTATAACATAAGCACAACCATATACCGTTAAAAGTATAGGAAGTATTACAGTGATTTTCTGACGGATGCTATTGCTGTTTATGAACAATACTAAGACTATGTACATAATCGCAGCACATATTAAAACAAACAATCTGAGAAAATCTTCTGTACTTTGTTCTGTGGCATTTCCGTACAAATAAAAAGAAACAACACTATTATTGATGCACAGATATTCTATTATATAATAACCTGCAACTAATAGCATAAAGCAAGCTAATATAAAATACGAACTTAGCTTAGCTTTTTTTACAGAGTAATTTTCTATAAAAAGAATGGTTGCCAATATAAAAAACAGTATAATACTATATGCATATCTTGTATATGTGGATGATAAAAAATTATATATGGCACTGATGCCGGGAATTATCATAGACATTATACTAAAAATGCACAAAGGCTTCAACCAGTTATTATGTTTTTGCAGAAAAAATGCAACAACAAAGGACATTCCAAATACAGGAATATATGCGGCACGACTGCTCCAGTAAGAGTGTCCGAAAGTGCTAAATCTATTGCTGGCGGCCGGTACAAAAAAGGAAAAAATCCTTGAAATAATTTCGCGATCAAAAAATGAGAACAAGTAATTAACTCCGCTTATTCCAACTGATTGTGCCGAACCTGCCGAATTAAACAAGCTGTAAATAAATGGTGCAAAAACGATAAATGCACACAAAATTCTTGAAGAATATTCAAAAATTGCCAAAAAGAAATATTTTAAGCATCTCCTGTTTCGCCATTCGTCAGAAAGACAGAATCTGCATAAAAAATATGCAGAAAATGACAAGGTAGAAAAGACGAAGAAATAAAAATTAATAGTACATGACAAAAATACGGAGAAAATAAGCTGATGCTTATAGTTTTCTGAACGAAACATCTTTTCTGCAGACAAAAGGATTAACGGAAATGTCCAAAGTGCCTCCATAAACTGCATGAACTCAAAATTCAAGAATGTGTATGATGAAAAGGTGTATAAAATCGCACCCAGAAATGCCGTCTTGTTTTCCTTTACCATTACGGAAAAGTATGCATAGCTTGTGATTGCAATTAATCCAAAGCGTATTAAATGCATATATGTAACTGCGTATGGTATAAGATCGGATGGAAATAGCAGGCATACAGAATTTAAAGAAAACAACATACTTATGATGTTATATGGTGCACCCAAAAAATTAAACCAATCCCAAGTGCCTTTGCCACTTGTAATTATTTCCTTTGCTTTAATAAGTCTTGGGATATATTGGTCAACATAATCCCCGCGAATTATAAAAATTCCGTGATTTTGAATTATGGATGGTAACATAATTACAAGAATCATTAAGACTGATACAATTCCCGCAGTTACAATGTTATACTTTCCTCTTTTTACCATATTACCTATCCTCATACATTTTTTTATAATAATTCTGATATTCTCCGTTTATTATATTTTCCCACCAAGTCTTATTTTCCAGATACCAGTTAATTGTTTTAATAATTCCGTCATCAAACTTGGTTTCCGGAAGCCATCCCAATTCATTGTGAATTTTTGTAGGGTCAATTGCATAACGCAAATCGTGTCCCTTTCTGTCTGTCACATATGTAATTAATGAATGTGGCTTACCAAGGGTATCCAAAATAATTTTTACAATATCAATGTTAGCTTTTTCATTGTGACCGCCAACATTATAAATTTCACCCGCCTTGCCTTTATGGATAATAAGGTCAATAGCACGGCAATGGTCTTCAACATATAGCCAATCACGAATGTTTAGTCCTTCCCCGTAAACAGGAAGAGGCTTATCTGCCAGTGCATTTGCTATCATAAGAGGGATAAGCTTTTCCGGGAAATGATATGGTCCGTAATTGTTTGAGCATCTTGAAATTGAAACAGGAAGACCATATGTTCTGTGATATGCAAGAACTAAAAGGTCAGCTCCGGCTTTAGAGGAGCTATATGGACTTGATGTACAGATTGGGGTTTCTTCAGTAAAAAGCAAATCCGGTCTGTCAAGCGGAAGATCTCCATAAACCTCATCT
>JAZNTB010000030.1:0-4099 GCA_045591565.1 Clostridia bacterium
AGGCTCTGCAATCTGTCGCATTTCAATAGCTGTCTGTACTCTTGTATCCACGCCGCAAGCCTCAAGCTCGGAGCAGAGTCCCAAAGCATTTATACAGGTTGCAAGCATTCCCATATGGTCTGCTCTTGTTCTGTCCATAGAGCCGCCGCTTCTGCCGCGCCAGATATTTCCGCCGCCGACCACAACCGACACCTGAACTCCCATATCCACAACCTTTTTAATATTTTCGCAAATCTCGTGCATTGTTGCTACATCAAGACCATAGCCCTTTGAGCCTGCCAACGCTTCACCGCTTACCTTAATCAATACCTTTTTGTATTTTGCACTCATACCTGTTCCTCCGTATTATGCTAAATTGCATAGTTTTTTATATTATACCACTAATTGCCTTTAGTTGCAATCCTTTTTTAACTATTTAAGCTTAATTTCACAGCCGCCCACAGGTCTTATTGAAAGAACATGGCACATACCTTCTCCAAAAACTGCCTCAATTCCGTTTTTGAAGCTGTCAAGAAGTTCAAAAGGTACAAATGCCTGTACCGTTCCGGCAAATCCGCCGCCATGTACTCGGTATGCACCGGCATCTCCCAACAGTTCATCACAAAGAGCAAGTGCCAGACTTACCGCCTGAGCATGAGGATTTGATGCAGCATAGACATTTTGCAGATACATATATGATGAATGTCCGGATTTTTTTACAATCTTTAAGAACTTATTAAAATTGCCTGACGAAAGTGCCTTTGCCTCTTCCTTTGCCCTTTCGGTTTCGTTAAAGTAATGAAAAGCCCTGAGCACCGCACGGTCATCGCCGACTTTTTCTCGTATATCCTTTATTTTGCTCATAAACTCGTCTTTTTTGACATCGTTTAAGTATTCCTTACCAAAATATTCTGCAACCTTTTTCATTTCAGCCGGTATTGTCGCATACTCATCGGTCAGGTTTGAATGATCCGCACCTGTATCAATAATGCAGAGTGCATGACCTGTATCCGCAAAATCAAAATCAATTCTTTCAACAACCGGCTTTTCAGTTGACGCAAAATCAATCGCAACCATACTGCTTACCGAGCACGCCATCTGGTCTAAAAGTCCGCACGGCTTACCGAAATATACATTTTCTGCAAACTGTCCGATTTTCGCAATCTCAACAGCATTAACCTCGCCATGCGCAAAGAGCGAATTTATGATGGTTCCCACAAGCACCTCAAAGGCAGCAGACGAGCTCATTCCCGAGCCTTTCAAGACATTTGAAACAGTGTATGCATCAAAGCCCGAAATCCGGTATCCCATCTCTACAAACTTTGCGGTGATTCCCTTAATTAATGCCACAGATTTTCCAAACTCTGCCTCATTTTTTGAAAGATCATCAAGGTCTACAATATCCATAGGATATCCCTCGGACTTTATTCTTATCTGGTTTGTTCCGTTAAGCTTTGCCGCTCCAATGGCATCAAGATTAAGACCAGCTGCAATAACCGCACCATGCTGATGGTCGGTGTGATTTCCGCCTATCTCAGTTCTTCCGGGAGCTGAGAAAATCCTCAAATCATCACCATTTCCAAACTCTTCTGCAAATCCGTCAATAACCTTTACAAATCTGTCTTCATATGCCTTTCTTTCATCTACTCCAGAGGCATATATATACTCGATATCAATATATTTAATTTTTTCCTTAATTTCTGTTGCTTTCATTTATCTTACCCTTTATTTATCACCGCCGCTTTTAATGTATTTTTCATAAGCATTGCAATCGTCATAGGTCCTACGCCGCCCGGAACGGGTGTGATTGCGGAGGCTACCTTTTCCGCCTCGCTAAATGCCACATCTCCGACAAGCTTTTTATTCTCCACACGGTTTATGCCGACATCTATTACAACCGCTCCCTCTTTTATCATATCCGCTGTGATAAATTCAGGCTTTCCTACTGCCGCAACTAAAATATCTGCACGCCTTGTAACCGCCTTTAAGTCCTTTGTGCGTGAATGACACACGGTGACTGTTCCGTTTTGATGCAAAAGCAGCATAGACATAGGTTTTCCCACGATATTACTTCTTCCGACAACAACACATTCCTTTCCTGAAATATCAATTCCGCTCTCTTTAATCAGCTCCATAACACCTGCCGGCGTACAAGGTACAAAATCAAAGTTTCCTACCATAATTTTACCTACATTCACCGGATGGAACGCATCCACATCCTTTTGGGGATTAATGCGATTAATCACCTTTTCCTCATCAATTCCCTTTGGCAAAGGCAGCTGAACAAGTATTCCCGAAATTTTCGCATCGGCATTTAATCTGTCAATTAAAGCAAGCAGCTCATCTTCCTTAGTTTCAGCCGGTAGTGCATATTCCTCAGAATATATACCTATTTCCTCACATGCCTTTTTCTTGTTGTTTACATACACACGGCTAGCAGGGTCATCGCCGACTATAATTACTGCGAGACCGGGCATAATTCCTCTTTCCTTAAGCTTTTCTGCCTCGATGCGAAGCTCGCCCTTTATTCTTGCCGACACTTCTTTTCCGTTTAAAATCTTCGCCATTTTCCTTCTCCTTTTTTGGTCTTATTAAGCATTTCGGCCCGTAGCCTATAAGGTCACTGCGACCGCATATCCTGAGTGCCTCCTCTACCAGAGCGTAATTTTCAGGATTTCTGTATTGCAAAAGTGCACGCTGCATCGCCTTTTCTTTAGGCGATTTGGGAACATATACCTTCTTCATCGTAAAAGGGTCAAGCTCTGTATAAAACATACAGGTCGAAACTGTTCCGGGTGTAGGATAAAAATCCTGCACCTGCTGCGGATTAAGTCCCTGCTCCTTTAAGTAAACAGCAAGCTTCACAGCATCTCTTATACTGCTTCCCGGATGTGATGACATCAAATATGGCACAAGATACTGTTTTTTTCCGAGCTGTTCATTAATTTTGCGGTACTTCTGTGCAAACCTCATATACACATCATTAGAAGGCTTTCCCATATATCTTAAAACATTATCCGAAATATGTTCAGGCGCAACTTTCAGCTGTCCGCTTATGTGATATTTGCATAGGTCATAGAAAAATCTATCGTTTTTATCCTGCATCAGGTAATCAAATCGTATACCCGAGCGGATAAATACCTTCTTTACTCCCTTTACTAAGCGAAGCTTTTTTAAAAGCTCCGCATATTCCGTATGGTCCGCCACAAGATTTACGCACGGTTTCGGGAACAGACATTGTTTGTCCTTGCATGCACCAAGCTTCTCCTGCTTTTTGCAGGCAGGATAGCGGAAATTTCCCGTCGGGCCTCCAACATCGTGAATGTATCCTTTAAAGTCCGGCAGCTTTGTCATTTCCTCTGCCTCGTGAAGAATTGATTTATGGCTTCTTGATGTTACAATCCTGCCCTGATGAAATGCAAGTGCACAGAAATTACAGCTTCCAAAGCATCCCCTTGAGCTTGTCAGCGAAAATTTAACTTCCGAAATCGCAGGTATTCCGCCCTGAGATTCGTACATAGGATGATAATTTTTCATATACCCAAGAGAGTAAACATCGTCAAGTTCCTCGCGGGATAGTGGTTCTGCCGGTGGATTTTGCACCAGATACTTATCTCCATGCCTTTGTATAACAGCTTTTCCTGTATACGGATTTTGCTCAAAATACTGAATTCTGCAAGCATCTGCATAGGCACGCTTGTCCTCGCAGCACTCCTCAAAGGGCGGAATTTCTATGCCTTCACAGGCATTATTTGCAAGAAAGCATGTACCCTTTACATAGGTTATATCCTTAACATCAATACCACTTGCCAAACAATCAGCAAGCTCAACTATCTGTTTTTCTCCCATACCATACATCAATATGTCTGCACGGCTGTCTAAAAGTATCGAGCGTCTGACCTTGTCGTCCCAGTAGTCATAATGCGCAAACCTTCTGAGGCTTGCCTCTACTCCGCCAATTAGTAGCGGAACATCACCAAAGGCTTCCCGTACACGATTGCAGTATACAATAGTAGCTCGGTCAGGTCTCATCCCCGCTTTTCCGCCCGGAGAGTATAAGTCCTCACTTCTCCTCTTTTTAGACGCAGTATAGTGATTTACCATGGAATCAATATTTCCT
>JAZNTB010000031.1:0-28198 GCA_045591565.1 Clostridia bacterium
AAAATATCCTGCATAGGAAAAATGCAGATAGCAGCAGGTGAACGCATTACGGAAGATATGAGCAATTTGCAAATATCACTATTAGGTGTGTAAAAGTCACAAAGATATTTTCGCACATTCTTTTTGCTATTTGAGTCAAGCTCTGAAAACCACGAAACGAGCGTCTGGTTGTCGTGTGTTCCCGTGTATGCGACGCAAGGTTCAGGGTAGTTGTGCGGAAGATAGTCGGAAGAAACTCCGGTATCCCGTTCGTCAAAGGCAAATTGAAGAACCTTCATTCCCCAAAAACCGCTGTCCGATAAAAGCTGTTTGACCGAGGGGGTTATAAAGCCTAAGTCTTCCGCTATTATTTTCTGTTTTCCGAGTTTTTTCTCTATTGCATCAAAGAGGTTGATTCCGGGCCCCTTTTTCCATTCACCGTTTGTGGCGTCGACGCTTGGATAAGGGATTGAATAGTATTCATCAAATCCACGGAAGTGGTCTATTCTTACATAATCGTACAGCAAAAAGCAATGCTTTATTCGTGATATCCACCATGAATAACCATCCTTTTTGTTTATATCCCAATCATAAAGAGGGTTCCCCCAAAGCTGTCCCTTTGTAGAAAATCCATCGGGAGGACAGCCCGCAACGCCCAGTGGTGTTTTGTTTTTGTCAAGCTGGAAAAGCTGTGGGCTTGCCCAGGTGTCGCTGCTGTCCATAGCAACATATATCGGAATGTCGCCTATAATTTGTATGCCCTGTCTGTTTGCATATTCTTTGAGCCTTTTCCATTGAGAAAAGAACTCAAACTGAACAAATCTCCAGAAATCTATATCTTCCGCAAGCTCTCCTTTAAGACTTTGTAAAGCATCTGTATTTCTGTTCTTGACTTCATCAGGCCATTTCAGCCATTCTTCTCCGTCAAAGTGCTCCTTTAGTGCCATGAACAGACAATAATCATCAAGCCAGAACTTATGAGCACTGATAAATTCCTCATATTCCCGAATGCCGTTAAGTTTGCTCCGTTTAAAAGCTTTTTTTAAAATAGGGAAACGGTTTTTATATAGCTTTTCATAGTCGACAGCCTCCGGATTGCTGCCGAAATCTGCAGCATCACATTCCTGCTTGGTAAGCAGACCGCTTTTGGTCAGAATCTCAAGGCTTATCATATACGGATTTCCGGCAAATGCAGAGAAGGATTGATAGGGGGAATCACCAAAGCTTGTAGGTCCTAATGGGAGAATCTGCCAAAAGCTTTGACCGCCGGCCGAAAGAAAATCAATAAATTCATAAGCGCATTTTCCCATATCGCCTATGCCGTACGGGGAGGGTAGCGATGTTACGGGAAGTAAAATCCCTGATTTTCTCATTAAAATCCCTCCTTTACATCAATCATTACTGCAAAATGGTCTGAAATCACAGGCTCGTTTTTGCCGTCAAAAACTACCTGCGATTTTTCAACGGAAATCGTTTGCTTTGAAAAAATATAGTCAATTCTTATTTGTTCGTCGGTGCTTTTCTCCCAGCCTGCGATTTTCCCTGAAACGGTAAAGCCGGAATCCCTTTCCTTTGCAAGAGAAAAGGTGTCCTGCCAGCCTTTTTCGAGGACTAAAGAATATCCCTCGTCCATTTTGTCTGCAGGAGTGTTAAAATCACCTAAAAGATACATTTGTTCATAGGTGGAAAGATATTCGTTAAGCCTTTCAAATTGTTTGGAAAACGGCTCTTTTTCATCATCCCACCAGCCGAGATGTGTTGTGCACAGATTTATGCCGTGCGTCCGTATTATCAGCGCTTTTCTTGTGCGCCAGTCGGAGTAGGTGTCATTTTTGCTTATAAGAACCGACTTTGCACAGTCGATGGGGGTTTTTGATAAAAAAGCAAGACCTTCGTCAAAACTTCCATAGCCGCATTTGATGCCGAGCCATATAAAGTGGTAGTCGAGCTGTCTGTCGGATAGCATACGGACAATTTTTAAGGCGTGGTTGTTTTCCTTTAGCGGAATTGTGCCGCATACCGGATAGTTTACCGCTTTCGCATTGATGCTTTGGTTAACCTCCTGAAGCGCAATTACATCAGGGGATAGCCTTGCTGCGGCATCTGCAAAAATGCTGCATTTTTCCTCGTAGTTGTTCTCAAGTAAGCTGTGTGTGTTTAGAGTAAGAAGCCGCAAAAAAAGGTCACCTCGAATTAGAGAATATCATTAATATCCGATTTTAACACATCGGCTTTAGGTCCGTAAATTGCCTGAATTCCGCTGCCTTTTTTAATAAGACCTAAAGCACCTTCCTTTTTCCATTCAGCCTCGGGGGCAACGAGCGAGTCATCTTTTACCGATACACGAAGACGCGTCATACATGCATCAACAAGTGTGATATTTTCTCTGCCGCCTAGAAGTGCAATTATGCGCTCTGCCTGAGAATTTCCGTCTGATGATTTCTTGTCAACCAACTCTTCCGTCTCGGATGCGCTGTCGGTGTAATTGCCGAGTCTTCCCGGGGTTGCGTAATGGAATTTTCCTATCATATAGTAGGCAACAAAGTAGCCGACCGCAAAGAAAATTATAACACAGATCAAGAAATTAATCAAATCCCAGCCAAGGCCTGCTTTGAGAGAAATTGGGAGTCTTGTGAAAAGCTCAAGGTTACCGAAGGAATGAAGCCTTAAATTGACCACTCCCGATGCGGCAAAAGCAAGTCCCTGAAGCAGAGAATATACTATATAAAGCGGTATTGCACAGAACATAAACATAAATTCTATAGGCTCCGTGACGCCTGTTAGGAATACCGCCAAAGCAGTAGAAAGAAACATGGAGCGGTATTTGTGACGCTTGTCGCGGTCAACTCTCCTGTACATAGCAAGACCGACGCCAAGAAGAAGACCTGTCGCACCAATCATCTGACCCACCTTAAAGCGTGCCGGAGTTACGGTTGTAAGAAGAGTTTCATATGCTGCGGTGTCGCCTGCAGCTTTAAAGTTAATCAGGTCGGAAACCCATGCAAGCCATAACGGATCCTGACCGAATACGGCTGTGCCTGCGCTTAGGCCTGTCTGCACTATATATGTTCCGCCGAATGAGGTGTAGTTCATCGGTATTGTCAGCATATGATGAAGTCCGAACGGAAGCAGGAGTCGTTCAAGAGTTCCGTAGATAAACGGCGCAAGAAACGGGGAGGTATCGGAGGAGTTTGCTATCCAGATACCGAATGAGTTGATTCCGAGCTGAACAAACGGCCACACTACCGAAAGTATCAGCGAAACAATCAGTGACCATAGAATAACAACGAGCGGAACGAAACGCTTTCCGTTGAAGAATGAAAGTGCATCAGGGAGCTTTCGGTAGTTGTAGTATTTGTTGTAAACAATTCCTCCGACAAAACCTGCGATTATACCCACAAACACACCCATATTAAGGGCGGGGGAACCGAGGACGGAGGTGAAATATCCGTTGACGGCGATTTCCTGCCCAAAAAGAGTGCGGGTGATGGCGTCGGGATTTGCGAGCATTTCGTTTGTGACACCGAAAATAGTACCCGTGATGTTGTTGATTAGAATAAAGGATAAAAGAGCGGCAAAAGCACCGCCTGCACGCTCCTTTGCCCATGAACCGCCGATTGCCACGGCAAAAAGTATATGAAGATTGGATATGATTGCCCAACCGATGTTTTCAATTATTGAAGCAATTCTTGTTATAATTTGAGAGTCAGTACTTGCCATACCGATAAGCTTTCCCAAGCTTATCATTATACCTGCCGCCGGCATGACGGCGATTACGACCATTAAAACTTTGCCGAGCTTTTGCAGGAAGTCAAATGCCTGACCACGCCTTGAATTATTTTCCATTATATTTTAGCTCCTTTCACTGGATTTTATAGCTTCCAGATATCCCTGTTGTATTCAAGGATTGTTCTGTCCGAAGAAAAATGTCCCGAATTACTTATATTTATGAGCATTTTTTTAGCCCATTCATGCCTGTTTTCAAAGTCACAATATGCCATATCGCGTGCTTTTGCGTAGCTGTCAAAATCAGGAAAGGTCATAAACCAGTCCTTGCCGATAAGCTCGCCCTGTAGCCTTTTAAGGTTTTCCTCCGAACCGACGGACAGCATTTCGGGGCTTGTTATAAAGTCGACAGCCTCCTTGATTTTTGCGTTACTTTCATAGTATTTGCGGGCGTTGTAGCTGCCCTTTTTGTAGCGTTCAATTACGGTATCGCTGTCGTCGCCGAAAATATATATGTTATCATCGCCTACAAGACTGTGAATTTCGACATTTGCTCCGTCCTCCGTTCCGAGAATAACTGCGCCGTTTAAAATGAACTTCATATTGCTTGTGCCGCTTGCCTCTTTTGAAGCAAGAGAAATTTGCTCGGAGATATCACAGGCAGGGATAAGAACCTCTGCGGAGGTAACATTATAGTTTTCCACCATTACGATGTTAAGGTACTTACTTGCCGTGGTATCCTTCCTGACGATTTCACAAAGGCACAGAATTAAGTGAATGATATCTTTTGCGATGGTGTAGGCAGGGGATGCCTTTGCACCAAAAATAGCGCAGATAGGGCGTTTGGGTAGTTTTCCCCGTTTGATGTCCAGATACTTGTTGATAAGGTAAAGCACATTCATCTGCTGACGCTTATATTCGTGCAGACGCTTTATCTGCATATCGAAGACGGCGTTTTCATTAATATCAATATTTTGCGTATTCTTTAAAAATGACTTGAGTCTGAGCTTGTTTGAATGCTTTATTTCGCAAAGTGAATCAAGGACATCTGTGTCGTCGGCATACTGTTTCAATTTTTCAAGCTGCATGGCATCTTCTTTAAATCCGTCGCCTATGAGGCTTGTTATAAGACGGGTAAGCTCGGGATTGCTTTTAAACAGCCATCTGCTGAAGGTTATTCCGTTGGTTTTGTTATTGAATTTTTGGGGATACAGTTTGTAGAAATTATTAAGCTCTGTTTCCTTCAGAATTTCGGTATGAAGCTTTGCAACACCATTCACACTGAAGCTGTAGTGTATGTCAAGGTGCGCCATGTGAACGGTTTCGGAGTTATCGATGATGTGAACCGAGCTGTCTTCATACTTTCTGCGAACCTTATCGTCCAGAATTTCGATTATCGGGACGATAGAGGGTGCAACCTTTTTAAGATATGACATCGGCCATTTTTCAAGTGCCTCTGCTAAGATTGTATGGTTGGTATATGCAACTGTTTTTTGAACAACTTCTATCGCGTCATCAAAGGACAAGCCTTTATTTGTGAGTATTCTTATAAGCTCAGGGATTATAAGGGAGGGATGCGTGTCGTTTATCTGTATGACGGCATATTCTGCAAGGTCATATAAATTTGAGCCGGCACTTATGCACTCACCTACTATCTTCTGGGCGGCACAGCTTGCCATAAAGTATTCCTGATATACACGCAGGAGTTTTCCGTTCTCATCGCTGTCATCCGGATAAAGGAATAGAGTGAGGTTTTTGACGAAATTGGATTTATCGAATCGGATGCCGTCCTTTACGATGGATTCGTCTGCACTTTCAATATCAAATAACGAAAGGCAGGTGGATTTTTTGTTTCTGCCTATAATGTCCATCGTATACAGTCTTGCCGTGACGCAGACACTTCCGAAATCGACCTTGTAGGTGGCGTCTGTTTTGTGGAGGAAGGTGTTATTTTCAAGCCACGGATTGGGTTCTTCTGTCTGCTTGTTGCTTCTAAAAACCTGACGAAACAGACCGTAATGATAGCAAAGTCCCATGCCCTCTGCGTTAAGACCGAGATTTGCCATTGAGTCTAAAAAGCAAGCGGCAAGTCTGCCCAGACCGCCGTTGCCGAGGGAGGGTTCAGGCTCGAGTTCTTCAAGCTTTGAAAGGCTTGTGCCCTGTGATTTTAAAAAGGAGTCAACCTCGTCGTATACACCGAGATTGATAATATTCCCTACCAAAAGTTTACCCGTTAAGAATTCTGCCGAAATATAGTAGAGCTTCTTTGCATGCTTTTCTTTGCCCGAAGATATTTCGTCTTTGACTTTTTCGGATACAAATCGGAGCAGTTCGCAGTTTTTGCTGATATTTTCCATAATTATTCAAAACTTCCTTTTCTTTATTCTGTCCTATTATTTGCACATCATATAAATTTATACAATTTTGTTTTTAGTATTGAAAAATAAGGAAAAAGGTGATACAATATTAGGTGACGAACTAAAGTTGGTTCAGTACCGAATAAAAAGGAGAAGAGGATAATGGAAAAGAGCGAAGTTATTAAAAAACTTACCGACTGCGGATTGGTTGCGGTTGTTCGCGCAAATAATGCAGAAGAGGCTATAAAAATCGCAGATGCATGCCTTGCAGGCGGATGTACTGGGATTGAGCTTACCTTCACAGTGCCGGGTGCACACAAGGTTATAGAGGCACTGGCTGAAAAGTATCCAAACGGTGAAATGATGCTTGGTGCAGGAACGGTATTGGATTCAGAAACCGCAAGAACTGCAATCCTTTCAGGAGCAAATTACATAGTAAGTCCGGGTTTCAATCTGGAAACTGCAAAGCTTTGTAACCGCTATCAAATTCCATATATGCCGGGATGTATGACGATTACAGAGGTTTTGACAGCTATGGAGGCAGGTGCAGACATCATTAAGATATTCCCTGCAGACCTTTTCGGACCTACAATCATAAAAGATATCAAGGGACCGCTTCCGCAGGCAAAGCTTATGCCAACAGGCGGCGTTGATGTTTCCAATGTAGATAAATGGATAAAAGCAGGTGCAGTTGCGGTAGGAGCAGGCTCATCCTTAACAGCGGGTGCAAAAACCGGCGACTATGCTAAAATTACAGAAACCGCTAAGGAATTTATTGCAAAAATCAAGGAGGCGCGCGGCTAATGGCAAAGATTGTAACGATGGGCGAAATTATGCTCAGATTATCAACACCAAATAATGAAAGATTTATTCAGGCAGACGAATTTGATGTATGCTACGGCGGAGGAGAGGCGAATGTTGCCGTATCACTCGCAAACTATGGTCACGATGCAGAGTTTGTGACAAAGGTTCCGGAGAATCCTATCGGCGATTGTGCTGTTGCAGCACTTCGCAAGCATAATGTCAAGACTGATAATATCGCAAGAGGCGGAGAAAGACTTGGAATATATTTCCTTGAAACAGGCGCATCAATGCGTGCATCAAATGTAGTATACGACCGTGCTCATTCTTCTATTTCAACAGCAGAAGCAGCTGATTTTGATTTTGACAAAATTTTCGAGGGTGCAGACTGGTTCCACTTTACAGGAATTACACCTGCTGTATCGGATAAGGCAGCAGAGCTTACAGAGGTTGCATTGAAGGCGGCTAAAAAGCACGGTGTCAAGGTTTCAGTAGACCTTAACTTCCGTAAAAAGCTGTGGTCTTCCGAAAAGGCACAGAGAATTATGACAAACCTTATGCAGTATGTTGATGTCTGCATAGGTAACGAAGAGGATGCGGAAAAGGTGCTTGGCTTTAAGCCGGGAGACACCGATGTAACGAGCGGTGATTTGAAGCTTGCTGGATATGAGGATATTTTCCGCCAGATGGTTTCAAAGTTTAACTTTGAATATGTAATATCCTCACTTCGTGTATCAAAATCAGCATCGGATAACGGCTGGTCAGCATGCATCTATTCGAGAGATGCCAAGGAATTCTATCACTCAAAGGAGTACAGAGTTCACCCGATAGTTGACCGTGTAGGCGGTGGCGACAGCTTTGCCGGTGGTGTTATCTGCGGATTTTTAGACGGCAAGGACTTCAAAAATGCTCTTGAATTTGGCGTTGCAGCATCAGCTTTAAAGCACACAATTCCGGGAGATTTCAACCTGGTAACAAGAGCTGAGGTTGAAGCTCTGGCAGGTGGCGACGGTTCAGGAAGGGTACAAAGATAAAATGCTGGCAAATTTTCATACTCATACAACATTTTGTGATGGTGAGAGTACGGCAGAGGAAATAGTTTCTTATGCGATAGAAAAAGGCTTTCATGCTATAGGCTTTTCGGGGCACGCATATTCGGACTTTGACACAACATACTGCATGAGGGATACAGATGCATATATCGCAGAAATTAAACGGCTTAAGGGAAAGTATAGAAATAAGATACAGGTTTACCTCGGAGCAGAGGAGGATATCTTCGAGGAGGTAAATCGCAAGGATTTTGAGTACATAATAGGCTCATCTCACTACCTTAATGCAGAGGGGAAATACTATCCTATAGATTCAGATACAGGCTGTTTTGACAGGTGCGTTGAGGCGTTTGGTGGAGATATACTTGCCCTTGCCGAAAACTATTACAACACATTCTGTGAGTACATTCTGCGAAGGAAACCGGATATTGTAGGACACTTTGACCTTATAACCAAATTTGATGAGGTAAAGGACTACGGACTTCTGAAAAATGATGCCTATAACAAGATTGCGGAAAAATATATGCTAAAAGCCTTAAAAAGTGATTGTCTTTTCGAGGTGAACACCGGTGCGATTTCAAGAGGCTACAGGAAAAGTCCCTATCCGAGCGAAAATCTATTGTATGTGATGAAAAAAAATGACGCGAAACTCATTTTATCGTCGGACAGCCACCATATATCAACGCTGGATTATTATTTCGATGAGTCAAAAAGGCTTCTTCGAGATATCGGCTTTGAATATGTTTATACAATTTACAACAACGAAGTTGTAAGAGAAAATTTATGATAAAATTTGATTTAACTGTAGATTTTGAAAGAAATCTATGGTAAAATACAATGGAATGCTTAGCGAAGCTACCGAAAACATTTTGAAAGGGGTATTACCATGAGTAACAAAGACTACAAAACCTGCAGAGCGGTTGTTATTGAAAAACCGTTTTATGCAAATTTAAGAGAAATCAAGCTCACAGAGCCAAAAGAGGACGCATTTGTCGCAAAAACACTTTACAGCTCGATTTCAACAGGAACAGATATGAAGACCTATAAGGGTATGCAGCATCCTGAACAGTGCTATTATCCGCTTGTTCCGGGATATGAAACAGCAGGTGTTGTTGTGGCTGTACCGGAAGAAGGAGCAGACCTTTCAAGAATTCCTGAAAGTGCGCGAAACCTTAAGGTTGGCGACAGGGTTATGATAAATGAGTGCAGACAGTACGGGGATGTGTGCGCTGCATGGGGTGGCGGAAGTGAATACACAATCAAGGATTCCTTCACAACAAATGACCAGTTTGACTATATGGTAAAAATCCCTGACAATGTAACAGATATACAGGCAGTACTTGCATATCTTGCGTGCGTTCCGCTAAAGGGAATTAAAAGACTTACTCTAAGACCTAACGAAACCTTTGTTGTAATCGGTGCCGGAATGGTTGGTATTTCAGCTATTCAGGAGCTCAAGATTTTAGAGCCTACACTTAAGGTTATCTGTATTGAAAGAAATGCGTTCCGCAGAAGTATTGCAGAAAACTATGCAGACCTTGTTGTTTCACCTGAGGAAGCAGAGGAGAAAATCCGTGAATTCACAAACGGCAAGATGGCAGACCAGCTTATGGAATGTAGCGGAAACCCTGAGGTTGTCGGAACACTTCATAAGTACATAAAGGACGGCGGCTGGGAGGATGACGATATTCCGGCTCATATCCATCTGCAGGGAGATTATCCTGACAAGATTATTTTCGACCACTACCACAGATGGTTCGTTAAGAATGCTACAATCACAATGACCTGTGCACTTCGCGCGGGATGTAAGGAACAGGTGCTAGAGTGGATTTCAGAGGGTAAGTTTGATACAAGCAAGCTTCCTATCGAAATCTGGCCGGTTACAAAGTGCAAAGAAGCGTTTGAGTACCTTGCAGAAAAGAAAGAGGATTGTTTCAAGATTCTGTTTGACTGGAGTAAATAATTAAAGGAGAACAGCATTATGATATTTGGAAACGCAGCGTGGGGATTTCGTGAAACCCCGCTTGAGAAACAGCTGGAAATCACAAAGAAAATGGGACTTTCGGTCTTGGAGCTTGGTATTGCAAATGCACCTGGCGATATCCAGATAGGCGGCGATACAAAGGCTGTTGTTGATTTATATAACAAGTACGGTATTTCACTTATTTGTGCAGCTACCGGAAATGATTTCACAACCGGAAGCACGGAGGATGTAGAGAAAATAAAGAGCGTGCTTGATATGTGTGCCGATATGGGCATAAAATATTTGAGAATTTTCGCAGGCTTCTCGCCGGCAGACGAAGTTACCGGCGAGCGTTGGGATACAATGATTAAGTGCCTTTGCGAGGTTGGAAAGTATGCAGAGAAGATAGGTGTCACACCGGTTGTTGAAACACACGGCGGAGTGAATGGCTATGATGACGGCGTGGAGCATTTCCACACAACATCTACAAAGCCTGAGCTTTTGAAAAAGATGCTCGAAGAAATTCCGGCAAATATCGGAATGAATTATGATCCTGCAAACCTTTATGCAGTAGGCATCAAAAATCCTGATGAAATTTATCAGCAGATAAAGGACAGAGTGTGCTATGTGCATATGAAGGATTTTGTAAACCTTCCGTCAGGACATATAAAGCCTGCAGCTTGCGGAGAAAGTGATATGGACTGGAAAGCAATCTTGAAGGGCCTTGAAGGCAGGGATATTATAGCTCTGTTTGAGTATGAAAATACTGAGGATGTCGAGGCAGGATGCAAAAGGTCATATGACTTTGTAAACGGGCTTTTATAATAAAGCTGCGTGTTAATTCAGTAAATATTGAGGGGACTCAATAATATAAAATATGCATTTTAAGGAGAGAAAATATGAAACCAAAGGTAATATTTATGCCACATGCGAATATTCAGTATTCACAGCTGGCACCGGAGAAAAGATTATGGGTAATGAAGAACTGCTACGAGAAGCTTTTCGACCTTATAGACGGTGGTGACTATAAGATTGCTTTTGAAGCAAGCGGTATCACAATCGACGAAATGGCAAAGCAGGCACCTGAAGTACTTGCAAAGCTAAGAAAACTTGTAGAGGAAGGAAAGGTTGAGCCGGTATCTTCACCATATATTCACTTTATGCTTTCAAATATCCCGAAGGAAGTGTGTGTACATTCATTAAAGCACTCACTTGATGTTTGGGAAAAGCATGTCGGCAAGCGCCCGAAAATCGGTTGGAACCCTGAATGCGGATGGGCAAGCTATATTCCTGATGTATATAAAGAGTGCGGAGTTGAGGCGTTGGTTATGGACGCAGACTCACTGATGCTGTCCTTTGATGAAATCAGAAAGGCAACAGGTCTTGAATTTGATGTTGCAGGACATTCAAACAAAAACCACCTCTTTAAGATTGAGGAATACATAAAGGATAAGCCACAGTTTATGAAATATATCACAAATCCGTCTGTTGCACCAAACGGACTCAAGATGATATTCAGAAGTGACTGTATGGCAAACCTTCTTCTGTGGTACTTAATGGGTGCAACAGAGGGACTTCGTGAAGAGCCTATCAATATGGGCGAAATTAAGAATATGCTTGCAAACTGGCAGGAAAGAATTGCCGAGACGGGTTCATTTATCATGCCATATGCCGAAGATGCTGAGTATATCGGCTCAAGTGCATATTTCTATGTAAAACAGTTCAATCAGGCAAGATTCTTTGAGGAAGAACCAAAGAGCGTAGAGCGCTTTAAGGAAATTCTTGACGCTGCAAAGGATGCAGGTTATGAGTTTGCAACACCTTCAGAGGTGATTGCGAGCGGAAACATTATTGAAAACGAGTATGTTGACAATATTGAAAACGGTGTTGCATGGCATGGCGGTACAGCGAAGGCTTGGGCAAATACAGAATATTCAAGAATTATGGACCCTGTATGTGTAAGTATCCTTGCAGGTATTAATGCAGTTAAGGCTAAAATTGGCGATTGCGATGAGCTTGACAATGCGATGAAGGCTTTAGCTAGCGCTTGGGTTTCTGACTCAAGATGGCCACCGGCACCAACTTCACCGGGAAGATTCAATGTTCGCGAGAGTCTTGACGATATGTACGAGGCAAACGAGTGCATAAGGAAGGCTATGGTTGCGGGCGGAGTTGAGGCAAAAAGAGGCCTTTACTCACCTAATCTTATGAAGACTCAGATTAAGGCTATTGATGATAAACTGATGGGAATGAGCTACTTTGGAGAATAAACCTGAGCTTGTACATTTTCAAATTACAAGAGGTTGCAATTTAAGATGTTACTTTTGTGGTCAATGGGGGAAAAAAGGCTTTTTTTCGGGGGCGCAGGGTCTTGAAATGACACTTGACGACTGGAAAAAGGTTGCCCGTGACCTAAAGGAAAGCTATGACTCTCTTCCTCACATAATGTTGTGGGGAGGAGAGCCTTTGGTATGTCCGTTCTTTGATGAGCTTGTCACTTTTTTAAAGGAAGAGGGCTTCACTCTCGGTATGGTAACAAACGGAGTGCTGCTTGATGGGCACATGGATATTTGCAAAAGTGCGTTTAAAACAATCCATGTTTCGCTCGATGGACCGGAAAAAATCCATGACAGCATACGCGGTAAAGGCGTTTTTGACAAGGTGAGCCGTAACTTAAAACAGCTTGCGATAACCGATGCAGAGGTTATTGTCATGAGTGTGATGTCGCCGGATTTGCTGGATGAGCTTGAAAAATTCCCGTATCTTGTTGAAGAACTTGGAGTGGATGGCTTGTATCTTCAGGATTATATCAGACTTGATAAGAATGAGGCCGAAGAATACAAAAAATGGATGGCGGAGAGCTTTGATATTTGTGCAACCGAAATTGATTCCTGGATTGCCCAAATGCCGGCAGATTACGAGGACAGAAAAGCAGCTGCCCTTGCGAGAGTAAGAGCGGAAGCATATAAAATCCCGGTAACCTATATTCCGCATAGATTTTGCGGAGAAACCTGTTTGTCGCCGTTTAAGCACATTCACATTTCGTGGAACGGTAATGTTATGTATTGTACTGATTTTTATGACTTTTCTGCGGGTAATGTCAAAAACGAAAAGGTAACCGACATATTCCGGAATGATATAACAAAAAAGTTCAGGGAAGAGCTTCATAAAAATCCTGCGTGTAAACATTGTTCCTGGCGGAATAAAAAGAATTTTTATCTTTAATATAAAAAATCAAATCCCCTTTTCAACACTTTGGTTGAGAGGGGGTTTTTCATTTGACGAGCTTTAGAAAATACCGTTATTTTTCTGTCGAAATAGGTTGAAAAAACACGCGGTATGGTGTATAATATATGTTGGATAATTGTAATAGGAGTGAATTACTTGGATAATATATATACATTACCGTTTTTGGCACTTAGAAACCTTGTAGTGTTCCCTAATACATCGGTAAGCTTTGATGCTATAAGAACAAGGTCAATAAAGGCGATTGAAGCGGCCATGAGCTCCGGTAGGGAGATTTTTGTTGTAACACAAAAAGACCCGCAAAAGGAAAAGCCGTCCATTCTTGATTTGTATAAAGTTGGTGTTATAGCAAAGGTAAACCAGACCGTTAAATTGCAAAACGGTGTTACGAGGGTTATGATAGACGGAATCGCAAGAGCACGACTTACAGAGGTTCTGTGCGAAACGCCGTACGGTCAGTGCGTTGTGGAAAAAATTGAGGAAAATGATACTGAAAATATTATTGTAAATGAGGGCTTTATAAGGAGCCTTGAAAATGCATTCGGTGAGTATTTTTCAATAAACCGTAATATTACGCCGCAGAACTTTGTTGTGCCGCCGGAAAAAAGAACACCATCGGCGTTTGCGGATGCAATCGCATCGAGTGTAACTCTTGACTTTAAAATAAAGCAGGAGATTTTAGAGGAGCTTGACCCGTATGTAAGGGTTGAAAAGCTTGTAACCGAGATAAATAAGGAGGTTCAGGTACTTAAAATATCGCGCGAAATAGATGCCAAGGTCAAAAAGAGCATAGACGAAAACCAGCGAGAGTACTACCTTCGTGAGGAAATGAAAGCAATTGAAGAGGAACTTGGCGAGAAGGAAGGGATAAAAGGCGAAGCACACGCTTATCGTGAAAGAATAAAAAAGCTTAAAAAGCCAATCCGTGAAAAGCTGGAAAAGGACATTTCAAGATTTGAAAAGATGCAGTCCTCCTCTCCTGATAGTGCCGTTATGCGAAATTATCTGGATACAGTGATTTCTCTTCCATGGAACAAGCATACCAAGGAAAACATTGATATCAAAAAGGCTCGTGAGGTGCTGGAAGCTGACCATTACGGACTTACAAAGGTAAAGGAAAGAATTTTAGAGTATTTGTCGGTAAGGAAACTGACAAACGGCAGGGAGGGTTCAATACTTTGTCTTGCCGGACCTCCCGGAACAGGAAAAACTTCCATTGCAAAGAGTATCGCACGGGCGTTGGGACGCAAATATGTAAGAATTTCCCTGGGCGGCGTGCATGATGAGGCAGATATAAGAGGTCACAGAAAAACCTATATCGGCGCAATGCAGGGGCGCATAATGTCTGCAATAATGGAAGCGAATGTGAAAAATCCGCTTATTCTTTTAGACGAAATCGATAAAATGGGACAGGACTATAAGGGAGACCCGTCTGCGGCGCTTTTGGAGGTTTTGGATTCGGAGCAGAACTCTGCGTTTCGTGACCATTTTATAGAGGTTCCTTTTGATTTGTCCGGCGTGATGTTCGTGACAACAGCGAATATGCTTTCTGCAATCCCTGAACCGCTTCTGGACAGAATTGAGGTTATCGAGGTTACAGGATATACAAATCAGGAAAAGGAATGTATTGCCAAACAGTATCTTCTACCAAGACAGATTAAACAAAATGGGCTTGAAAACTGTAAGGTAACAGTTTCGGATGATGCAATCTCCGACCTGATAAATTATTACACACGCGAGTCCGGTGTGCGTCATTTGGAACGCGAAATCGGCACTTTAATGAGAAAGAGCGCGAAGAAGATTCTTGAGGAAAATAAAAAATCCTTAAAGATAACATCTAAAAACCTGACCGAATATATGGGAAAACACAGATATTCGGTAGAGCTTATAAATGAAAAGGACGATGTGGGAATAGTAAGGGGTCTTGCATGGACAAGCTCGGGCGGAGACACCTTGTCTGTTGAGGTTAATGTAATGGCAGGCTCAGGAAAAATCGAGCTTACCGGAAATCTCGGCGATGTGATGAAAGAATCGGCGCTTGCTGCTGTGAGCTACATAAGAACCAGAACAAGCGAACTTGGGATTTACGATAAATTCCACAAAACCTGCGATATCCATATTCATGTGCCGGAGGGTGCCGTTCCAAAAGACGGACCGTCTGCCGGAATAACTATGGCGACGGCTATTGCATCGGCACTTACAGGATATCCTGTAAGGCGTGATGTTGCTATGACTGGCGAAATAACCTTAAGGGGCAGAGTTTTAGCTATCGGCGGACTTAAGGAAAAGTCTGCAGCAGCATACCGTGCAGGTATCAAAACAGTGCTTATCCCTGCGGAAAACAAGCCTGACCTTGACGATGTGCCCGAGATAGTAAAGGATACAATTGAGTTTGTTCCTGTATCCAATATGGATGAGGTGCTAAGCTTGGCGCTCGGTAAAAGACGCAGGGCGGGAAGCTTTAAAATACCGCATGAAGAATAGAAATGAGGTGCAGTTATGAATTTACACAAAGCGGAAATTGCCGTTTCGGCTGTAAAAAAAGAACAGTATCCAAAAACCGGATACCCTGAGTTTGCATTTGTCGGACGCTCGAATGTGGGAAAGTCTTCGATGATAAACAAGCTATTGAACAGAAAGTCGCTGGCGAGAGTGAGCTCTACTCCGGGAAAGACTATAACTATAAATTTCTATAATATTGATGAAACAATTTACCTTGTTGACTTGCCGGGCTACGGCTATGCAAAAAGAGCAAAGGCTGATGTTGAGAGCTGGGGTAATATGATAGACGACTATCTTTACCGCAGGCAACAACTCAGAAAGGTTATGCTTTTGGTGGATTCCCGCCATGCGCCGACAGATGATGACAAGATGATGCTGGACTGGATAAGGGCATCCCAACCAGATGAAGGGGTTATTGTTATTGCGACCAAAACCGATAAGCTTTCAAAGAGAGAAACAGAAACAAACCTCGAAATGATTTGGAACGAGCTTGAGCTTAATGAAGACGATATCTTAGTGCCGTTTTCCATTAAAACTGATGAGGGCAAATGCACGGTGTGGGATATGATTGAGCTTATGAGAAATCCGGAACTGTGATTGGAAAGAGGTAACAGAATGAAGAAGGGAATTTCCTTTATTTTATTGGGAGTTATATGCTTTTGTATTTTCTACGGTATAAGATATATTGAAAATCCTGTAGAAACACAAACGGCCATTTCGGAAATTTATGAAAATAAAATAGATACCTCGGGATATATTGTAAGAACCGAGCAGGTGTATAATGCGCCGGCATCGGGTGCGGTGTATCACTATATACAGGAGGGGACTCGCGTTGGTAAGAACAGGGTTCTTTCCACTGTATATACAGGCGAGGTGGCAGAGGAAACTCTGCACGAGCTTAATAACATAAATAAAAAAATTGCAGAACTTGAAAACTCCGGCGGTGAAACAGCCTATATGACAGGCGGCGCAAACAGCGAGGAGGATATCGAAAATCTTAAAAACAACATAATTAAGGCGAAAGCAAATCACAATATTTCAAAAATTTCCGATTATAAAGCTCAAATTAACGGCATAATTAAGGGTGACGCAGGCAGTACTGTGCAGATAAGCATAGAAGAGCTTCAAAACAGGAAAAATTCGATAGAGGCAAGCCTGAGAAGTGTGAAAAATGATATATATTCACAGATTTCAGGAGTTTTTTCACAAAATGTTGACGCTTTGGAAGGCGTATTGACACCAAAGAGTATTATGTCATATAAGATTGCCGACTATAACGGAATTGCAGAAGCAGCAAAGGAATATAAGTCTACTGCAAATTCAGGACAGCCGGTCTGCAAGGTTGTAAACAACCATACATGGTATGTTATGCTTACAGTGGACAGAGAAAATGCGAAGAATTTAAAAATCGGCAGAACTGTAAAGCTCAGGTTTGGACAACTTCCGGGAATTGAGGCGGAGGCAACGATAGAGTATATTTCCACCGAAGACAGTAATACCGATAAAAATGTTGTTGTGGTCAAATGCGAGCAGTACAAGGAAGGTGTTTATTCTTTAAGATTTTCCGAAATAGAGCTTATTCTGGAAAGCTATGAGGGATATAAGATACCTATTTCAGCGCTTCGTGTTTCAGACGACGGCGAAAAAGGTGTGCTTGTAAAGAGCGGCGGAGCGCAGCTGTTTAAACCGTGCAAGGTAATTTACACAGATACAGCGGGGGGAACCGTTATTGTTTCTCCTGTAAGCGGTACGCAGTATATGCTCAGGGAGTATGATTGTATTGTGGTAGGTGAAAAATAATGTCATATATAAAAGAAAATCTTGAGGATGTACGGGCTAAAGTCAGGGCAGCAGCGCTAAAGAGCGAAAGATGCGAAGATGATGTAACCCTGATTGCAGTAACCAAGACACACCCTGTCGAGATGATAAATGAAGCGATTGACCTTGGAGTTACCGATATAGGTGAGAATAAGGTACAGGAGATTATGGAAAAATACGACCATGTAAAACCTGTGCGCTGGCACCTTATCGGGCATCTGCAGACAAACAAGGTAAAATATATAATAGACAAGGTGCATATGATACATTCGGTAGACTCGGTAAAGCTGATGGATGAGATAGAGCGTCAGGCGGAGAAAAAGGGAGTCGACGAAATAAAAATTCTCTTGCAGGTAAATATATCGGGCGAGGAAACCAAATTCGGCATAGAAGCTGCGGAGATTGAAACACTTATAGAGCACGCGAAGGGTCTTGAGCATGTGAAAGTTTGCGGATTAATGACAATTTTGGCGAAATTTGACACTGAGGTTTCTTTGAGATTACATTTTCGTGACATAAGAGACAAATTTATTGACATCTCGCATAATAAATATGATAATATTACTATGAAATATCTGTCTATGGGTATGAGCGGAGATTATGAGATTGCCATAGAAGAAGGTTCGAATATGGTTCGCGTGGGAACTGCCATTTTCGGACAGAGAGATTATTCTAAACAAATTTAAATGTGCGGGAGGAAGAATTCATGGGATTTGTAGACGCGGTTAAGGATTTTGTTGGATTTGGAGATATTGACTACGAGGACGATATCGAAATGGAAGAGGAAGTCCTTGAGGAAAGATACGAGGAGAGAGCTCCTTTATTTTCCAGAAGAAATAAGGTAGTACCGATTGACAGACAGGCAAATCAGCCAAGCATAGTAGTATTAAAGCCAAAATGCTTTAACAGCTCAACAGAGGTGGCTGATCAGATTAAGCAGAGAAGACCTGTTATTCTTGATGTAGGCGGTCTTGATCCCGAGGAAGCAAGAAGAGTTGTTGATTTTATCGCAGGTACAGTTTACGGCCTAAACGGCGATATCCAGAAAGTATCAGGCGGTATTTTCATTGCAACTCCGTCTTCTTATGACATTTCGGGTGAGTTTTTGAAGGATAAATCAGGCGCCGGCTTCGATTGGAGCATGTTCAAATAATACGAGTGAATTAAGGCGGATTTATTCCGCCTTATTATTTTATTAAAAGGCTATGCAGGACGATATTTTTATAAGAAAAATACAAGACTTATACAGACTTTGTGAAAAACACCATGCACCAAAATTCTCGGAGTTTTTAGAACCGGAAAAGCAGGCTCTTTTGAAAAAGGAAAGGCTTGACAGTATATTTTTCGGTGGATATGATGGAGCAGAACGGTGTATGATGGGTGTGTTCCCGAAGTGGCAGGAGCCGCAGAATGAGGACTTTCCGATACAGGTTTTGGAGTTCACAAAGAAGTATGATAAAGAACTCAGTCACAGACATTACCTCGGAACAATTCTTTCTCTTGGGTTAGATAGGAGCAGAATAGGGGATATCTTGACGGGGGATAAAAAGACTTATGTTTTTCTGTCAGGCGACATAGCAGAGCTTGTTAAGGACGGGATTACCAAGGTGGCAGGTTGCGGCGTGAGTGTACGCATATGCGACTTGTCGGAGGTGGTTATACCGGAGAAAAAGTTTGAGCTTATAGAAACTGTTGCAGGGTCTATGAGGCTGGATGCAGTTGTTGCATCGGCACTAAAGCTTTCGCGCAGCGAAGCAAAAACATTTATACAGTCGGGCAGGGCGTCGGTAAATCATACCGAAACGATGCAGACAGATTTTATACTTTGCAAAAAAGACCTTTTATCTTTAAAGGGTTTTGGAAGATATGAAGTATTGGAAGTTGGGGGCAGAACGCGGAGTGACAGAATTCATGTTACTCTAAAGAAATATATATAGGGAGAGTGGAGCTATGTTAACACCAATCGATATTCAGAGACAGGATTTTGAAGTTAAGCTAAGGGGCTATAATGCAGATGAGGTTGATGATTTTTTAGATCTTGTCGGAAGAGATTACGAAAAGCTTTATAAAGAAAATGCAGAACTCAGAGACCAGATTAAGCAGCTCACAAAATCCATAGAACAGTATAAGGCTATGGAAGAAACTCTGCAGCAGTCGATAGTGCTTGCGCAGACTGCAGCTGAGGACATCAAGAAAAGTGCAGCTGAGAAAGCTAATGTTATCATGAACGAAGCTCAGTCAAAGTCAGAAAATATGAGCCGTCAGCTTGACATTGATTTGCAGAACAAAAAGAACGAACTTGCAAGTGTTCAAGCTGAGGTGTCAGGCTACAAAGCAAAAATTAAAGGAATTTGTGCTTCGGTACTTGAAATATTGGAAAAAATGGAGTAAAATAATAGGGATAGCATATAGTTATCCCTGATTTTTTATTTATAGAACAGAAAGGACAAAGGATATGTGCGAAACAAACAAGGATTATACTAAATCGGTTAATCTTCCGCAGACAGAGTTCCCGATGAGAGGAAACCTTCCTCAAAGAGAGCCGGAAACACTTGCCTACTGGGAAGAAATTGACCTGTATAATAAAATAATAGAGAAGAATAAGGGAAATACACCTTTCATTCTTCACGATGGACCGCCGTACGCAAACGGCGATATCCATATGGGACATGCGCTCAATAAAATACTTAAGGACATTATTGTAAGATATAAAAATCTTCAGGGCTTTTATGCTCCGTATGTTCCGGGCTGGGATACACACGGACTTCCGATAGAGCAGCAGGCAATCAAAAAGCTTGGAATTAACCGTCATGAGGCAGGACCTGTTAAGTTCAGACAGGCGTGCCGTGAGTTTGCGTGCTCACATGTTGAAAATCAAAAAGAACAGTTCAAGCGCTTAGGTGCTATTGGTGACTGGGAAAATCCATATCTCACACTAAAAAACGAGTTCGTTGCAAAGCAGATTGAAGTTTTCGGCGAGATGGCTAAAAACGGACTTATTTACAAGGGCTTAAAGCCGGTTTACTGGTGTCCGCACTGTGAAACTGCACTCGCTGAGGCTGAAATTGAGTATGCAGAGGATAAGACAACTTCAATTTATGTTAAGTTCGCAGTTAAGAACGATAATGGTCTTTTTGAAGGCCTTGACAATGTTTACTTTGTAATCTGGACAACAACCACATGGACACTCCCCGGTAACCTTGCTATATGTGTAAATCCTGATTTTGAGTATTCACTTGTAAAATTTGCAAACGGTGAGATATATGTTCTTGCAACAGAGCTTATAGATACTGTTGTTGCAGCTGCAGGACTTGATAATGAATATGAGATAGTTAAAAGATTTAAAGGTCAGGAGCTTGAGCTTATGACATGTCAGCATCCGTTCCTTCCTCGTGAATCGCTTGTTATTGTAGGCGACCATGTTACTTTGGAAGCCGGTACCGGATGTGTTCATACAGCTCCGGGCTTTGGTGCAGATGACTATATTGTTTGCTGCAAGTATCCGCAGATTGAAATTGTTGTACCTGTTGATGCTAAAGGTTATCAGACAGAGGATGCAGGCGAGTTTGCAGGTATTTACTATGAAGATTCAAACGAGAAAATTCTTGCAAAATTAAAGGAGCTTGGCGCACTCGTAGCAAGTCAGGATATTGTCCATCAGTATCCGCATTGCTGGAGATGCGACCATCCGATTATATTCCGTGCTGCAGACCAGTGGTTTGCATTTGTTGATGTATTAAAGGATGACGCAGTAGCTGCAATCGAGGGCGTTAAGTGGATTCCTGAATGGGGCGAGGACAGAATTAAGTCAATGGTTGTTGACAGAAGCGATTGGTGTATTTCACGCCAGAGAACATGGGGCGTGCCAATCCCGATTTTCTACTGCAAGGATTGCGGCAAGGAAATCATAACTGATGAAACAATTGCGGCTGTTGCAAAGCTTTTCCGTGAGGAAAGCCCTGATAAATGGTGGGAGCTTAACGCAAATGAAATAATTCCGCAAGGTACAAAGTGCGAATGCGGATGCGGCGAGTTCACTAAGGAAAAAGACATAATGGATGTCTGGTTCGATTCAGGTTCATCACATATCGCTGTGTGCGAGGAGAGAGATGACCTTGTATGGCCGGCTGACCTTTATCTTGAGGGTAATGACCAGTACCGCGGTTGGTTCCAGTCATCACTCTTAACAAGTATTGCGGTTAAGAAGCAGGCGCCATATAAAATCGTTATTACGCACGGTATGATTCAGGACGGCGAGGGCAGAAAGATGTCCAAGTCGAAGGGTAATGTTATAACTCCGCAGGAGATTATAGACAAGTTCGGTGCTGATGTACTTCGTCTGTGGGTGGTTTCTGCAGATTACAGAACCGATATGAGAATGAGTCAGGATTCATTAAAGCAGCTTTCCGAGGGATACAGAAAAATCAGAAATACTGCAAGATACATCCTCTCAAACATAAATGACTTTAATCCGACAAACGATATGGTGGCATATGACGATATGCTGGAAATTGATAAGTGGGCACTTTTAAAGCTGAATGAGGTTATCAAGAAGGTTACAGACGCATATGAGAGCTATGAATTCCATACACTCTATTCAGCGATACTAAACTTCTGCATCGTAGATATGAGTAACTTCTATCTTGATGTGTTAAAGTCAAGACTTTATACAGAAAAGCCGGATTCTGTTGAGAGACGCTCGGCACAAAGCGCAATGTATACAATTTTAGATGCAATGGTTAAAATGCTGGCGCCGGTACTTGTATATACAGCCGAGGAAATCTGGAGATTTATGCCTCATACCGAGGGCGATGACGAGGTTAGCGTAATGCTGAACCGTATGCCGAAGACCGAGGCTAAATACGAAAATGCAGCACTTGCAGAAAAGTGGGAAAAGATAATCGCCGTAAGAAATGATGTCAATAAAGCACTTGAGCCTGCAAGAAATGAAAAGATAATTGGTAAATCTTTAGATGCTGAGGTTAATGTATACGCAAGCGGAGAGATTTATGATTTGCTTGTGGAAATGAAAGCAGACCTTGCGGAAATATTTATCACATCAAAGGCAGATGTATATCCTGAAAATGAAGCAGAAAATGCCGCAGATGGTGATGTTGTAAAGGTAAGCGTTCGTGCAAGCGAGCATGAAAAGTGCGGAAGATGCTGGGTTCACTCAGAAACTGTCGGCACAATAGAAGGCTTTGACGGAATTTGCGCAGACTGCGTAAGAAAGCTTACAAAGTAATTTAAGTCCCTGACCTAAAAATGGTCAGGGATTTTTTTGTTTTAAAATTAATGCTAAATTTTTGAAAGAAAAGGTGTAAAAGTCTTTTCTTTTTTATTCTAATGTGTTACAATATAGGTTAGAATAGTGTATAGGAGTGTAAAGATGTTAGTTTGGATAATGATTGCAGTAGCAATAGTCCTGCTGGACCAGCTTGCAAAGCTGCTTGTGATAGCAAATATAGGACCTTTTGATTGTATTCATGTGATACCGGGACTTTTTGATTTTGTATATGTGAAAAATACCGGAGCAGCATTTAGTATTTTAGCGGATAATACTGTAATTTTAGGTATCATTTCGGTGCTGTTTTGTGTGGGAGTTTTGGTGTACTGGGCTTTGAAAAAGCCGCAAAACAGGATTTTGCAGCTTGCGCTCACCTTGCTTTTTGCAGGAGCGCTCGGCAATGCCATAGACAGAATTTTCCGTGGATTTGTTGTGGACTTTATATCTGCTGCATTCATTGATTTTCCGGTTTTTAATGTAGCTGATATTGCAATAACAGCGGGTGCTGTGATTTTGGTTATATATTTTCTGTTTTTTGATAAGGAAGAGGAAAAGAATGAGGATAATAACACTCAAGGTATCAAACCCGAATAACCTGCGTATTGATAAATATATAGCGGAAAACTGCGATGAAATATCGCGGAGCTATGCGGCGGAGCTTTGTATAGAGGGCAAGGTTACTGTTTCGGGCAAGGCTTTAGATAAAAAGTACAAACCGGCAGACGGTGAGGATATCGAGGTTGAGCTGCCGGAGCCGGAAACGCTTGACCTTGTTCCGCAAGATATTCCGCTTTCGGTCGTGTATGAAGACGATGATGTTATCGTGATAAACAAGCCGCAGGGCATGGTTGTTCATCCGGCGGCAGGGAATACCGACGGAACACTTGTGAATGCGCTGCTTTACCATTGTGGCGAGAATTTATCTGCAATTAACGGGGTAATACGCCCCGGTATTGTTCACAGAATAGACAAGGATACGGCAGGACTTTTGATTTGCGCAAAGAACAACGAGGCGCACCTTGCGCTGTCCGAGCAGCTGCACGAGAGAAAGGCATCGAGAAGGTATTACGCGCTTGTAAATGGCAGAGTAGCCGAGGGGGGAACAGTCGATAAGCCTATTGGCCGCCACCCGAAGGACCGCAAAAAAATGGCTATAGTAAAGGGCGGTAAGGAAGCGGTGACGCACTATCGTGTGCTTGAAAGCTTTGACCGCTACACTCTTTTGGAATGTATACTCGAAACAGGCAGAACGCACCAGATAAGAGTCCATATGGCGTCGATTGGACATAGCCTTGTAGGCGATAGAGTATACGGCATAAAAAAGGAAAAGCTGCAAACCGACGGACAGCTGCTTTTTGCAAAAACAATCGGTTTTGTTCACCCGAAGACAAGGGAATACATGGAATTTTCGGCGGAACTTCCGGACTATTTTGAAGATATATTAAAAAAGCTCAGAAAGGAATGATTACCGTGGGTAAAAAACTCAGAGTTTGTGT
Source organism: Clostridia bacterium (assembly GCA_045591565.1). GTDB lineage: Bacteria > Bacillota > Clostridia > UBA1381 > UBA1381 > UBA1738. The sequence continues at coordinate 24,225 of JAZNTB010000031.1, forward strand.
GATATTCGGAGGGAAATCTCCGGAACATGAGGTTTCGAGAAAGTCGGTGACCTCGGTTTTGAATAATCTTGACAAGGAAAAATATGATATTGATATTATCGGCATAACCAAAGCCGGTGAATGGTTCTTGTATAGCGGAGATATTGCCAATATTGAAGGCGGTGAATGGGAGCAGGATACAGCGAACAAGAAAAATGCAATAATCTCTCCCGATGCTATGCACAGGGCGATTCTTGTTTTTGATAAAAGCGGTGTTTCGGAAATTCATCCTGATATTGTGTTCCCGGTTCTTCACGGCGAATACGGAGAGGACGGCACCATTCAGGGACTTTTGGAGCTTGCGAATATAAAGTATGTAGGAATGGGAGTTTTAGCATCTGCCAATGGTATGGATAAGTCATACACAAAGCTTGTCCTTGATGCGGCAGGTATTCCGCAGGCGGACTGGGTTGTTGTGAAGAAAAACGGCAATCGCGCAGAGGATATAAAAAGAATAGAGGAAAAGCTTGGATATCCGTGCTTTGTAAAGCCTTGCAATACAGGCTCATCTGTGGGAGTGGGAAAAGCGCATAATCATGAGGAGCTTGTAGCAGCACTTGCAGAAGCAGAAAAGTTTGATAGGAAAATTCTTGTTGAAGAAAATATTGACGGACGCGAGGTTGAGTGTGCCGTACTTGGAAATGAAAATCCTCAAGCGGCAGCTGTCGGTGAAATTGTACCAACGGTGGAGTTCTATGATTTTGATGCAAAGTATAATGATAATTCAACAAAGTTAAATATTCCGGCAGAGCTACCCGCTGATACATACGAAAAAATCCGTGAATATGCGGTAAAGGCGTTTTGTGCAATGGACGGAGCGGGACTTTCGAGAGTGGATTTCTTCGTAAAAAACAGCGACGGCTCGATTGTTTTAAATGAAATAAATACAATGCCGGGCTTTACGAATATCAGTATGTACCCGAAGCTTTGGAATGAGGCAGGGGTAGGCTATAAAGAGCTTTTAGACAAACTTATTGAGCTTGGACTTGAAAGGGTAAAATAATGGATAACAGAAGCATTGGAGTCTTTGATTCCGGACTTGGCGGACTTACTGCAGTAAAGCAGATTATGCAGGAACTGCCGGGGGAAAGTGTAGTTTATTTTGGGGATACAGGGCGTGTTCCGTATGGCACGCGCTCCCGTGAAACCATAATTAAATATTCTAAAAATGATGTAAACTTTCTTCTTGAAAAAGATGTAAAGATGATTTTAATCGCTTGCGGAACGGCAAGCTCCGCGGCGCTTTGCGCACTAAAGGACGAGTATGATATCCCGATTATAGGAGTTGTGGAGCCAGCGGTTGATGCGGCGCTTGGAGTTGTCCGAAACGGAAAAATCGGCGTAATAGGAACAGTAGGAACGATTAAAAGCGGCTCGTACGAAAGTCTTTTAAAGTCGAAAAATCCGGAACTTTTGATATACACAAAAGCGTGCCCTCTGTTTGTGCCGCTTGTGGAAAACGGGCATTTTGACACAGAGGTGGCAAGACTTGTGATCGCCGAATATCTTGAGGAAATTAAAAAAGCAGGAGTGGACACGCTTATTTTAGGCTGTACTCACTATCCGCTTCTTAAAAAAAACATTTCCGAATATATGGGAGAGAATGTAACCCTTATAGATGCGGGTGCAGAGGCGGCAAAAGCCTTATCGGCGCAGCTTGAGGAGAACGGACTTTGCTCAGGAGAAAAAAAGGCGGAGTATCACTATTATGTGAGTGATAACACCGACGGCTTTGAAAGTTTGGGCGGATTGTTCTTAGAAAAGAAAATTGACGGTCAGGTGGAGAAAATTGACATTGAAAAATACTAAGGAAAATGCTATAATCACTTTGGTAAGCACGCAGCGTGAAGACGGCGATGAAAATAAAATTGAAATGACCACAAAGGGCGGCTTTTACTGTCGCGAGGGGAAATTTTATATAACCTACAAAGAGCATGAGGATATGGGCATGGGAAACTCAAATGTAATGCTCAAGGTTGAGGCGGGCTGCGTTACCATGAGGAGAACGGGAGATTTCCAGACGGTGATGGTCTATAAAGCAGGGGAAACTACTGATTTTATTTATCATATGCCGTTTGGAGATATGCAAATTACGATTAAAACAGGGACGATAGAAAGTTCTCTTTCCGAAAGAGGAGGGGAACTACAGCTTTCCTATATGCTGATTACAGGTGACCGCAGGGCGCATAACGAAATTCGTCTGACGGTCAGAAAGGAAGATGATACATTATGAAAATGAAGAGGTTTTTATCTGCAGTTATTGCAGGGGCAATTTTGCTTTGTCAGCCTGTTTTTGCAGAAACCGAGAGCAAGGAATACGAGATGTTCCAAAGCATTTCCAATTATGCTGCTAATTTGTACATAGATGACGATGCGGATATGCATATAATTATGGAAGAGGCAATGCGCACGGTGCTAAAGGACAATCCGGAGCTTGCGTATGAGTTGATAAAAGCAGGCTTTCAGAGCCTTGATGAATACAGTGAATTTTACACAAAGGAAGAGTATGAGCTTTTCAATAAGAATATGAACCACATAGTTTACGGTATAGGTGTAATTATACAGCAGGTCGGCGACTATGTTATGGTAATGAGCTGTACCGAGGGCGGCGGAGCTGAGGCTGCAGGTGTTATGAGCGGTGACAAAATAGCAAAGGTTGACGGCGTGGATGTAAAGGGACAGAGCGTTGACAAGGTGCAGGATTTGGTTGTCGGCGAGCTTGGCAGCGAGGTTACAATCACCTTCCTGCGCGGAGAACAGGAATTTGTACGCACAATTACCCGTCAACCGGTAGAGGGCACGACAGTCGGATACGAAGTACTCGAGGGAGATATTGCATATATCTGGATTGTGAATTTTGCCCAGAATACAACGGATGAGTTCAAAAAGGTTCTTGCGGAGCTTGACGAAAAGGGTATAACCAAGATAATTCTGGACCTTCGTGACAATCCGGGCGGATACCTCGGCTCTGCCGTAGATATTGCAAAGGAGATAGTGCCCGAGGGTATTATTGTAAGCACGGTACACCGAAATGAATATGATAATGCGGTTGCATACTCGGAGCTTAAGGAAACAAAATACGACTTTGCGGTATTGATTAACGAAAATACTGCGTCTGCGGCTGAGGTCTTAGCGAGCGCAATCGGCGAGAGCGGAGCGGGAATTCTTGTCGGAACAAAAAGCTACGGCAAGGGCGTCATTCAGCATATGTACGAGATTTGGGACGGCTGTGCGTTCAAGATTACAACAGGAAAATATTTTACAAGAAACGGACACGACATACACGGTAACGGAATCAAGCCTGACGAAAATGTATTAAATACTACAAGACAGGTGGATATTACAAAGTACTCGACATTCGATTACAAAACCAAGCCGGCAGTAGGGGAAACTTCGCCTAATGTAAGGGCGGCAAAGGAACGACTTCGCGGAATGGGATGCTATACCGGAAGTGTAGACGATACCTTCGATGCAGGGCTTGAGATTGCAATCACAAACTTCCAAGCGGAAAACGGACTTTTCCCGTACGGTGTTTTAGATATTTCAACACAGGTAAAGATGGAAAACATCTTCTACAAGATGCGTGAGGTAGTAGATGAACAACTCTATTTTGCTTATGAGCATCTTGGCGGAAAACGCGCGGATATTGAATAAAGGGAATTTTAAGGGCTGCCTGAAGTCAAATACGGCAGCCTTTTTCTTTTGCCTGCATACACTTTGTCTAAAAAATAACGAAATTTTTCTCCATATTTTTACATCGCAGATGAAAAAAATGTTGTAATTTGACTTGCATAATATCAAATTTGTGTTATAATTAAAATAGTGTGCTAGGTAGAGAAGTACAGCAATTTTGAAAGGAGAGAATCTACATGAAATATTCACGCGAAGTAGAAGAGATGTGCCCACTTGCTAAAGGCGCATATCACGGTCCTGCT
>JAZNTB010000032.1:0-14104 GCA_045591565.1 Clostridia bacterium
CTACTAACTTGTGTACTTTCGTACGCTGACTTTAATTTTCGTTTCCGAATTTCTGTCATAAAAAACTCTTTTTGTTTTTAGTCAATTACATTGACTGACAAGAACTCTGCACTGTTTATTTTTCAATGTTCAGCCGCTGCCTCAAAGACAGCTTATTTATATTATCACATCTACTCCCTCTTGTCAATACTTTTTTTAAATATTTTTTGAAATATTTTTAAGATGCGATTTCTACTTATTATATACAGCTTTTTGATTTCTTATCAATATGCCTTTTCCACGCCAAGAGAAAGCACGATTTTCGTACATTTTCTTGAATTCCTTGTTAGAAATAGTTTCGTCTATTTCAAGATTTGTTATCAAATCGTTTTTGAACTCCTCAATATCTGTTACGAGAATGTTTTCGTTATGCGGGCAAACCTCCTGACAGATGTCACACCCCCAAATTGTGTCGGCTTTTTTTATCGCCGTTCGCTCCTCCTTTGAAAGCTCGCCTTTTTTCTGCGTGATATAAGAAAGGCATTTCTTCTCATCAAAATCGTCGTCGAGCGCACCAAGCGGACACGCCTCAACGCATTTTCCGCAAAGCGCGCACTCCGATGCATCAGGCTTGTCCGGCTCGATCTCACAATCAGTGATGATATACCCTATAAAAAAGTAGCTGCCAAGCCTTTTGCTTATCGCCATTTGGTTTCTTCCTATGAATGCAATCCCCGAAAGCTTTGCCAGAAGCCGCTCGTTAAGCGCTCCCGTGTCGGCATATGCGTTTGCTGAAAATCCCGTTTTTCGCAAAAACTCAGTTATGCATTGCATTTTTTCCCTTGCTACACAATGGTAGTCGGCGCCCTGCGCATATCGGGAGATATTGCCCTTTTCTGCTCCGCTGTAATAGGAAAACGCGCAAACAATCACGGTTTTTGCACTATCTAGCAGCGCTGCGCCTTGTTCACCGCAAAAGGAGACTTCCTTTAGAAGTCCCCCGGCGTTTTTCTGATATTCTTCGCATGCGCAAAAGCCGATATCGGAAATTCCGCTTGCCTTTGCAATTTCAATCAGCTCTGTTTTCATAAAGCTGCGTCAATCATATCGGCATAGTCATCGGCAGAATGTGCGCCCACCAGCTTGCCAACCTCTTTACCATCTTTAAATAGGATGACTGTAGGGATGGACACAACCGCAAACTCCGCCGCCAAGGCACCTTCATCATCTACATTGACTTTGCCGACGCTTATTTTGCCCTCATATTCCTCTGCAATCTGGTCTATAATCGGCGAAACCATACGGCATGGGCCGCACCAGCTTGCCCAAAAATCCACCAATACAGGCTTTTCAGATTTTACTATCTCATTAAAGTTTTCCTTTGTCAAAGTGTGTACCATAATCATCTTCCTTTCTTTTCTCTTACAGGTTCAGGCAGTGTGGAGAACAGATTATTTATTCCTCCTGTCGAGTAGTCATCGCCTGTGTATTCAACAGTTTCCTCAAAGTGGTCTTCGTCAAAAATAAAGTGCCTTATCTCCCTTTCACCGCTGCTGAAATTATATAATGTTATAATCGGTGTGGACAGACCTCTTACAAACGCCTCGTTAACCTCCATATAAAGGTAGCCCGACATTCTTTCAGTGAACAGATTATACACGCCGTCCTTGGATATTACCACCAGCGTCCAGTACTGCGCGTCGTCCCACTGAATTTCCCCGTCCATAGTTTCTGCCGAAGTTGCAAGAATTATTTTATCTTTCTGGCTTTTGTTGGTGAGGAAGTATCTGTAATCGCCAAGAATTGTCCAATCACCTGACATGTGAATTACCTGTGACATATATATTTCATCCTCAGGCTTCTTCTCCGGTTCTGGCGATGCAGTAATAATCGGCATCGGAGTAACGCTCGGCTCCGGAATAAGCAAGTCGGATGCTTTACGGCATCCCGAAAGTAAAAAAACAAATGTCATCAGTATCAGTATTTTTTTCATTTTATCACCCTTATATATCAATATATTTTTTCCCCGTGTTCTTTATTATCGCCCGTCCGCCGGTAAGCTCGGTAATGTCTGTGCGGAATTTTTCAATTTCCTCTTTCCTCAGACAGAGGCGGAATTCAACCTCGTTCTCAAAAACGGTTTCCTCTAAGATGTATCCATCAGTTGCGATTTTGTGCTGCATTTTCCCGACTAGCGTATAATCAACACGCACAGAAACGGTATCGCACAGAACTCGCGTTATAATACCGGCGTTTTCAAGTCCCATACGGCACGCTCCGCCATAGGCGTGAACAAGTCCGCCGGTTCCTAAAAGCGTTCCGCCGAAGTACCTCGTTACAACCACTGCAACATCGACAAGTCCCTCCTTGCGGATTGTGTCTAAAACCGGCATTCCCGCCGTTCCGCCAGGCTCGCCGTCGTCAGAATAACGGAAAATATTATTTTCATCTATTATATATGCATAAACATTATGCGTCGCATCGCTATATCTAGAGCGCATCTTTTGCAGAAATTCAAGTGCCTCAGCCTCGCTGGTTACAGGCTTTACATGCGTGATGAACTTGGATTTCTTTTCAACCAAAAGCGCTTCGCCGCACTTTGCGACCGTCTTGTAACATTCCTTTGTAGAAATATCCACCAACTCTTTTCATTCGATTATATATTCGCGCAGAGCTTCATATGTGATGCTGTCCGCCAAAAGCGTCAGCTTTGTTCCCGTTTCGGTGTACTCCTCTGCAAGAATTTTCTGATTCTCGTGCAAGCTGCTCACAAGCGCACCGCCGCTATAGGGAATTAAAACACATATTTCCTTCTTCTTGCCGGGTGCGGTTTCGTAGATGGCGTCTAAAAGCCCATCCATATTGATGCCTTCCTTCACCGAAACCAAAACGCCGGATGAGCCTGTGTCAAGCTCCGTAATATCCCCAACAAGGTCTATCTTGTTATATACATTTATTATCGGCTTTCCTGCTGCTCCCAAATCACACAGAACCGACTCCACCACCTTGATGTGGTTCTGGTGCTGCGGATTTGACGCGTCAATTACATGTATCAAAAAGTCCGCAACTACGGTTTCCTCTAAGGTCGACTTAAATGCCTCGACCAGATGATGCGGCAGCTTTCTTATAAATCCGACCGTGTCCACAAGCAGTATCTTGCGGTTGTCCGAAAGCACAAGGCCGCGCGAGGTGGTGTCAAGCGTTGCGAAAAGCTTATTCTCTGCAAGAACGCCCCCCGCTGTCAGCTTATTGAGTAGCGAGGACTTGCCCGCATTGGTGTATCCCACTATACACGCCGTTACGGTGCCGTCCTTTTTTCTGCGGCTGCGGAGCAAATCACGGTGCTTTTTAAGCTCGGCAATTTCTTCGTTCAGTGCTGAAATTCTTCGGTTTATATGCCGCCTGTCCGATTCAAGCTTGGTTTCTCCCGGTCCTCGTGTTCCAATACCGCCTCCGGTACGGCTCATTTGCACACCCAGTCCGCGAAGCCTGGGCAGACGGTATTTAAGCTGTGCAAGCTCTACCTGAAGCTTACCCTCGCCGCTTTTTGCACGAAGCGCAAAAATGTCCAGAATAAGCATCGTGCGGTCGATTACTTTAACGCCAAGAAAGTCGGAAATGTTCCGGAGCTGTATCGGCGAAAGCTCGTCATCAAAAATGACGGCGTCGATATCCATATCAACTATTGCCTCCCGAATCTCCTCAAGCTTGCCCTCACCCATATATGTCGAAGCCTCAAGGTCTGCCTTGTTCTGTATAACCTGCGCCACAACCTCCGCACCTGCCGTTTCGGCAAGCTCGGCAAGCTCAGCAATCGTTTCCTCGGTGGTATCGGCAAGGGTATCCCAACTGCCGGTGTGAACACCCGCCAGAAGCACCCGTTCCTTTTTTTCCTCGTTTGACTTAATCTCCATCTGAATTTCCTTTCCGGACCGTCTTTATATCTTATATTATCAACTATTTTCCCCTCTTTGTCAATAAATAGAGGTCTTTTTTATAAAAATTTTCAAAAACCTATGGAAATTCTGTAGTTTTTATTGTATAATGAAGTTTAATATATGTAAGGAGGAGATAAGTATGGTTAACAATATTCTCGATATTCTTGAAAAAGCTGACAAAAAACTGACCAACGAACAGATTGCTCAGATGATAGGAACAACCGAGGCCGAAGTCGCCTCCATCATAAAAGGACTTGAAAAGGATAACACCATTGTCGGTTACAAGACAATGATAAACTGGGAAAAGACCGACAGAGAGCTTGTCACCTCTATCATAGAACTGAGAATCACACCTCAGCGCGGACAAGGCTTTGACAAGGTTGCGGAGAAAATCTACAAGTACCCTCAGGTAAAATCCCTGTTTTTAATGTCCGGCTCATACGATTTGTGCGTAATAATCGAGGGGCAGTCCATGAAGGATGTTGCTCTCTTTGTGGCATCAAAGCTTGCGCCGATGGACAATGTGCTTTCAACAGCAACCAGCTTTGTTCTGAAAAAATATAAGGATGATGGAATGGTTTTCTATAATGATGAAGAGGATTCCAGACAGGTGATAACGCTATGAATTATGAAAATATACTTACCGACAGAATACAAAAGGTACCTCCGTCGGGTATAAGAAAATTCTTTGATGTGGTGAGCACAATGGAAGGTGCGATATCGCTCGGCGTGGGCGAGCCTGACTTTGTAACGCCATGGTCAATCCGCGAGGCAGGTATCTACTCGCTCGAAAAGGGCAGAACCTACTACACCGCAAACGCAGGTCTTTTGGAGCTTCGTCAGGAAATCTGCAATTACAACAAACGCAAATACGGCATCGAATATGACGCCGCTTCCGAGGTTTTAGTTACCGTCGGCGGCAGCGAGGCAATCGACCTTATGATACGCTGTTTAATAAATCCGGGAGATGAGGTTTTAATTCCCGAGCCAAGCTTTGTATGCTACAAGCCATGTACGGTTCTTGCCGGCGGTATTCCGGTTACTATTGAAACCAAGGAAGAGGACAACTTCCGACTTCTGCCGGAACAGTTAAAAGCCCATATTACCGACAAAACAAAGCTTTTGATTCTTCCGTTCCCGAACAACCCGACAGGCGGCGTTATGTCGCGTGCGGATTTGGAAGCAATCGCGGAGGTTTTAAAAGGTACTGATATTATGGTGCTTTCAGATGAAATCTACGGCGAGCTGCGCTATGGCGAAGAAAAGCATACACCATTTTCCGCAATAGACGGAATGTGGGAGCGGACAGTTATCGTAAACGGCTTTTCAAAGACCTTTGCCATGACCGGATGGCGTCTTGGATATGCCCTCGGTCCTGCGCCGATTATCAAGGCGATGACCAAGCTGCATCAGTACGGAATAATGTCCAGTCCTACGACAAGTCAGTTCGCAGCGATTGAGGCGCTTCGTTCCTGCGATCAGGATGTTGAAAATATGCGTCAGGAATACAACTACCGCCGCCGCTTTATCGTGGACGGCTTCCGCAATATGGGACTTTCCTGCTTTGAGCCGCTGGGAGCATTTTATGTGTTTCCGTGCATTAAGTCACTCGGTATGACAAGCGAGGAATTCGCGAGCAAGCTTTTGATGGAAGAAAAGGTTGCTGTTGTTCCGGGCAATGCATTCGGTGAAAGCGGCGAAGGCTTCATCCGCTGCTCCTATGCATATTCTATCGATAATATCGAAGAGGCTCTTTCAAGAATTGCAAGGTTTGTGGAGAAATACAAAAAGTAAGTACATAAAAAGCTGAGTAGCTCTGAAACTCAGCTTTTTAAATGCGTTTATATGAATTTATATGTACTTTTGACCGCCCAAAAGTACGAAAAGGCGCAAAAGGGGCGTTCCCCTTTGGAATCCCCCATTTACTTGCTCAGACAAGTCGCAAGTTTCGCCGGCTTTTTTAAAGCCGCAAAACTTCGACAACTCGCCCGCACATCTTCTCCCAAGGGCAGTCTTGCGGCGGTCTTTGCCTGAATGAGCATTTTCGCTCCCTTTACAGAAATTCTAAAAGGAATACATCTTCCCCCCTCCAACTGTTGTGCGGCAAAGTCCGAGGCTGTGCAATTAAAGTTACAAATGCGGGGAATTGCTCTTTTCTAACTTCTTGAAAAGGAAAATAAAAAAACGGCATCGCCGTCTTTTTATTTTGCCATATTGGGATTGTCTGTTCTTTCAAGTAGGTAGTCTACCGATACATTGAAATAATCAGCGAACAGAATGAGAGTTGTGTAGTCTGCTTCTCTCTTTCCGTTCTCGTATCTGCTTATGCTGTTTTGACTCATATTTAAGTCCATTGACAACTTCAGCTGAGTTATTCTTTTCTTTTTTCTCAATTCTTTTAATCTTTTCATATCAATCCCTCTTGCAATAATTATACTGTTATGGTATAATTTGAAATATGCCAATTTGGCAATATTTTATAATTGATATGTTTTAGGAAAGGGAATGCTTATGAAAAATATATGTAACGCCCTCAAAAAAGTTGATAACTGCAATATATGTGTTTTAGACCAGACGAAAATAGATGATAAAACAGTTTGTTCTTTTTGTAGTAGCGGAAATTTTAACGAATGTGAAAAATATCAGCTGCACTTAAATGCATACAAAGCCTTAGCCGCCAAATTCAAACAAAAGTAACTTTCCCGCCGCCTCGGGCTTTGCCGCTCAAGGATTGGATAGGGCAAAAAAACTGTCCTTTTAGACTTTCTTTTGTGGAGCGAAAAGCTCATTCAGGCAAAGACCGCCGCAACACTTCGCCCGTGTTATATGCTGGGGCGAGTTTGCGGAAATGTCGGCGGAGCCGAATTTCCAGCGTGTCCGAGCCGGCAAACAGGGGATACATAAGGGGTTAACCCCTTATGTGCCTTTTGGTACTTTTGGGCAGTCAAAAGTACAAATAAACCCCTCACAAAATCTTATATTCCTCCATTATCTTTTCAATGGAGGAGATTTTTTTCTTCTCGCTTTCCTCCCTGCCGACTACCGCCCTTATCTTAAAAAGCGCATCCATCGCCTCGCTTTTTACACTTTCCGAAAGGTCTATACCGCTTATGCTCATTCCCTTTGAAATTATCTCCCCCATCACCTTCGCCGTAAGTTCATTCGGTATGTTCAAAGCCTTTTCCTCCTTCGGCTATTGCCTTTTTATTCTCACAATGATACCCGTCATATCATCATCATAACGCATCTTTGACTTTGCTCCGCACATCAGGAGATTTAAAATTTCCTCGTCACTTCGCTTTTCCATCATAAGCAGCTTTTTAATCCAGTCATTTTTCAAAACACCCGAGCCTGCCTCTCCGACTCCGTCCGAAACCATCAAAATCATATCTCCTGCCTTTATTTCCCGCTCCTCCGAGCTTACCTCAATGCTCTCCAAAATTCCCACAGGCAACGCCTTTGAAGAAATTACCTCTATATTCCCCTTTGTTTTCAAAAAGCTCTGTGCACTGCCGATTTTCAAAAACTCGCACACGCCAGTTTCAAGATTTATCTCCAGCAAATCCACCGTCGAAAAGCTCTCTTGATCCGCCTTTAGCGCAAGCGCCGAATTTATCATATTAACTGCGGTCTCCTTTTCAAAGCCTGCCTTTAGAAATTCTGCAAAAAGCCGTGCCGTGAGCCTACTCTCCGACCTCGCGCTATCTCCTGCGCCCATGCCGTCGCACAGAATTACAAAATACCGGTTTTTTATACCGAAATGTATTACGGTGTCACCGCACACGGCATTCCCGTTCTTCGCCTGCTGGCGCACAAGTACCTCGGCTCTGTACTCCGGTTCTCCCTCCTCTGCGTCGCCGCCCGTTTCCACCTCGCGCGACAAAAGCTGTATTACATTTGAAATCTCACTGTACTGCCTTGCCATAATTCCCCTCCCCGAAAGTGCCTCTCCTCGATAAAGAGCATTCTGTTTATACATTTCATACACATGCCGAAACTCGCACAAAAGTCCCTCGCACCTTATACAAAGCTGCCGGAGCGATGGCGGAATATTGGTATAGTCGCAAAAGCCATCCGCCTCCATCGTATTCCACAGCTCGTACATATTTGCGTATGTTCTGCGGCTGTCCTTTTTCCAGCAGGCAGACTCGAGTGAGCAACCGCTGCACACACGTGAGCTCACCGCGTCAAACATTTCTTTTAGTGCGGTATTTTCCTGATGACGGTCGCCAATCAGCGTGACCCCCTCTGCCAAGTCGCACACAGCCTTCGCCATGGTCTTGAGCTGATTTGCAACTCTTCCCGCCACCGACGCCTCGTCGTACTCCGACTCAAACTGCCGCCCTATAAAGCTACTTATTTTTAAATGAACCGACTCGGGAACCATAACAAACACCGCAAGAGCGACAAATATATCCAAGGCGCCTGCAAGCGAGCCACGATACAGCGCGCTTATCGTTATTCCGCACAAAAAACCTACCGCAATTCCTGCCTTGCCCATATCGGCAAGCGACGAGGACAGCATCGCCGAAATCGCAAATACTCCTGCCGTCTGAATTGCGTCGGGACTGCCGACATTGACAATGAACCCTATCATTGTACACGCCATCACCGCCAGCGGCGGCTCACACGCATAGCACAGGCTCATAGCTGTAAGTAATGTGCAAAAAATTGCCGCATTTACATTTATATAAGGAATATAAACGCCCGATATACCGTTTAAAACTGCTCCTGCAAGAATTATTGCGGCGAGCTGCGAAATCTCGTTTTTCCTGCCAAGAGAGGAGAACAGGTAAAACGCACCGCCCGCTATAAACATCTCCGCCAGGAGAAAAAGCAGGTCGGAAGGTCCGGCGCCTGTCCATAAAAAGTTTAAAGCACCGCCCGAGAATACCGACACGCCCACCGCAATCGCCGAAACCATCTTGTCCTTAGGTTTTTTTATCTGTACAAGAATATAATATATAAAATAGGAAAGTATGTACTTTATCACCCCTGCCCCCGCGGTTGATACGCCGCTGCACAGACCCAGCAGTGCAATATATGCGCTTTTTAGCGGAAATGTCGCCGCAAGCGCAATCCCGAATGGATTCATTTCCGGCAGCTGCATCCTCATAAGCAGCACAAGTGCCAATCCCTTTAAAAGCTCCTGCTTCGTTGGCAGCGTGATTGTTTTTTCCGATATCTTAGGTATAATAATATGCATTTTCCCATATCCTTTCATATAACTATGCTTTTTCGTTTGTTTTATAATTTCTGCTCTCCTTTTTAAGTTTAGCACATCCCCCTTGCGTAACATGGCGAAATGTGCTGTCAAAATATGATAAGAATTCGACAGCAATACTACATTTATATTACATTTACCGTCATTTTATGGCGCAAAGCTGCAAAGCCTGTTATAATATATCGTAATATGTAACCCTTCGGAGGAAAGAGCCTTGAGAATTCTTGTTTTTTCAGATTCACACAAAGATATTGACAGCTGTGCCGCTGTTTGCAAAAGGCTCATCGGTATCGATATGATTATTCACGCCGGCGACCATGCAAGCGATGCCGAGGCTCTTGCCGGACTATTTCCCGACATTCCGGTTAAATTCGTTTCGGGAAACTGCGATTTTGCAAAAGCGCCACAGGAACTTATTATCGAAGCTGCGGGCAAACGCATTTTTTTGACTCACGGACATAATTATAATGTAAAAAGCGAAGAGAACTACACCACGCTTTACTATCGCGCACTTTCCCTTGAATGCGACTGCGCTGTTTTCGGACATACCCACATCGGCGTCAATGACACAAACGGTAAATTTACTCTTTTAAATCCCGGAAGTATAAAATATTCACGCACCTTCGGCGTTATAGAAATCGAAGATGGTGTTTTAAAAACTGCTATTTGTCCGGTATAACACAGCATATTGTGGTTTACTGATTATTTTTCTACAATATATTGTATTTTTGACATTTTTTTGATATTTATCCTGCACAAGACGGCTAAAATTTCATAATCTGCCTCATTTTTTTAGTTATTTTTTCGATAACCGCTTTATTTTCCACTTTTTTGTGCACTCATTATGAATCTCCTTTTATAAAATTTTCCCCGCCATTATAAAACACGCTTCCGGTATTGTATACTTTTCCAAACACGCCTATAATTGACTTATGACTCAGGAAGTGCATTTGTAGAACGGGGGATTTTTGTGGAAAAAAGGTCGCCTTAAAATCAGCTTCCCAAAAAAATGAACCAGCTTGTCGATACTTAAAGCGACTTCCGGTTCATTTTTTCTTTGTATTTTTTTCAAAAAAGTCTTGACAAATGCTTATCGTGCTAATATAATAAGAGTGATGTCTGCTTTTTTCGGGCAGAATTTTAGATTTCATTATATCGGGAGGTGTTCGTAAGATGAAGAGAACCTATCAACCAAAGAAGCGTCAGAGAGCTAAGGAACACGGTTTCAGAAAAAGAATGGCTACTGCTTCCGGCAGAAAAATTTTAGCTAAAAGAAGACTAAAGGGCAGAAAGAAATTGTCAGCATAAAATTAAGGCGAGAAGTAAAAAGGCTATTTACCTTATGCTTTTTGCCTTTTTTAATAACATTTCTTGCCACCGGCGGGAGCGTCCCGCTTTTTTTGGCATTTACTGCAAATTTATTCGGCGACTGTCTTTTCGCGCGCCGGGATTGGAAAATGGCTTATGAAAAGCGCAGAAACACTTAAACTGAACAAGGATTTTAGACGCCTTTACTATCGGGGAAAGAGCGCAGTTTCACGCACCGTCGTTGTATATGTAAATAAAAACCGGTTTAGCACAAACAGAGTCGGTCTTACCTGCGGAAAAACGGTGGGCAAGGCGACAGTCAGGAACCGCGCAAAAAGACTGATGCGTGAAAGCTTCCGTCTTATGTACCCAAGCCTTGCACAGGGGTACGACATCGTAATCGTCGCAAGACGCAGCATCGTCGGCAAAAGATGCGGTGATGTTGCAAAGGATATGCGCTACGCTTTTTCAAAGCTTAATTTGTTTGTATGAAAAGAATTTTTATAGCATTAATAAGATTCTACCAAAAACATTTCTCAGGTGCAAAATCTGCTCCGAGCTGCAGATTTATCCCCACCTGCTCCGAATATGCCATAGAGGCGCTCGAAAAATACGGAGCACTAAAGGGTACATACCTCGCCATCAGGCGGATTTTAAGATGTCACCCATTTTGCAAGGGCGGATATGACCCGCTCCCATAAAAGCGCCTGACTCAGAAAGGAACCACTTATGAAACTTAGTTTATTCGAGCTTTGTATTACAAGACCGCTTGGATTTATCATAAGAATGATTTATGATTTTGTAGGGAACTACGGTCTTGCAATTATTTTATTCACAATTATCGTTAAGCTGATACTTCTTCCTCTGCAGATAAAGTCACAAAGAGCTATGAAGCGTCAGCAAAAGGTGCAGCCGATTATCGCAGAGCTGCAGAAAAAGTATGCAAACGACCAGCAGCGCCTCCAGCAGGAGATGATGAAGGTTTATAAAGAAAATAATGTAAGCTTATCAGGCGGATGTCTTCCGCTTTTGATACAGATGCCGATTTTAATCGGTCTTTACAGGGTTATTCAAAGACCTATTACCTATATTAAAGGCATCAACCTTTTCGACGAGGCAAATGCCCAAAACATCAAGCTTGTTATGGCGGAGGTGGCAGAAAAATTCCCTGCCGCAATCGGCAATCTTGTGAACAGCACAACCGACCAGATTGGCAAGCACTACCAGATTCAGCTTTCCAACTGGTCAAGCCTGATTGGCAAGGCTGAGGAGCTTTCATGGGATATTAATTTTGATTTTTTGGGGCTTGATTTATCAGGAATTCCGTCAAGCTCGCTGACTCCGATTCTGTCAGGAAACTTCAGCGATATCGGAACTGTTCTTTTGATACTTATTCCTGCGCTTGCCATCTTTACAACATGGCTCTCTATGAAGTATTCTCAGAGCCTGACTGCCGCACCGCAGAGTTCACAGAATTCGGATGACCCTGCGCAGTCAATGACTAAGTCAATGAGCCTTATGATGCCGATTATGACGGGTATTTTCACATTTACTCTCCCGTCAGGAATGGGTATTTACTGGATTATTTCAAACCTTGCACAGATGGCACAGCAATTCTTGTTAACTAAATATTTCGACCAGAAGGAGGATGATTTCGTTGTTAAAGTACCTGCTAAAAACAGAAAAAACAGCAAAAAGCGTAGATGAAGCTAAGGCTCTGGCGCTTTTAGAGCTTGGTATAAAAAACGAAGAGGATGCGGTAATTGAGGTTTTAGACGAGGGCACAAAGGGCTTTTTAGGTCTTGGCTCTAAGGGCGCAAAGGTGGAAGCTCGCGTGAAAGACGCAAATGCAGCCGTTGCAAGAACCTTTTTAACCGGAATTTTCGATGCAATGGGTATCGAGGCAGAGGTAGTAGCAAAAACAGGCGAGGAAAGCCTTGATGTTGAGATTTCAGGCGACCGTATGGGTCTTGTTATCGGTAAAAGAGGCGATACATTAGATGCACTTCAGTACCTGACATCATTGGTTGTAAACCACGAGTCGGATGACCGTGTACGCGTTATTCTTGACACAGAAAACTATCGTGAAAAGCGCCGCAGTGCACTTTTGACACTTTCAAAACGCCTGGCGGACAAGGTTGCCCGCACAGGCAAAAAGCATACATTAGAGCCGATGAACCCATACGAAAGACGCATTATTCACTCAAATCTTCAGGGTAATGATAAGGTTACAACCTTCTCTGTCGGCGAGGAGCCTTACAGAAAGGTCGTTATTGCGCCGAAAAATGCACCGGCACACACATCTGCACCCAGCGCTGCTCCGCGTCCGCACATTTCTTCAAAAATTGCGGCTGAGTACAGACAGCAGAATCACAACAAGCACAAGAGCTTTGATGAATTTTTAGAGAGTATGGAAGACTAAAAAATCCGTAAAATTGATGTCTTGGGACATCAATTTTTGCGTAGGAAAGGAGATACAATTTATGTCAGGACATTCCAAATGGAGTACCATTAAAAGAAAAAAAGGCGCAAACGATGCGCAAAGAGCAAAGATTTTTACAAAGATTGCCCGTGAAATTTTAGTTGCGGTTAAGGCAGGCGGTCCGGAGCCGGAGAATAACTCAGCTTTAAAGGACGCTATTTCCAAGGCAAGAGCAGCAAATATGCCGAATGATAATATTTCCCGTACAATCAAAAAAGCGGCAGGCTCAACCGACGGCGATAACTATGAAACAGTTGTTTACGAGGGCTATGGTCCGGGCGGAGTTGCTGTAATTGTGAATACACTTACCGATAACAGAAACAGAACCGCTGCGAATGTCCGTCATTATTTTGATAAATTCGGCGGAAATATGGGAACAACAGGCTGTGTAAGCTTTATGTTCGACGAAAAGGGTGTTATCGTGATTGAAAATGACGGCATCGACGAGGACGAAATTACAATGGCAGCCTTAGAGGCAGGCGCAGACGATATCTCTGTTGAGCCGGAGGTTATTGAAATAACTGCATCGCCTTCTGATTTCCACTCTGTTCGTGACGCACTCGAGGCAAGCTATACACTTTCTTCTGCAGAGGTTTCGATGGTTCCGCAGACAATGACTGCACTTTCCGACCCTGACCAGATAAAGATGATGTCCAGAATGCTTGAGAACATGGAAGATGACGATGATGTTCAGGATGTATATCACAACTGGGATATGCCGGAGGATATGGAATAAGAGGCTGTAAAATTGCCCAGACCGCAAAAAGGCGGAAATAAAAGCGGCAAAACATTTGATTTTCAAAAAAAATAAAAGCTGAGTGGATGACAAAACTCAGCTTTTTTGTTGCGCTTTTTTACTTCAAATACTCGCAAATTGGGGTTTCGCCGCCTGTCACCTTGCCCTTTAAGGTATCAAAGCTTTTAAGCTCCGCATAATTTGCCACCACGACAGGTGTGTGCGTTTTATATCCCTTTTCCTCGATAAGCTTGATATCCGCCGTGCAAAGAGTATCGCCTGCCGTCACCTTGTCGCCTACCTTAACTTTAGGAGAAAATCCCTTTCCTCCAAGCTCCACCGTGTCAAGTCCTATATGAACAAGCACCTCAAGTCCGTCCTCTGACAAAATGGAGTATGCGTGAAGCGTTTCGGCTATCTGCACCACGGTTCCGTCA
>JAZNTB010000033.1:0-14992 GCA_045591565.1 Clostridia bacterium
CTTACTTGCAAAAGCTGTGATAATTCATTTTCCATTTTAATGTATCCTTTCTTATGTAATGTATAATCCATATAATT
Organism: Clostridia bacterium; assembly: GCA_045591565.1. Classification (GTDB taxonomy): domain Bacteria; phylum Bacillota; class Clostridia; order UBA1381; family UBA1381; genus UBA1738. The sequence goes on from JAZNTB010000033.1 coordinate 78, forward strand.
ATACACCAATTCTGTGAGTTTTACAAGATTTTTAAGAAAAAAACTTTATTTTTTGAGGGTGCAAGCAAAAAAAAGCATAAATTCTTTTTAGATGTAAAGCAAATGTAGCCTAAATGAAATAACACCCGTGTTGATTTTTGTCGCATTTACCGTTATAATATGTAGTATAATGCCTGAAGTGGCGAAAAAATAACTTTATGAGAAAGGAATGTGGCGTATGGAGCTACTTGCACCGGCAGGCTCATATTCTGCGCTTTGTGCGGCGGTTCAAAGTGGAGCGGATGCGGTTTATATAGGCGGCAGCAGCTTTTCTGCAAGGCGGAGTGCTGTTAATTTTGCGTGCGATGAAATTAAAAAAGCCGCAGACTACTGCCACATTCGTGATTGCAAGCTTCATGTTGCGGCGAATATTCTCATAAAGGAAAGGGAAATCAAGGAATTTTTAAATTATATAGGAACGCTTAATGAAATAGGCGTGGACGCAGTTATAATTCAGGACATTGGTATGGCGTCGATTGTAAGAAAATATTTTCCCGATCTGCCTCTGCACGCAAGCACGCAGATGACAGTCTCAAGCATAAGTGCGGCACAGCAGTTAAAGGATTTGGGATTTTCAAGGGTAGTGCTTGCACGCGAGTTGTCACAGGAAGCTATTTCGGGAATTTGCAGTAATGTCGATATTGAAACCGAGGTTTTTGTGCACGGCGCACTTTGTATGTCATATTCCGGACAGTGCCTGATGAGCAGCATAATCGGCGGAAGAAGCGGTAACAGGGGAATGTGCGCACAACCCTGCCGTCTGCCTTACAGCATTGAGGATAAAAGCGGATACCTTTTAAGTCCTAAGGACCTATGTATGATTGACCGACTTTCATCACTTCGGGATATTGGCGTTGATTCTCTCAAAATAGAAGGACGGTTAAAGCGCAGCGAATATGTGGCTGCAGTTAGCGGAATATACAGGAAGTATCTTGATAATCCCCGAAAGGTCACGGACAGCGACTTAAAAGAGCTTTACAATGCCTTTAGCCGCAGCGGATTTACCTGCGGGTACTTTGACGAAAAAACAGGACGGGATATGATGAGTTATCAGAATCCTGCCAATGCTGCAGATAATATATTTACTGATGAAGTAAAAAAGCGTTGCCGAGAGGATGCAAATTTTAAAAAAAGTGAAATTTTCATATCAGCAAGTCTTAAAAATGATGAACCGTTTTCGGTTTCGGTATGGGACGAGGCAGGAAACTATGCTATGGCATCGGGCGAGATTTTGGCAGAGCAGGCAGTTAATAAGCCGCTTTCAGCTGAACGCCTGACTCAGCAGCTTTTAAAGCTTGGAGATACTCCGTTTTTTGCAAGGACGGCAGAGGTTGATATAGAAGCATGCGTGACCATTCCGATTTCAGAGATAAATAATGTAAGAAGACAAGCTGTGGAGGCCTTTGTATCCAAAAAGTGTGAAACACCAAAAAGAAGAAATCTTCTGAAGGAATATTCGCCGTTGTCAATGATGAAAGAAACATCACCTGTGATAGTGGCAGAGGTGCAGACATACGAGCAGGCAAAGGCTTGCATTGAGGCGGGAGTCGGGCAGATTTATGCAGAAACTCACCTTGCCAACAGGCTGATAGGGGAGTTTGAAAATGTGGATATAATTGCAAAGCTTGCACCGATATACCGCGATGACAGAAAATATGAAAAGCCGTTGACCGACAGTATTTTGATTTCTAATATAGGTCAGCTTGATAAAAGCAAGAAATGCTACGGGGATTTCAGATTGAACATTACAAACAGTAGCAGCGCAGAATTTTATAGGGAGCTTGAACGAGTTACGGTATCGCCGGAGCTTAATTTAAAGGAACTAAAGGGAGTAGCCGAAGGCTGCGAGGTAATAGCATACGGAAGACTTCCGCTTATGGTGATGGAAAACTGTCCGCTAAAATCGCTTGGTAAGTGCCAGAGATTTAAAATGCGACAGAGTATAACTGACCGCAAGAATGAAACTTTTCCTATAAAATGCGGTGAGGGATGTGTTTGTGAAATCTTAAATTCCAAGCCTGTTTTTATGGCGGATAAGCCCGAAAATATTAACAAATTGAAAATTAGTGCCATAAGATTGATATTTACTGTTGAAAATTCTGCAGAATGTGGTAAAATAGTAGATAGTTATAAAATGGCATTATTGGGTGATGCTGCGGACACCCCTTTGGAAAACACCTTTACGAGAGGGCATTTTTTCCGTGGCGTAGAGTAATTTAGAGAAAACAGTATATAATACAAAGGTAAATTTATGAAAAAAATTATTTTAGCTTCTGCGTCACCGCGAAGAAGAGAATTACTTGGAAATATCGGTCTTGAATTTGATGTACTAATATCGGATGCGGATGAAAGCTCTGTAAGTCCATCGGGGATATCTGTTCCCATGTATGTTCAGGAGCTTGCACTCTTAAAAGCATCTGCTGCGGCAAAGGCGGCAGGTAACAGAGATGCGCTGATTATTTCCGCAGATACAGTTGTTGCATTAGACGGAAAAATACTCGGAAAACCGAAGGACGAGGAGGATGCATTCCGTATGCTCTCGGAGCTTTCGGGGAAGTGTCACAGCGTTTTTTCGGGAATTTGCGTGATGAACACAAAAAATGCGTTCAGCGTTTGTGCAGCTGAGGAAACAAAGGTGTACTTCCGCGAGCTTTCGGAGGAACGCATAAGAAGATATATTGCCACAAAAGAACCGATGGACAAAGCAGGCGCGTATGGTATCCAGAGCCTTGGTGCATTGTTTGTAGAGAAAATTGAGGGAGATTATTTTAATGTTGTGGGACTTCCTGTGATTAAGCTTCTGGAAATTTTGGAGAAAGAATTTGATTTTGATATTTTAAAGGAGAAGTGTAATGAAATTTAAGGCATTTGATTTCGGCAGTGATGTATGTATCGACCTTGGTACTGCCAATACCTTAGTTCATATAAAAGGAAAGGGAATAGTAATTCGCGAGCCGTCTGTGGTTGCGATTGACAGATATACTCAGAAAGTGCTTGCTGTGGGCAATGATGCAGACGAAATGCTCGGAAGAACCCCTGAAAATATAGTTGCAATCCGTCCTGTAAGGGATGGTGTTATTGCCGATTTTGAAATTACCGAGGCAATGATGAAGAGACTTATGAATTTAGCACTTGGAAAGCTCGGAGGTCTTTTTAAACCGAAGGTTACGGTGTGCGTTCCGTCCGGCATAACGGATGTGGAAAAGAGAGCCGTTGTTCAGGCGACTACTCTTGCAGGAGCAAAGTCGGTCACTTTAATAGAAGAACCTATGGCGGCAGCGCTTGGTGCAGGAATTGATGTGCTAAAGCCTGAGGGAAATATGATTATTGATATTGGCGGCGGAACCTGTGAGGTTGCGGTTATTGCACTCGGCGGAGTTGTTTCTTCCCGTTCACTGCGCAGTGCAGGTTGTGCCTTTGATAATGCAATAACGGCATATGTTAAGAAAAAATACAACCTGACAATCGGAGATAAGACTGCGGAGGAAATCAAAATAATGATTGGCTCTGCGCTACCGTATGATGATGAAGGATTTTATGAGGTTCGTGGCCGTGATGTCGTTACGGGACTTCCTAACAATATCCGGATTACTGCAAGTGAAGTGCGTGATGCAATGACAGAGAATATATGCAGTCTTATAGAGGAAATTCGGGATACTTTGGAGATTACACCTCCTGAGCTTACTGCGGATATCCTGAAAAACGGCATAACCGTAACAGGAGGTGGTGCGCTTATACGCAATATTGACAAAGCTATTGAAGGTGCGATTGGTGTTCCGGTACGGATTGCAGAGGACCCGCTAGACTGTGTTGTTATGGGGACAGGAATGGCTATTGAAAATGATAGTATACTTTTGCGTTCTGCAATGGCACGAAGATAAGTATTGATGAGGTGGTATAGATGCCTTTTTTTAGAAACAGGTTTATCAGAATATTAGCTTCGGTTATTTCGGTAGCACTTGCTTTGGCAGCACTTGCGCATTTGGGTGACAACCCTGTACAGCGCGTCGCAAACACCGTGATGACTCCGGTTTTTAATGCGGCAAGCGCAGTAATAACGCCTGTGCGTAGATTTTTTGGGTATGCCCTGGATGCCGGCAGGTATGAAAAGGAAATTGAGGCTTTAAAAACAACAGTTAATACATTAAAAGCAGAGAATAAAAGCAGAGAAGAATATATAAAGGAAAACAGGCGGTTAAAGGAACTTTTAGACCTTCGTGACGGCAGTATGGCGGCATACAAAACAGTCACGGCGCGCGTTGTATCCTATGAGCCGAACAGCTGGTACGATACGCTGATGCTTAGCAAAGGGACATCCGACGGGATTTCTGCCGACGATATAGTTATAACCAGTCTTGGTGTAGTGGGAAGGGTTACATCCGCAGGAAGAAACTGGGCAAAAGTATCAACACTTATTAATATTTCCGGTTCTGTCGGTGTTAAGCTGTCCAGAACGGGGGATATAGGAGTAGTAAGCGGTGATGCAAATCTTGCACAGGATAAAAACTGCCGACTCGAATATCTTTCCAATGATAAAAGTCTTATAAAGGGAGATATTCTTGTAACATCAGGACTTGGCGGTATTTATCCTCCCGATTTGATTGTAGGAAAGGTAACTGACATTAAATCTGACATAGCAGGAAATCTGGAGTATGGAGTAGTAGAGCCAAGTGTAGATTTTTCGTCGCTGTATGAAGTATTAGTCATTACCGAGATACCGGAAGTTACACCGGAGCCTGTGATTAGTAATACGCAGGACGAACCGCTTGAACAGGGAGTTTTAGAGGAATGAGATTAGTCAAAAATGTGAGATATGCAATTTTAGCATTCGTCATTTTTGTATGTGAAATGACTTTTGGAAAATATCTTCAGATTGCCGGCGTAATACCAATGCTGACATTCAGCTTTTGTGTGACCGCCGCAGCCTGTGAAGAGGACATGGGATATGCTCTTCGCCTCTCACTTGCACTTGGTATAATTCTTGATGTTTTTTCGGGTCATGGATTTGGTACATATACGCTGACCTATACCTTGGCCGCACTTGCAACTTATACAGTAAGGGACAGGCTGTTTTCATCAAAGGCGCTTTTCTTGGCATTTGATACTTTTGTGATGACAGTATTTTTAAATATTGTATACTATCTTTTCCACATAATTGATATAGGCAACGGATTTTGGGGAGTATTTTCAGGTATTATGGTTCCGCAGGCACTTTATAATACTTGTGTTGCTTTGATTTTTTATGCTGCATTAAAGGCTGCTTTCAGGAGGTGAGTTGTGATGTCCCGCGGCAGAGTACTTTTTATAAAAATAATACTTATTTTGATGATTGGCGCAATCATATGGCGACTTTATGATATGCAGATTATTAACGGTCAGGGATATAAAAACCTGTCCGATCAGAGGGTTTCAGCAAATATAACACAGAAAGCGCCCCGTGGAGAAATAACTGACCGTAACGGAAAAGTGTTGGTTACAAACCGTAAGGGATATTCAATAAAGCTTCAAAAAACAGCCCTTTCCGATGAGGAATTTAATGCCATGCTTTTGAAGCTTTTTAAAATTATGGACGAGAATGGCGTTGCTGTTACAGATACTCTGCCTATTTCACAGGCAGAGCCTTTTGAATACACCTTTTCAGATGATGCGGAGAAGGAAAAATGGTTTGAGGGAGCAAAGTCGATTGATATTGATATGACTGCCGATGAACTTTTGGAATACTACCGCAGCGCATACAAAATATCCCCTGATATGGACAGCAGTATGATAAGGCGCATGGCGGGACTCAGATATGAGATAAGAAAGTCGGGATTTTCTATTAACTCGCCGTTTGTTCTGGCAAATGATGTTTCTGCTGAGGTTGTATCTAAAATTAAAGAAAGACAGAATGAATTTGACGGTGTTACAGTAACGCAGGAATATTTCAGACAATACACGCAAGGTTCGCTTGCTGCACACATCCTCGGAAGAGTAGGAAAGATATATAAAGAAGAATATGAGGAGCTTGAGGATAAGGGCTACGGAATGAATGACCTTGTCGGAAAAGAAGGAATAGAAAAGGTATGCGAGGACTACCTTCGTGGAATTGACGGAAGTAAAAACATTTATTACGGTGAGGATTCGGAGCTGCTTGGCGGAGAAAGTGATATTCCTGCCCGACCGGGCAAATATGTGGTGCTGACCATTGATTCAAATTTGCAAAGAGCAGCGGAGGAGTCACTTGAGCAAAATATAAAGCGCATAGCAGAATCGGGTGCTGACAAAGAAAAAAAAGGCGGAGATGCCGACTCGGGAGCAGCTGTCGTTATAGATGTAAGAACAGGGGATGTGCTTGCTATGGCAACATATCCGAGTTATGACCCGCAGCTTTTTAATCAGAATTATAACCTGCTTTTGAAAGACCCTGCCAAGCCGCTTTGGAACAGGGCAATAAGCGGAACATATACACCGGGCTCAACACTCAAGCCGCTTGCTGCAATAGCAGCGCTAAGTACGGGAGCGATTACGATAAATGAATTGCTTCCATGCGATGGTGTATATACCTTTTATGAGGATTACCAGCCAAAGTGTTGGATATGGGCAGAGCAGCATAAGACTCATGGTATGCTTGATGTTACCAAGGCGATTGAGAATTCGTGTAACTGTTTCTTTTATGAAACGGGAAGAAGAGTTGGAATAGATGCAATCAATGAGTATGCAGCAAAGATGGGACTTGGCAAAAAGACAGGAATAGAGCTTCCGGAGGAAGCGAGCGGAAATGTATCAAGCCCTGCATATAAAAAGACGCTCTATGAAGACGCCTCGGAGGGAAGATGGATGGGTGGAGATACCATCCAGACGGCTATAGGTCAGTCTTATTCAGCATTTACGCCAATAGGCCTTGCAAGCTATGCTGCAACTATTGCAAATGGCGGAACAAGATATAAAACTCATATAATAAAATCAGTTCACTCAACAACTGACGGGAGCCTTGTATATGAAAGCAAGCCTGAGGTTTTAAGCAACGTAGATATATCCGAGGATAATTTAAGCGCAGTGCGTCAGGGAATGCTCGGTGTTGCGGATGAAGGTTCGGCAAAGCAGATTTTCAGCGGATACCCTGTAAGCCTGGGGGGCAAAACAGGAACTGCCCAGATAAGTAAGAAGGCCTCAAACAATGCACTTTTCATAAGCTTTGCGCCTTTTGATAAGCCGGAGATTGCAGTAGCGGTTGTTATTGAGCACGGATACAGAGGTGCGAATGCCGCATATGTTGCAAGAGATATATATGATGAATATTTCAGGCTAAAGACTGCACAAACGGCAGAAAATCCGGAATATCCGCAAAGCAATGAGTCGATTTACAGTCAATTACTGCCATAAAAATTTAAAAATTGTATTTACAAAAGAGCTATTTTTTGATACAATTGTACTATACTGGATAATAGGAGGTAGAGATTTTGAATATAGCATGCATTGCACATGACAAGAAGAAGGAACTGATGATTCAGTTTTGTATCGCATATAAATGTATTTTGGAAAAGCATTCTCTTTTTGCTACAGATAATACAGGAAAAGCAATAACGGAGAACACAGGAATGAGCGTGTACAGATTTTTGTCAGGCTCTCAGGGCGGAGATCAGCAGATAGGCGCGCGTGTTGCATATAATGAAATAGACTTAGTGCTGTTTTTCCGTGATCCGATAACTCCGGAGTCATATGAGCCGGATATATCAGGTCTTTTGAAGCTTTGTGATATGCACAATATTCCAATAGCTACCAACCTGGCAACAGCCGAAGTGCTTATTCACGGACTGGAACGCGGTGATATGGATTGGCGTGATATTGTAAATCCAAAGAAAGAAACGGAATATAACTTTTAGAATTTGATAGAAAATAAATAATTTATTGAAGAAAATGAGAAGTAAATGAAAAAAACTGTAGCCAAACGGCTACAGTTTTTTCATTTAACTATATTAAATATCATACCATTTGATTTCGTTGGAATCAAGGTGTACGGAAAAGCTGTTTCCGTCACTTGTGTAAACAAGAGTATCTTGTGGAGAATAGGTGTTATTAACAACGCAATACTTTCCGTTTTCCACAAAAGCGTGTACCTCAACATTGAAATTGGTTGAGAACCATTGCTTAAGTTCGTTTTCACTGCTTGCCGCCCACATAATTGAACGGTAGAGAATACGGCTGTTTTCAAAGGAGTAGGGTAGACCTGAAATATAGACACATCTGCCCTGACCGAATGAGTTAGCTGCCATCTGAACCTCTTTGTCACGCTGAATAATAATCTCAGTATTCTCAAGTGCGAATATACTCTTTTTCCCTTCGCCAAAATCTACCGGCTTTGTGCAATCCTCAAGAATGAAATGCTCCGGATGCTCTTCCCAGTTGTATTTGTCATAATTCAAGGTAAAACCTGTTTCCTTTTCGACACCCAGCATAGAAGCAAGCTGTAGAAAATGTCCCTGATGCTGGTGACCGGATGGCTCGCCAACACCGATAAAGCCGCCGCCTCTGTGAACAAATCCGCGAATGGCTTCAATGATGGCCGGATTTTCCCAGTATATTCCACCTGTATGTGCCGTATCGGCATCTCCGACATTAATAATAACATCAATATCGTTCAAAATGTCCTTATTCTGGAGAATATCTTCAAAGCTTATGAATTTCACATCAAACGGTGCACCGGAAAGGGCTTCGATGATGCCGGCATATGAGTAGTTCTGCTTTTGGTAAAGTGCATGGTGTACCATGTGACATCCCCATGCGCGCATTTTTCCCCAGCAGTTAAGAACTGCGACTTTTTTTATACAGTAAGGTGTTGTTCCCTTGATGTTCTCATAAAGCTGACGGAACTCGTTACATACATCTTCTACATAATCGATAAAATCGGGGAAATCAAGAGCAAGCTTTAGATATCCGCCGTATCCAATGCGGTCAACAGGCTTTCTCAGTATTGCACGCCGTGCAGTAACCCAGTTTTCCTTTGCTTCCTTTACAGGATTGCCGCCTTCGTGGAAGGTGTCAGGGAAGAAATATGGAAGAAATCGACCTTCGGTATATTTTACTCCTGAAATATCGGAAATAAGACGCAGGGTTGAGCCGTTACCTACCGAGCCAACGACAGCATCAAGACCGGTATTTGAAAATTCCTCCATAAAAGGCTCTGTGCCAATCCAGTGGTCGCCAAGGAACATCATTGCCTCTTTGCCATAATCGTGGGTTATGTCAACCATCTCTTTTACGAGCTTTGCAACTTCCTTGCGCTGGAATGCCTGAAAATCACGAAATTCCTTAGATGGAACTCTGTATTGATTATTATAATAACCCTGATCGATTATAAATTCCGGACGGAACTTGTAACCAACCTCTTTTTCAAATTGCTCCAATATATATGGCGAAACTGACGCAGAATATCCGTACCAGTCAACATATTTTTCTCTTTTAAGCTCATCAAAAATCAGGGTAAACTGATGGAAAAAGGTAGTGAATCTCAGTACATCAACATACGGATGGTCTTCGATAAACTTGCGGAGTCTTTTCATTGTAAACTCCTTGGTTTTTGGTTGGCGAACATCGAATGTAATCTGGTGCTCGAAGTTAGTCCAGCTGTTTGTAACAGCGTTATACATATGTACAGGATCCCATATCAAGTAGGCAAGAAAGCTTACAGTATATTCATGAAACTTTGCTGCATTTTTGATAATAACACAGCCGGTGTCTGTATCGTAATCCCAACTTTGGGTCGAAATAACCTCGCCCGTAGTTCTGTCAATAACTTCCCACCAGCGCTTTATGTCATCACGGGTATTGACCTGCATGAGCTCGTCGCTTATGCCTTTCATCAGCGGGATAGAAAGTGTATCCTCGGTTGCGGTATAAAATGCTGTCATGATATAGCATTGCTGTACTTCATCGGGATTTGCCTTCGCCCACTCGTTGTCCTTACGGGTAGTATAGTAGGTAGAGTAGATTTTAGCGTCAACTTCCTTTAGTTCTTGCGGGAAATCTGTACCATCGCAATCCCTTACTGCGTCGGCACCCCATTTTTTAAGGATTCCGAGCGTTTCAGGAACGATGTCCATATCTGTGGGAATTGTTACCCTGCCGTGCTTGAGTTCGTTTTCCATAATATCCACAACCTTTCTTATGTTAAAATATGTGTCCCTTGACGCAGGAACACAAGTGGTTTCATATAAATTTGCAATATCTGTTTTCAAAGTATTTCATTGACAGAATATAAATTGAATGATATTATTATATTGATATTATATCAGTAAACAAATAGCTATTCAATAAGAATATATTGATATATAATATTAAAAAATTAATATGAGGTGAGAATGTGGAAGCGGCAGCGTTTCATAACTTTAATACAAAAAGGGAAGAAGAACTTCCTTTTTATATTACATCTATAGGAATAACACCGGAAGAACATAGTATTTATAGACCTATGGGCATTGACAGCTACCAGATTCTTTATTCTGCAAGAGGAAAAGGTCGGGTGAAAATCTGCAATGAGTTGGTGAGCGTACCCGAAAAGGCGCTAATGATACTGCCTACTAACACTCCTCATTTTTACGAAATGGATGGGGAAATCTGGGAAACGCATTGGATTACCTTCAGCGGTTGGGGAACGGATACTTTCTTTCATATTGATGCGTCGGTAATTCCTGTGCCGGAAGAAGTAAATTTCCCGGAAAAATTCAATAGGCTTTTATCTTTTCAGAAAAATCACCAAGGGAATCTTCAAAGCAGTGCCCTTTTGTATTCTTTGCTTATTGATTGCAGGGAGCTCGTTCGGAATGAGTCCGGCTCTGCATATAAATTAAGAAAAAAACTCAAAAAAAGCCTTGAATACATACAAAATAATTATACGAATGTCATAGAACTTTCCTATCTTGCTGAAATGAGCGGTATAACCCGAGAACATCTGTGCAGAATTTTTAAACAGTATACAGGAATGAGACCTTTTGAATATATCACAAAAATGCGCTTGCAGAAAGCGAAGGAGCTGCTTGTTTTAGAACGGGAGATGAGTATAGCAGAGATTGCAAAAAAGGCCGGATTTCAAAGCAGTAGTTATTTTTCTGCTGTTTTTCGCAAACATATTGGCTGTACGGCGGAGGAATATCGTAAAAGAGAATTCTAAGTCACGCTGTCAGGTATTGCTAAAATTAAAAGATAAGATGATATAATGAAAACGGTTTTTATCATAAACCCCAAGGCGGTTGATTTTATGCTTCCATACAGCAAAAATAGGACAGAAAAAACGCTTATTTCTCGAAATAAAGAATTGACTATTGTATAAAATAGAGATATAATTAAGCATTGAGATGTAGTACATAATTTAAGCGTAGAAAATATTATTGGAGAGGTAAACATTTAATGAGAATTTTGTTGACTGTAATTTATTTTATTCTTATTGGTCAGGGATGTTTCTTTTTTGGGCTTCTGCTTCCAAGAGAGAGATTTGACGAAAAAGCTTTTCCTTACAAAGCTTTTGTTTGGGAGGGAAAAGGAAAGATTTATGATACGCTGCATATAAAAAAATGGAAACGCAGAGTTCCTGATATGAGTATGGTTACAGACAAGATATTTCCGAAGCGCCTGTCTTCCGTAATATCGGCGGAAAAACTCAACAGGCTTGTTAAAGAGTCTTGCGTGGCAGAGTTTATACACTATATTTTGTCGGCTTTAGGACTGGGATTTTATTATATCTGGAAGGGAAAGGCGGGTGCAGTACTGACGGTATTATACATCCTTGGAAATCTTCCGTACATAATGATACAAAGATACAACAGACCACATTTTATCTCTTTGAGGGAAAAACTTAAGCTGAGAGAGGAGAGGACCTTGAGTGCAAATGTATGATTACCGTAAGTTTCGGCTTTCTAAACTAAATACACCGGAGTTTGAACATGTTAAACTTTTGCTTTTCTGGCCGCTTTTCGGAATAGTGTTTGCACTTTTGGAAAAAGCAATAAATGTGACTTATAATCCCGTATATTGTGCTCTGGATGACAAGATACCATTTTGTGAATACTTTGTAATACCATATTATTTCTGGTTTATTTTCCTGGTTGGAATACAGGTATATTCTTTCTTTTTTGATATACCGGCATTTAAGAATTACATCAAGTACACAATTATTACATATACAATAACGATTGCGATTTATATTATATATCCAACCTCACAGGAACTTAGGCCTTTGTCTTTTGAAAGACAGAATATATTTACATACATCGTGTCACTTCTGTACGGATATGATACTAATACCAATGTTTGCCCGTCGATACATGTCATAGGCTCGATGGCTGTCTACTTTTCAGCACGCAAGAGTAAGCTGTTTTCATCGCTCGCATGGCGGATTGCATTCTGCATTACGGCGATTATTATCAGTATTTCAACGGTGTTTTTAAAGCAACATTCAGTGCTTGATGTTTTCTATGCGATGATTGTCTGCGTCGTAGCTTATCCGTTTGTATATGTACCGCAGAGATTTAAAAAGACGATTAAAGAAAAACAATATGCAAGCATATAAAAAATACTGCAGAAAATTCTGCAGTATTTTTATTACATAAAAATATCAATCAAAAATACAAGGCTTATCAAAATAAGTACGAAATGGACATATATAAGGGTAGCTGCACTTTTTTTGCGGTCTTCGTCGCAAAGCCTTTTGAGTAGCTTAAGCAAGACAAGGGCAGCTCCGCAAATTATTGCAGGGAAGAAGAAAAAGGCAAGGAGTCCTCCGTTTTGAGTATGACCCATGATGAAATTCATAATTATTATAAAGTAGGCAAGACCACTCAAAAGCGAAAAAACAAGTCCGCCGTATTTTGAATTAAGAATTTTTTCTGTAATTTTCATAATCTACCTCCCGAAAAAACATATAAGAATTATATCATACCTTATCCGAAAAAGCAACTTTTGCATAAGATTTACCATCAAAGATTGTCGAAAAACCTGAAATTATGGAAAATTGATAAAAAAAATTAATAGGTTATTGTGCTTATTGTTCAAAATATATAAATCTGCCTTGACATCCCTTGAGTGCAATGCTATAATTAATACAATGCATATTTGGAGCATATTCTGGATTTTTTAGTGGTATCGGTTGGAGGGTTTTGCAGATGGACAAGTTGGATGAACAGTCTTTGTGCAGACTTTCTGATGAAGATGTTGTTGCGTATGCGAAGGACGGAGAAGAAGCGGCGCTTAATCACATAATTGCAAGATATCGTAACTATGTTTATTCCAAGGCAAATACATACTTTTTAGTGGGTGCTGAAAAAGAAGATGTTGCACAGGAAGGCTTGATAGGTCTTTATAAGGCTGTTCGGGAATTTTCTCCTGATGGGGGCAGCTCTTTTAAGCATTTTGCAGGGCTATGCATATCGCGTCAGATAATAACTGCCGTGAAGTCGGCAAGACGAAAAAAGCATATTCCCTTAAACTCCTATATTTCTCTTGATGTAAAAGAAAAGGGACCGGCAGATGCGGAAATGGATGTAAGCTTTTCCGAGGAGGAGCAGAACCCTGAAACAATTCTTATTGAACAAGAGGAGCTTAGCCGGATTGAGTATAAAATCAATAAGGCCTTGAGTAAGCTTGAACTGCAGGTGTTTAACTATTATGCTGAGGGTATGTCATACGAGGAAATAGCAGTAGCTCTTGGCAGAACGCAAAAGAGCGTTGATAACGCCCTGCAGCGCGTGAAGAAGAAGCTCTTAAATGAACTTAAATAACCGTTTGTAGCTTAAGTAAAAGCACTGCTTTATGGCAGGATAGGGGTGCAAGTCCCTTCAGGCGGGTAAAATTTTTTAACAATTCAAAGTGAGGGAAAACCAATGTACGAGGACAAAACTTTAATCTGTAAGGACTGCGGTCAGGAATTTATCTTTACGGCAGGTGAACAGGAATTCTATGCTGAGAAGGGCTTTCAGAATGAGCCTATTCGTTGCAAGGATTGCAGAATTGCAAGAAAGAACAGCATAAGAGAAAACAGGGAAATGTATGAAATTACCTGTGCTGATTGCGGTAAGGTGGACAAGGTTCCGTTTTTACCGAAAAATGACAGACCGGTGTATTGCAGCGAGTGCTTCGAAAAGCATAAAAACTAATCTCTTACTTTGAGTAAGACCGGAAACAAAAGGGACACATCAGTGTCCCTTTTTTATTTCTAATTTCCTGAAAAATGAAGTGTAAATGATAATTGAAACAGCGAGAATTGAAAGAAAGACAATGGTTGAAAGTGAATAAAAGGAGCTCATACAAAAGCCTGCATCAAGCGCAAAGCTGTTACTTTTAAATGCCGACTCTGCGGGAGGGAAAAGAGTAAAATATATGTAAGTATAAAATGCGCTTATGGTACCATGTAACAGCTTGCCTGTGATATACGGCACGAGGCTCAGGTTTTGCTTTTTAACTATTGCCATGACCTGAAGATGAACACATATTCCGGCAAAGCCTACCACAAATGCTGACATTACAAGCTTAATGATGAGAGGAAGTCCGGTGTGGCTTATGCTTTTAGTACCGCCTGAAAGCTCCATAATCCCCAGAAATAAAGATTTTAAAATTTCATTTGAGCCGAAATTATCAACAACAATATTCGAAACTGTACTAAAAAAAATGACCGCGCCGCAAACTGTTAGAATGCTGTTTACAGAATTGGAAAGCACCTCGGAGAAAACTTCGGAAAAGCTGCGCTCAGGCTGGTTAATGCCGTATTGCGGAGCGTGATGTCTGCTCTTTGCATAAAACCTGAATACTATCCCGACCGTTATGGCAGCAAGGATATGTGATAAATAGAGAACAATACCTATTTCCCGACTTGAATAGATTGCGGCACCTACTGAGCCAAGAATAAAAAG
>JAZNTB010000034.1:0-17400 GCA_045591565.1 Clostridia bacterium
GTATAGTTTTAGAGGACTCGTCAAACGGAGTCAGGGCAGCTGTGGCAGCAGGGGCAAGGTGTATAGGTATACCTGATGTTGCGCAGTTTTCCGATGAGGTTAAGGGCTTGCTTTTTGCGGAGTGTGAATCGATGCTTGATGTAATTCCAATTATAGAAAAATTAATATAAAAGGTGATGCACATCGCATCACTTTTTTTGATGAAACAACATCCGTACGGCTTTTGTGCGAAAAAGGAGGAACAGTGAAGCAGATGACTGTTTTTTGCACAAAAAAACGGAACAAGCGAAACTTGTTCCGACATGGGTGCAGGGGCCGGATTTGATACCTGCGACCTCCGGGTTATCTTTCAAAGGCAAGCCTTTGAAAGCCGCCTTGCGGTACCCAAAACTGTTTGTCGCTTCGTGTCTCGCTGACAGTTTTGACCGCTACGGAGCTTGCACAACGCCTGCATCTGCCACCGGCAGCGGCGCTATGCAAGCCCCAACGAGCACCGCTCGGCGGTCTCATAACCCGGCAAGAAAAAAGCACCTGCCAAAGCAAGTGCCAATTTGGGTGCAGGGGCCGGATTTGAACCGACGACCTCCGGGTTATGAGCCCGACGAGCTACCAAGCTGCTCTACCCTGCGATATCTGTAATTGCTAGACTATAATAGCACAGTTTTGTCTGTTTGTCAAGTCCTTTATATGTTATTTTATTCATGGTGGTGCACTTTTATTCAGTTTTTAAGAAAAACAATTTAATTTGAGCCGGAAATTTGAGCAGTATGTGCGAGTTTCTATTGACCTTGGAACGGAGTTTGTGGTATAATTACGATAACTATAACTATATCTTCGGTGGGGTGATTATATGATAAGAAAATCGTTGATTTCTTTGATACATATTGCGGCGTCCATTCAGCGCTGGAACGACCATATCAGGCCATGGAACGGATTTTCCGAGCTTGACAAGCAGGCGCATAAGATGGTTTATGCGTATGTTCTTGCAAAGTGCGAGGGCGAGGGCGAATATGACCAGCTAAAGCTTTTAGAGGGCGGAATTTTTGAGTTTTTGCACCGCATAATCCTGACCGATATAAAGCCGCCTATCTACCATTCCCTTATGATGGAAAAGGGCGAACAGATAAATTCGTGGGTATTAGATGAACTGCGAGGTATGTTAGAGCCGCTAAAGGGCGATTTTTACGAGAAGATGCGCCGCTACTATTCTGAGCCGGAGTATGCCCAAAAGGAGAAACGCATCTTAAAGGCGGCACACTATTATGCTACGCACTGGGAATTTGAAGTTATATATCCGCAGAACAAGAGCACCTATGATATCGAGCAGGTGAAGCTTGAGGTGGAAAAGGGCCTGTCCAGATGCAACACCTTTGAAGGCTTTTCCCGCTTTGCAACCAACCCTGACCTGCAGAAGTTCCTTTCGCTTATCGGGAAGCTTCGTTATCAGCAACGCTGGTCAAGGGCAGTAAGAACCCCCAACACCTCGGTTATGGGACATATGCTCATTGTTGCGATAATGTCATATTTTGCCACCCTTGAGTGCGGCGGCTGCGAAAAACGCCTTATAAACAACTTCTTTGGCGGTCTTTTCCACGATATCCCGGAGGTTTTAACGCGTGATATCGTGTCGCCGGTTAAGAATTCGGTTAAGGGTCTTGACCACATCATTAAAAACATCGAGGACGAGCAGATGCACAAGATAATTTTCCCGCTTGTAACCGATGAAATAAAAAATGACCTTGAGTTCTATACTCAGGATGAGTTTGCGTCACGGGTAACGGTAAACGGAAAGGTTATCAGCGTTTCCTCTGACGAGATAAATGAGAAATTCAACAGCGACGAATTCCTGCCTGTAGACGGTGAGGTTATAAGAGGTTGCGACCATCTGTCGGCGTATCTTGAGGCATATCTCTCTATCAAATATGGCATGAATTCCGAGCAGATGCAGGAGGGTTATCACAACCTGTTCGCACAGTACGAGAACCGTATAATCGGGGCTGTGGACTTTGGGCAGTTGTTTGATTATTTCAGAATATGATAAGAGAGAAAAAAGAGCTTTCGCCAGATGCGGCAAAGGAAAAGGCACTGCGGCTTTTGGAGTTTCGCTCACATTCGGAAAAGGAGCTTCGCGACAAGCTGATAAGAGCCGGCGCAAAATCGGAGGATTTGCCGCCGATTATGGAGTTTTTGCGTGAGTATGGCTTTTTAAACGATGCTGACTATGCGCGACGGCTTGCTGTTGATTTGCAGAACTTAAAAAAGCTTGGAAAGCGGCGTATTCGTGATGAGCTTAAAATGCGCGGAATACGCGGCGAAGATTTGGAAAATGCGCTTGCAGAGCTTCCGGAAGAGGATAGCGATGAGCTTGTATTACTTATTGAAAAGAAGCTTGGCGGTGACTTTGAGAAAAAGAGTATTGACCGCGCAATCCGATATTTCCTATACCGAGGCTATGAATTTGAAGATATAAAAACAGCAATCGACAAGCTAAAGGCGGAGGCTGAATAAAATTGCCCACAGCGCCACTTTTCGTCGGGGGCGGTACTCATGTACAGCACCCCAACATCAAAATAGCCCTGTGAACAATTTTCTTGCAGCCCTCAAAAAAAGAGAAAAATTGCCCACGCAATGCTTACAAAACAACATATAAAGGAGAACACAATGAAAATAGGAATGGTTTCGCTCGGCTGCCCAAAAAATCAGACCGACGCGGAAATAATGCTGGGTATTCTGGCAGAGGCAGGACACGAGATTGTAGCAAGCCCTGCAGAAGCAGAGGTTATTATAGTAAACACCTGCGGTTTTATAGACCCTGCAAAGCAGGAGTCTATTGATGCGGTTTTAGAAATGGCAGAATACAAAAAAAGTGGCGTATGCCGTTTGCTTGTTATGACGGGGTGCTTGGCTGAACGGTATCACGATGATATCAAGGCGGAGCTACCCGAGGTAGATGCGGTTTTGGGCGCAGGAGATTTTGATAAAATTGCAGAGGTCATTAAAAAAGCAGAAAGCGGAGAATTTGTCTGTATGTTCGGACACCAGAACTGCGAGATTCCTGAAAATTTGCCGAGAATTCTCACCACGCCGAGGCACAGTGCATACTTAAAAATTGCAGATGGATGCGATAACAACTGTACCTACTGTGCCATCCCGATGATACGGGGGCGGTTCAGGAGCCGTAAGATGGAGGATATCGCATCGGAGGCGGCAGAGCTTGCAAAGAGTGGAGTGAAGGAAATTATCGTAATTGCTCAGGACACCACCCGCTACGGCAAAGACCTCTACGGCGAATATTCGCTCGACAAGCTGCTTTTGGAGCTTTGCAGGATAGAAGGAATACACTGGATAAGGGTACATTATCTCTATGCTGAGGCGATTACCGATTCGCTGATAAAGGTTATGGCGGAGAATGAGAAAATCTGCCCATACATCGATATGCCGATTCAACACATAAACAACGATGTGCTGCGCAGAATGGCGCGGCGCACAAACCGCGCTGAAATCGAGGCAAAAATCGCAAAAATACGAAAGGAAATGCCGGATAGCGTTATAAGAACTTCGATTATTGCGGGATTCCCTGGAGAAACCGAGGAGCAATTCTCGGAGCTTTATGAGTTCTTAAAGGAGACGCGCCTTGACAGAGTCGGCGTTTTTGCCTACTCACAGGAGGAGGATACTCCTGCAGCAAGCTTTTCGGGACAGCTTCCGGAGGAGATAAAGGAAGAACGGCGAAACAGTCTGATGCAGCTTCAGCAGGGGATTTCCCTTGAAAAGAACAAATCAAAAATCGGCAAGGTGATAGAGGTTTTATGCGAAGGCTATGACGAAGAAAACTTTATGTACACCGGAAGAAGCTATGCCGACAGCATAGATGTTGACGGAACAGTTTATTTTGCCGCACCCGACGAGGTGGAAATCGGAAGCTTCGTAAAAGTGGAGATTTTAGATGCTGATGAATATGATTTAACAGGCAAGCAAGTTGAGGAGGAGTAATTATGAACACACCTAACAAATTAACAGTTTTAAGAATGATTATGGTACCGGTTTTCATGCTATTTTTGATGATGGACGCATCAAATCCGATAAATGTGGCGATTGCGCTTGTGCTCTTTGCTGTAGCCTCCTTAACCGACGCCATTGACGGACATATGGCAAGAAAGTACAATTTAATTACCGATTTCGGCAAATTTATGGACCCGCTTGCTGACAAGATGCTGACAACTGCGGCGTTTTTAGGACTTATGCACCACGGCAGAGCATCAGCGTGGGCGGTTATGCTGATTTTGGCAAGGGAATTTATTGTTTCGGGCATACGACTGGTTGCAGCAGGCAAGGGAAATGTTATTGCTGCATCAATCTGGGGAAAGATGAAAACCGTATTCCAGATGGTTGCAATTATTGCTGCAATTATTCTGCTGTTCCCGGTATTTCCTGAAGGTGCAGCGGCGATGGTGACCGATATTCTTGTATGGCTGTCGGCAATTGTAACCGTGATTTCGGGAACGGATTATGTAATTAAAAACATTGATGTTATAAAGGACGCCAGATAATGAAAAGAATTGTCAGCAGAGTAAGAAAGGCCGTAGAAGATTATGATATGATTGCCGATGGCGACAGAATTGCGGTCGGCGTTTCGGGCGGCAAGGACAGTCTTGTGCTTTTAGGAGCTTTGGCAAGCCTTTCGAGATATTATCCGAAGAAATTCACCGTAGTAGGACTTACCCTTGATATGGGATATAAGCTTGACTATTCGGGGATAAAAAAATACTGCGAGGAGCTGGGTGTCGAGTACATCGTAAAGGAAACCGACATCGCTGAGGTGGTTTTCGATTACAGAAAAGAGGAAAATCCGTGCTCGCTTTGCTCAAAGCTCAGGCGCGGTGCGCTCAATGACCTTGCAATAGAGCAGGGCTGCAAGAGGGTTGCTCTGGGGCATCACAATGACGATGTTTTGGAAACCTTCCTTTTAAGTCTTTTATATGAGGGCAGAATAAACTGCTTTACTCCGGTTACATATCTTGACAGAACCGACCTGTATTCCATCCGCCCGATGATTTATGTGCGTGAATGTGATATTAAGAGCGTCGCAAACAGGCTGGAGCTGCCTGTTGTCAAAAGTAATTGCCCTGCCGACGGCAAAACCAAGCGCGAGGAAATTAAAAATATTCTTAAGACGCTTGATAAATCGGTAAATGCAGGGCTTAAAAAGCGGCTTTTCACGGCAATCCAGACCGGCGGAATAGACGGCTGGCATCGTGAGAGCAAATCGCTCCGAACAAAATCAGATACTTAAGAAGGTGGAAGAATGCTGTCAAAATCATATTCGGTAGGACTTTTGGGCATAGACGGCTTCGCTGTCACGGTTGAGGCTGACATAACCGGAGGTCTGCCGGGATTTGATATAGTGGGACTCCCTGATGCGGCAGTTAAGGAGTCGAAGGAGCGGATACGCTCCGGGATTAAAAATTCAGGATTTGTATTCCCGTCAAAAAAGCTTATAATAAACCTTGCTCCGGCAAACTTAAGAAAAGAGGGGCCGGGCTACGATTTACCGATGGCGGTTGCAATTCTTGCGGCTGCGGGGCAGATTCCGGCACCGGATTCCGACAGCGTTTTTATAGGTGAGCTGTCCTTGGACGGCAGCGTGACTCATATTTCGGGAGTTCTCCCGATGGTAATTTCGGCATATAAAAACGGGTTTAAGAACTTTTTCGTGCCGGCGGTAAATGCAAAAGAGGCGGCAGTTATTGAGGATGCAAACATCTATCCTGTGTCAAGCCTTTCAGAGCTTTGCCGGCACCTAAAGGGCGAGGATGAAATAGAAAAATATACTGCCTGCGTGGAAAGCTTTTTCGGAGCAGGAGGAGATGCGCTTCTGGATTTTTGCGATGTCAAGGGTCAGGAAAGCGCAAAGCGCGCGCTTGAGATTGCAGCAGCCGGAAACCACAATGTCCTTTTAATCGGCTCGCCGGGAACGGGCAAAACAATGCTCGCACAGCGTATGCCGTCGATACTGCCCGACCTTTCCTTTGAGGAGGCGTTGGAGGTATCAAAAATTCACTCGATTGCAGGAACTCTTACAAAAGATACGCCGCTTGTAACCAAAAGACCGTTCCGCAATCCGCACCATACTATCTCGGCTGCAGGTCTTTCAGGCGGAGGAAGTGTGCCAAGACCGGGCGAGCTTTCGCTTGCACATAACGGCGTACTGTTTTTAGACGAGCTGCCGGAATTCAAGCGCGAGGTTTTAGAGGTTATGCGCCAACCGCTTGAGGATGGGATTGTGACTATTTCAAGAGTGAATGCAACGCTTACATACCCCTGCAATATGATGCTCATTGCGAGTATGAACCCTTGCAAATGCGGATTTTTAGGCGATGCAAACCGAAAATGCACCTGTACACCGGCGCAGATTAATCAGTATCATTCGAGGATTTCAGGACCGCTACTCGACAGAATTGACATTCAGGTTGAGGTTGCAAATGTTGACTATAAAAAGCTGAGCAGTACCGAAAAAGGCGAAACCTCGGCGGAAATCAAAAAGAGAGTAAACGAGGCAAGGAGTATTCAGCGTGAACGATATCGTGAATACGGAATTTACTCAAACGCACAGCTTGCGGCAGGAATGCTCACCGAGTTCTGCCGACTTGGCGAGAAAGAAAACGATATCCTCAAAATGGCGTTTGACCGCCTGGGACTCTCCGCAAGAGCACATTCAAGAATTCTAAAGGTCGCACGAACTATCGCAGACCTTGCGGGAGAGGCGGATATATCGTCGGCGCATATCGCAGAGGCAATACAGTACCGCAATCTTGACAGAAAATTTTTCGGATAAGTATATACATAACGCAATAAATGTGTTATAATATTGGTAATAATCGAGAAAAAGACAAAAAGGGACATAAAAAGCCCTTTACAAGCGGTTATAAATAGAATATAATAAAAACAAAGAAAAACCAAATTAAAACCAAGAAAAACAAAATTTAATGGAGGGATATACTATGTACAAATCAGATTTTGAAATCAGAAAAGAGATTTGTGAAATCGGAAGAAGAATCTATGTAGACGGCTTTGTTGCTGCAAATGACGGTAACATTTCCGTTAAAATCGACGATGACACATATTTCGCAACACCGACAGGCGTTTCCAAGGGCTATATGACACCGGATATGATCTGTAAGGTAGATGGTAAGGGGAACTTAAAGGAGCCTAACAAGTGGAAGCCTTCTTCAGAGTTCAAGATGCATCTTAAGGTTTATCAGGAAAGACCTGATGTAAATGCGGTAGTGCACGCACATCCTCCTATTGCTACTTCTTTTGCAATCGCGGGTATTGCGCTTGACAAGCTGATTATGCCTGAGGCTATTATCTTCTTGGGTGCTGTTCCGATTGCACAGTACGGAACTCCGTCAACAATGGAAATTCCTGAGTCACTTCAGCCGTACATACAGGATTACGATGCAATATTGCTTGCAAACCACGGCGCACTTTCCTTTGGTTGCGATTTAAATACTGCATTCTTCAGAATGGAGTCAACAGAATTCTACGCAAAGCTTCTTTACTACTCGACAATGCTCGGCGGCGCTAAGGAAATTCCTTGCGGCGAGGTTAAAAAGCTTATTGACCTGCGAAAGCAGTTTAATGTTTCCGGCAGACACCCGATGGAAAAGCTTTGTCCGGGTTGCTACGAGGACGGCAGCTGCGACCTGTCTCCGGCACAGGCAAACGAGAAAATCGGCGCAGAAAGTTCTGCTACATACCACGGCTTCCAGCCGCTTGAATCTCAGCTTAAGTACTACAAGGAGCACGGCGAGACCTGCTCATGCTCATCAGGTAATAACAGCGACATTGAGGCTATAGTTGCAGAGGTTACCAAGAGGGTTTTAGAAAAGTACGGTAAGTAATGGCGAGACTTTATACAGGCATTGGCGATGAAGGGTACACGCAGAACCTAAAAGGCGTGCGTGTTTCAAAGACCGACCGTATGATAGAGCTTATCGGGACCTTGGACGAGGTTTCCTGCTTGCTCGGCGTTGCAAAGGCGCACACAAAGGAACGGGGGCTTGTCTACGATATAGAGAGGCTGCAGAAAGAGCTCATATCAGTAATGGGCGAGCTTTCCGGCGGTGAGGCTTTCGTTTCGGAGGAAACGGTGGTCGCTGTAGAGAAAGAAGCCAACAGGTATTGCACGCACTTTTGCGGATTTTCCCTTTCGGGGAAAAACGCTACATCTGCGTTTCTGGATTTGGCAAGAGCTACCGTACGGCGCGCTGAACGCGTTGCAGCGAAGCTTTTGCAGGAAGAAAAAATACGGAAAGCTACCTATATATATTTAAACCGGCTTTCAGACCTTTTATATGCCATGAGTCGATATGCCGAAAAGGAATAAATGAAAGGAAATTATCTATGAACATAAACGAAAATGAAATTTCCGAAATTGTCAAAAGCGTGCTTGCGCAAATGGGAACAGCTCCTGCTCCCAAAAGAAAGCAGCTGGGCGTTTTTGACACGATGGAGGAGGCTATTGCCGAAGTAAACAAGGCGTACACCCTTTTCCGTCACTATAATAAGGAACAGAGAGAAAACATTATCCGTGAAATAAGAAAGCTGACACATGCTGAGGCGGAGATTATGTCCAAGATGGCAGTCGAAGAAACAAAAATGGGTAATGTTTACCATAAAACATTAAAACATCACTTAGTTGCAGACAAAACACCGGGAACTGAGGACCTTGAATGCAAGGCTCTCTCGGGCGACAGAGGCTTAACGCTTGTTGAGATGGCGCCGTTTGGAATTATCGGTGCAATCACACCGTCCACAAACCCGACCTGTACCGTAATCTGCAACAGTATCGGTATGCTGGCTGCCGGAAACGGAGTTGTGTTTAATACACATCCGGGCGCAAAAGCGTGCTCCTGCTATGCGGTTGACCTCGTTAACCGAGCAGTGCTTGCAGCAGGCGGCCCTGAGAATATCGTAGTTACAGTTAAAAATCCGACGATGGATTCATCAAATGTGATGGTTAACCACCCGTCAGTCAGGATGCTGGTTGCAACGGGAGGCCCGGGAGTTGTTAAAATGCTTCTCTCGAGCGGTAAAAAAGCAATCGGTGCCGGTGCCGGAAATCCTCCGGTTATCGTCGATGAAACTGCTGATATTAAAAAGGCAGGCAAGGACATCATTGACGGATGTACATTTGATAATAACCTGCCATGTATTGCGGAAAAGGAATGTTTTGCATTAAATGCTATTGCAGACAGCCTTATTAGCGAAATGCAGAAAAATGGCGCATACTTGATTGACAGTGCACAGGCAAAGGCACTGGAGGAGGTTGTTCTGGTTGACCTTCCGCCTAAAAAGCCGGGCGATAAGCCGAAAAAGACCATTAACAAAAACTGGGTAGGACGCGATGCAAAGAAAATTCTTGCCCAGATTGGAATAAATGCACCGGACAATATCCGTTGCATAATATGCGAAACCGAGTTCTCGCATAACTTCGTGCAGGAGGAGCTGATGATGCCGATTCTGCCGATTGTAAGATGCGAAACCTTCGAGCAGGCGCTTGATATGGCGGTTAAGGCAGAACACGGCAACCGACATACAGCACATCTTCATTCCAAGAATGTTGACCGCATGACGGCTTATGCAAAGGCAATCTGCACAACAATATTTGTAAAGAACGCTCCAAGCTATGCCGGAATCGGCTTTAACAGCGAAGGTCATACGACCTTCACCATAGCAGGTCCTACCGGCGAGGGAATAACCTCGGCAAGAACCTTTACAAGACAGAGAAGATGCGTGTTGGTTGACAGCCTGTCTATCATATAGGAAAGGAAGGTATTTACCGTGACAATAAATGAAAACGAAATTGCAAGACTTGTGCAATCGGTTCTTGCGGAAATGAGCGGCGGCGCAGCAAGTGCATCAGCTCCGGCAAGCGCACCAAAAGCGGCAGCTGCTTCCGGGATACCGCAGAAGGCAAGAGTTGCTGTGCTTACAGGTCTTGAAAAGATTGAAATTAAGGAATACCCAATCCCTGAAATCGGCGACGACGATATCCTCGTAAAGGTTGAGGGCTGCGGCGTTTGCGGAACAGACGCTCACGAATACAAGCGTGACCCGTTCGGTCTTATTCCGGTTGTCTTAGGACACGAGGGAACAGGCGAAATCGTAAAGATGGGCAAGAATGTAAAGGTTGACAGCGCAGGAAAGCCGTGAAATCTTGGTGACAAGGTTGTTACCTGTATGATTTTCAAAGATAATCCTGATATCACAATGTTCGACCTTAACAAACAGAATGTAGGAGGAGCCGATGTTTATGGACTTCTTCCTGATGATGATATCCACCTAAACGGCTGGTTCTCGGATTACATAGTAGTAAGAGGCGGCTCGACAGTGTTTAATGTCAGCGACTTAGACCTCGATTCAAGAATTCTGATTGAGCCTTGCGCAGTTTTGATTCACGCAGTTGAGCGTGCAAAGACAACAGGAATTTTGAAGTTTAATTCAAGAGTTGTTGTTCAGGGCTGCGGACCTATCGGTCTTATCTGTATCGCAGTTCTCAGAACGATGGGTATTGAAAATATTGTTGCCGTTGACGGAAACGATGCGCGTCTTGACTTTGCAAAGAGAATGGGCGCAGACAATGTGGTTAACTACAATAATCACAAGGGAATTGAAAACTTAGCAGAGGCAGTTAAGGACGCTTTCGGCGGTTACTTTGCAGATTTTGCTTTCCAGTGCACAGGCTCTCCTGTTGCGCACGGCAATATCTATAAGTTTATAAGAAACGGCGGCGGACTCTGCGAGCTTGGATTCTTTATAAACGGCGGCGATGCAACTATCAATCCGCACTTTGATATGTGCGCGAAGGAGATTACGCTCGTCGGTTCATGGGTTTATACTCTTAGAGATTATGCAACAACATTCGATTTCTTAAAGCGTGCCATTGCAATCGGCTTGCCGATTAAGGAGCTTATCACCCACAAGTATGGTCTTGATGAAATCGACGAGGCATTCAAAACAAACCTCGCTCAGGCGGGTCTTAAGATTGCCGTTGTTAATAAAGACTGATTGCGGAGGTAAGATAATATGCCGGACGCAATTGGAATAGTGGAAATGTTTGGGTTCACAGCGGCGATGGTAGCAGCAGACGCAGCAGCAAAGGCGGCAGATGTTAAAATCATCGCAATCGATACGAACAAGCCGGCAAACGCCGAATCGGTGGAGGTTCCGCTGATAACGGTGGTTAAAATGCAAGGCTCGGTATCGGCGGTAACTGCGGCGGTTGAGGCGGCGGCAGATGCGGCAAACCGTGTGACCGGACTTATCCAGAAACACATTATAGCAAGACCTAACACTGATACCCAGAAGATGGCGGACAGAACAAGCGTCGGACGGGACAGAGTGGGACATATCAAAAACAACGCATAATTTTAGTAATTTATAAAAAGGAGATATAAAAATGGAAGCTTTAGGAATGATTGAAACAAGAGGCTTGACAGCTTCAATCGAAGCAGCAGATGCTATGACAAAGGCTGCAAATGTACAGCTTGTCGGAACAGAAAAAATCGGTTCAGGTCTTGTATCTGTAATCGTAAGAGGCGATGTTGGCGCAGTTAAGGCTGCTGTTGAGGCGGGCGCTCAGGCTGCTTCAAGACTCGGAGAGCTTGTTGCTCAGCATGTGATTCCTCGTCCACACGGCGATGTTGAGAAGATTTTACCGGGAATCTAAAATAAGATAAGAAAGGGACAAAGGTTATGAACTTTTCTCTTGGTTTTGTCGAAGTGTCGGCGCTCGGTAATGCAATAAAGATGCTCGATGAGATGGTAAAGGCGGCAGAGGTTGAATTTGTCGCAGTTGAGCGAAAGCTCGGCGGCAGACTTGTTACAATCGTGGTTCGCGGCAGCGTTTCGTCGGTGACTGCAGCGGTTGAGGCAGGAAGAAGCTTTGCAAAAAGCGCAGGATGCTTAAAGGCGGCAGAGGTTATTGCAAGACCACATCCTGAAATCCTCAAGTTCCTACATCTTGACGAGGAAAAGACGGAGCCTGAGGCAAAGGCGCTCAAAGAGCCAGCACCGGCAAAAAAGACACAGACTAAAAAGGCCGCACCGAAAGCGGCAAGCAAAACAACATCTAAGTCTGCAAAGACTTCAGATATAAAAAAAGCACCCGCAAAAACGGGAAAGAAAACAAAATAGTTAAGTCGAGCGAAAAGCTCAGAAAGTAGAGGTAATGTAAAATGGCAGTAGAAGCATTGGGAATGGTTGAAACAAGAGGTTTAGTTGCTGCAATCGAGGCTGCAGACGCTATGGTTAAGGCTGCAAATGTACAGCTTATCGGAACAGAGCGTATCGGTTCAGGTTTGGTAACTGTTATGGTTCGCGGCGATGTTGGTGCAGTTCAGGCTGCAACAGATGCAGGCGCAGCAGCAGGCTCAAAGCTTGGTGAACTCGTTTCTGTTCATGTAATTCCTCGTCCACACGGCGATGTTGAGAAGATTTTACCGGCTTTAAAGTAATTTAACCAAAGGAATAAGGGAATATCTGCGCACTCCGCGGATATTCCCGAAATAATTCCGCCAAAGGAGCAAGAAAATGCTTGACGAGAAATTGATTGACACCATAACAAAGGGTGTAATTGACATATTGAATAACGCTGAAGACACCGGCATTAAGGTCGGCGTATCGGCACGCCATGTACATCTTTCACAGGAGGATCTTGAAACCCTCTTCGGCAAAGGACACAAGCTGACTGTAAAGAAAATTCTGATGGGCGACCAGTTCGCAGCAGAGGAATGTGTTACGCTGGTAAGTCCGTCGCTGAGGTCTATCGAAGGAGTGCGTGTTTTGGGACCTGTAAGAGACAGGTCGCAGGTTGAAATATCAAGAACAGACACCTTTAAATTAAAGGTAAGTCCTCCGGTTCGTCCGTCCGGAAAGCTTGACGGCAGCGCACCTATGGCGCTTGTGGGACCGTGCGGCAGCGTGTTTTTAAATGAGTGCACAATTATCGCAAACCGCCACATTCACTTCAATGTGCCGGATGCGGAGAAATATGGAGTGCACGATAATGACATAGTTGATGTAGAGATTGACAGCCCAAAGCCTACGCGTTACTATAATGTGCAGGTTCGTGTGCACAAGGATTTCAATACCGAAATGCACATTGATACAGATGATGCCAATGCAGCAGGAATTAAGACGGGTGACTCGGTGCGAATTATATCGAAAAATTAACCACGAAAATAAATAAAACTTACATATATAATTAGGAGAAGCTGATATGATTTTGGCAAGAATTAAGGGAAGCATTGTTTCCACAGTGAAAAATGAAAAGCTGGTCGGCTACAAATTTATGGTAGTCGAAACAATCGAAAACGGCAAACCTACGGGAAACCACTTGCTTGCCGTTGACGGAGTCGGAGCAGGTATCGGCGAAGAAGTATTGATTGCAACAGGCAGTGCGGCAAGGCTTGCGCTTGAAAGAACAGATGCGCCGGTTGATGCAACAATCGTAGGAATAGTTGACAAGAATCAGTAATCGGGAGGGAATGACAGTTGGAGCTCGAAAGACTTCAGGAAATTGTTTATAACGCCGGAATTGTCGGAGCAGGCGGAGCAGGATTCCCTACTCACAAGAAATTCTCAAAGGATGTAAAGCAGATTGTCGTGAATGCGGCAGAATGTGAGCCGCTTATGATGGTTGACCACCATGTACTCGGTATGCACTTTGGTGCGGTGGTGGAAACGCTCAAGCTATTGACCGACATTATGGGCGCAGACGAAACAATTATCGGCATAAAGGGCAAGAATATGCATCTTTTGGATAAGAAGATTTGCGATTCGCTTGCCGGAACAAAAATTAAAATCCACGAAATCCCTGACATTTATCCTGCAGGTGACGAGGTGGTTTTGGTTTACGAAACAACCGGAAAGATTATTCCGGAGGGGAGTATCCCGATAATGGTCGGCGTTATGGTACTAAACGCTGAAACGGTTTACAACATACATAACGCAATAAATCGTGATGCTAACATAACAACGAAATATGTTTCCATCGGCGGAGATGTCGAAAGGGATATCATCGTAAAAGTGCCGATAGGAATGAAGATAAGCGAGCTTTTAACAGCTTGCGGATACACAAACCTCGTGGGCAAGGCTGCAATAAACGGCGGTCCGATGATGGGAAAATTGGTTGACCTCGAAAATGATGTTGTCACAAAGACGACAAAGGGAGTTTTAATATTCCCTGAAACGCACTCGGTTATCCAGCGCAGAAGAATGCCGATGTCGATGACGCTAAAGCGTGCATCGGCTGCGTGCTGTAATTGCCATATGTGCTCGGATGTTTGCCCGAGATACCTTCTCGGCTATAACATCCGTGTTGACAAAACTTTGCGTGCGGCATCGCACGGAGAAGTGACTAACGCTGAGAACTTTACGCAGGCGGCGCTTTGTTGCGGCTGCGGCGTGTGTACAGTAATTGGTTGTCAGCAGATGCTCAACCCGCAGGCGATTTCGATGGAAGTAAAGGCAGAGCTTGCAAGGCAGGGCTTCCGCAGACAAAATAATATTGCGCCGAAGGAAGTGCGCAAAGAGCGTGCAGGAAGGCTTCTTCCGTCCTCGGTGCTGATTGACAGACTGGGTATCAGAAAGTATGTAAAGGCAGAAGTTACCCGTGAGAACATAAAGTTTAACCCGAAAACGGTTTATATTCCGTTCTCTCAACATGTGGGTAAACCGGCAACCGCAACAGTGAAGGTTGGCGACACCGTGAAAGCGGGCGATGTTGTAGCGCAGACCGAGGCAAATGCACTCGGCACAACAATGCACGCCAGCATAAGCGGTAAGGTTAAGGAAATTACCGACAGATTTGTAGTAATCGAAAGGCAGAGATAAAGCATGAATGCAATAGGACTTGTAGAAGTTAAGAATGTATCAAAAGGCATCAAAGTCACCGATGAAATGCTAAAAAGCGCAGGAGTATTCCTGATTCAGTCGGGAGCTGTTTGTCCGGGCAAGTTTGTCACCATTGTTGGAGGAACGCTTTCTGAAATTCAGGCGGCGGTGGACAGGGCAGCGCTTGTAAGCGAGGATGCGCTGATTGACAAATTCGTAATAGGAAACCTTGGCGAAAAGGTTTTCGAGGCGATGTGCGGAACGGCGAACGCAACCGAGAGAAAGGCGCTCGGTATTGTAGAAACCTTTACAGCGGCAAGCTCAATACTTGCGGCAGATGCGGCGGTTAAGGCTGCAAACATTGCGCTCATTGAGGTACGAGTTGCGCGCGGTATGGGCGGCAAGTGCTTTGTTACTATGACCGGCGAGGTTGCAGATGTCAAGGCTGCCGTTGAGGCAGGTGCAAGAATTGCTGCCGGGGACGGCGTGCTGATTGCCACCGAGGTTATTGCAAATCCGCATCCTGAACTTTGGGAAGCTATATTATAATAGGAAGAAATTCCGGAACCGATGTGAAAATCATATCGGTTCTTTTCGTTTCACAGGGGCATTTATTATAGAATTTAAATAAAAAAGTACAAAAAAATAAACGGCTTGTGGTTAAAAAGACTAATTTAACTAAAAACCTTGACAATTGGAGAAAAAAATAGTAAAATAACAGAGTATGGGGTTGTGACTGCTGTTTGTGTTACAGGAATTTTAGTAATATTACTCCAATTTAATGTAAAATTACATAAATATTCTTGTTTAACACCAATTTTACAGTTATGTTACAACTGCAGAAATTGCATTGACATGCCGCAAAATAGGTGGTACAATCAATGCATAGTCAGGGTGGCGCAAGCCCCGCTGACGCCAAAATAATTCCGAAGTGGAAAAGAAAGGGTGCACTCGGAATGCAGAAGACACCCTTTCGAAATAGAAAAAAAGGGAGGATTTGAAATTATGAAAAATTTCAAAAAGGTAATTTCCGCTGTAATCGCTTTAGCTATCACAGTTAGCTCATTTGCTACAGTAAGCGCTTCTAAGTTTACTGACGTAGCAGACACAGCTGCTTACGCTGAAGCAGTAGAGATTCTTTCAACTCTCGGAATCGTTAACGGTTACGCAGAAGAAGATGGATCTTACACATTCAGACCGGAAGGAACAATCACAAGAGCAGAAGCTGCAACAATGATCGTTGGTGCGCTT
The DNA here is from genome assembly GCA_045591565.1 of Clostridia bacterium. Taxonomy (GTDB): domain Bacteria; phylum Bacillota; class Clostridia; order UBA1381; family UBA1381; genus UBA1738. Next base: position 16,153 of record JAZNTB010000034.1, read on the forward strand.
AATATGACTGCTGACGCACAGGCTTCTTCAACAACATCACAGTTCGCTGATGTTAATGAACAGGCTGCATGGGCTGCAGGTTACATCAACGTTGGTGTTAACCAGGGCTTCATTTCAGGTATGGGCGATGGAACATTCGCTCCACAGGATCAGGTTACATACGCTCAGATGTGTGTAATGCTCACATCAATCGCTGGTTACGGCGAGTATGCTGGTAAGAACGGTGGATGGCCAAAGGGCTACACAGATATGGCTGCTTCAACTGGTATCTCAGCTGGCGTTGCTGCTGCAAACGACACAGCAATGACAAGAGGTCAGGTTGCACAGATGATCTGGAACACACTTCAGGTTCCAATGCTTGGCGTTGCTGAGTACAGCATCACAGGAAACACATACGCACAGCTTGACGGTTCTGAAAAAGCTGGAGATGTATTCAAGACACTTCTTTCAGAGAAGTACAATGCTTATGTTGTAACTGCAACAGTTACAGATACAGCTACAAGCAACACTGCTGTTGAAACAGATGCTGCTAAGGTTACAATCACTAAGGCTGCTTGGTGGGGCGACGCTGATAGAAAAGTTACAGGAACAGCTCCAAACGGACCTATCACAGGCGTTGATGTGTATCTTGGCGGACTTAATGTAAATGATTATATCCACCAGTCAGGTAAGGCTATCATCGCTGAAGATGAGATGGATGAATTCCACCTTCTCTACTTCGTACCAACAGGCAAGACAGAGACTAAGGAATTTGTTGCTGAAGATTATGTAGGGCAGACCAAGTTAGGTGATGCTAACCAGTACAGCACAACAAATGCAAAGGTAAGATTTGGTTCAAGATACTATGCTTTAGAGAACTCTGTAGCTGTATATGTAAACGGTGTTCAGCATGATACAATCACAAACGAAGCTGACGACACAACAGTATCACCACGCGCGCTTACAACAGCTCAGACAAAGCTTGACAAATACCTTGGCAGTGCAGTTGGCACAATCACACTTATTGATGACGGTGTAGCTGCAGGTTATGAAAAAGTATTAGTTAACATCTACAATGTAGCAGAGGTTGCTTCTGTAGAATACGAAAACAGCGAAACAATCGTTACTATTACAACTAAGGAAGCTGTAAATGTATCTTATGATGAAATCGTTATTTCAGACGAAGCTATCGAAGATGGCAATACAATTCTAAAGGTTACAAAGAACGGCGAAGAGGCTGAACTTTCAGACCTTGCTAAGGGCGACATC
>JAZNTB010000035.1:0-37849 GCA_045591565.1 Clostridia bacterium
CCTTTACATAGGTTATATCCTTAACATCAATACCACTTGCCAAACAATCAGCAAGCTCAACTATCTGTTTTTCTCCCATGCCGTACATCAGGATATCTGCACGGCTGTCTAAAAGTATCGAGCGTCTAACCTTATCATCCCAGTAGTCATAATGTGCAAACCTTCTAAGGCTTGCCTCTACTCCGCCGATCAGTAGCGGAACATCACCAAAGGCTTCCCGTACACGATTGCAGTATACAATAGTAGCTCGGTCAGGTCTCATCCCCGCTTTTCCGCCTGGAGAGTATAAGTCCTCACTTCTCCTCTTTTTAGACGCAGTATAGTGATTTACCATGGAATCAATATTTCCTGCACTCACCAAAACTGCAAGCCGCGGTTTGCCGAGCCGTTTAAAATCATCTGCACTCCTCCAGTCCGGCTGTGCTATTATTCCAACCTTATACCCTGCCGACTCAAGCACGCGTGAAATTATGGCGTGCCCGAAGCTTGGATGGTCAACATACGCATCTCCGACAATATACAAAAAGTCAAGCTCATCCCAACCACGGTTTTTCATATCCTGCCTAGATACCGGCAAAAAATCATTCTTCATCGTTTTCTTCGTAATCTTCTTCGTATTCCTCTTCCGGAAGCTCCTCCTGCAAGCCGCGAATTCTGTTTAAGTAAACATCTCTTGGCTTCGAGCCGTTTGCTCCGCTGATTAAACCTCTTGTCTCCATCTGGTCAATAATTCTTCCCGCTCTTGCATAGCCCACCTTCATCTTACGCTGAATCATTGCGGTTGAAATCTGTCCAAGCTCTGCTGCAAGCTCTATTGCCTGTGGAAGAAGCTCGTCTGCATCTTCACTTTCATCCTCGTCAGTGACACCGTTTTCACCGGTTGCCATTCTTTCAATATGCTCCGCTAGGTCATGAGCGTAGTTTGTTTCTTCGGAGTTTTCCTTGATAAATTCAATTATGTTTTCTATTTCGCTGTCTGACACAAATGCTCCCTGCACTCTCTGTGCATTTGGAAGTCCTGTCGGATGATACAGCATATCACCCTTACCCAAAAGCTTTTCCGCACCCACCTTGTCAAGGATTGTTCGCGAGTCAACACCGCTCGATACCGCAAATGCGATACGGCTCGGGACATTTGCTTTGATAAGTCCGGTTATAACATCAACCGACGGACGCTGAGTCGCAATAATAAGGTGAATTCCTGCTGCTCTCGCAAGCTGTGCCAAGCGGCAGATATAGTCCTCGACCTCCTTTGCCGCAACCATCATAAGGTCGGCAAGCTCGTCAATTATAATTACAATCTGCGGCATCTTTTCGCCGTCTTCTTTTTCTATATGTTCATTGTATCCCTTTAAATTACGGGTACCCGTTTCAGCAAAAAGCGCATATCTTCTCATCATTTCGCCTACCGCCCAGTTAAGTGCACCTGCCGCCTTTTTAGGATCGGTCACAACCGGTATCAATAGATGCGGTATGCCGTTATATACACCAAGCTCAACCACCTTAGGGTCAATCATAATCAGCTTAACCTCATCAGGACGCGCCTTGTAGAGTATACTTGTTATAATTGTGTTTATACATACAGATTTACCTGAGCCTGTTGAGCCGGCTATCAGTACATGCGGGAATTTTGCAATATCGCCAATCACAACATTACCACCGATGTCCTTACCGAGCGCAACCGAAAGCTTTGATGTGGCATTTTTAAACGCATCGCTTTCCATAAGCTCGCGTGCGGATACTGTTCCGACTGTATTGTTAGGAACTTCAATTCCAACCGCCGCTTTACCCGGAACTGCCGCCACCAAAACCGTCGGCACTGCAAGGTTTAATGCAATATCCTCTGCAAGACCGGTTATTTTTGCAAGCTTCACTCCTGTTGACGGCTGAATTTCGTATCTTGTTACTGTCGGCCCCTGTGTAACCTGCAAAAGTTTTGCATCAACACCGAAGTCCTTTAAAACCTTCATCAGTCTGTTAGCTGTTTCGTACATCTCACGACGCTTGTCCGAGGAAACCGCTTCGACTTTTTTCAAAAGATCAATCGGCGGCATTTTATATTCAATCACCGGCTTTTCAATAGATGCGGTAATTTCATTCTTGACCTCTTCCTTTTCCTCCTCTGTCGCTGCAGCAACCTTCTTAGGCTTTTCGTTCTCGGCGTGTTTCTTTTTCTGTTCCTCTAAAAGCTCCTTAACGCCCTCGGTCTGCGGCAGCTGTGCCGCAACACCCTCTAAAAATACATCAGGGTCAAATACAATCTGCTCCTGTTCCTTTTCATCTTCCTTTTCTTCCGTCTTTTTATCCTCGACCGATGCCGATTTTGTAAATGTGCTCAGCTTTTTCTTTGCCCTCACCATCTTATCCGAAATCTCATCATCTGCGTGCGAATTTTTAGTATATGTTCTGTCCTTTTCCTCTTCTTCCCGCCTGTTTTCAATGTTTCCGATAAGGCTTGTAAAGGATATTCTTAAAATGAGTCCCATTATAACAGCAAACAGAATGAGTATTACCACAATCGTTGCTGCTCTGCCGATAAGGCCGTTTAACATGATAGCCAGCGCTCCGCCTAAAAGTCCGCCGCCCATTCCCTCTATTCCATATCCCCAGAGAGCAGAAATCATCGGAAGTTCCTTCTGCCAGAATATTGTCACAAGGCTTCCGACAAGCACTACTTCAACTAAGGACAGACACAGCTTGTACATCAGGTTGTTAGTACGCTTTACCTTAAAAACATAAATGCCAAGCGCAAAAATAACAAGCGGAACGAGGTACGCCGCAACCGAAAAAAGACCGAACATCGCATCATTTATCCAGCCTGCAAGCACGCCCTGTGCACTTCCGTATGTAAATATCCCGACTAAAACCGCTGCAATAATCATCCACACTCCCGATGCCACATATGCGTATGGATTTTTATTCTCCGTCACTCTTTTTGCCGGCACATCGCCCTTTCGTACAGCGGTTTTTCTCCCACTTGTTTTTGTTACTGTCCTTTTAGGAGCAGCCTTTTTCTGCGTTTTCTTATTCGCCATTTTGTTACACCTCAAAAATATATTTAATCAGTTTATTTTCATAAAGTCCCATAATAGTTTTATTATACCACACATGAACAAAAAGGACAAGTTTATAATTAAAAAAACTTATCCTTTTCAGTCATTATTTTTCTTTATCTTTTGTATCTTTAATCTTCGTGGAACTAAAGCGAATACAGCCGTTTATATCCGCTTTACCCCTCCTTTTACTCTCCGACTATCTTGCTTACCTTTTCAAGTTCCTCTCTTATCTTTATTCCTTGCGGGCAGTTTTCCTCGCACTTACCGCACTTTTCGCACTTGTTTATCCTGTTGTCGAATGAAAGAATTTTATTTTTTGCATCCTCGCAAGATATTTTTGCTGCTAAAAATTCATTATAGACAGAAAAAATTGTTGGTATAGGTATTCGTTTAGGGCAAACCTCCACACAATAACTGCAGCCGGTACACTTTACCTGTTTTACTCTTCGTATTATTTCACGCGCAAGGTCGGTAGCATCAACTTCCTCTTTGGATAGCGGCACGAAATTCTTCATGCTTTTAATATTATCTTTAATCATATCCATATTGCCCATACCGGAGAGCACCATGAATACCTCAGGGTAGCTTGCTGCATAGCGAAGGGCATACGATGCCTGACTTGCGTCTCCAAAACTACTGAACACACCTGTCGCCTCATCAGGCAGGTTTGCAAGCACACCGCCCTTTACAGGCTCCATAACAATTACCTTTTTCCCGTGCCTTACCGCAACATCATAGCATGCCTTACTCTGTACCGACGGGTCATCATAATCAAGATAATTGATTTGCAGCTGTACAGCCTCAACAGATGGCTGCTCCGCCAAAATCATATCCAGAACCTCTGCGCTGTCATGAAAGGACATGGCAATATGCTTTATCTTTCCTTCCTCCTTGAGTTTCTTCACAATACCAAAGGAATGGCACTCCTTATGCTTTAAATATGTTTTTTTGTTAAGTGCGTGAAAAAGATAGAAATCAAAATATTCCACCCCGCAAAGCTTTAGCTGATTTTCAAAAAGAGGCAATATTTCCTCCTCTTTTTCGAAATACCAGTCAGATAGCTTGTTAGCAAGAACGAAATCCTCTCTTTTATATCTTGCAGAAAGACAATCACGAATTGCAATTTCACTTTTCCCGTCAATGTATCCGTGTGCTGTATCAAAATAGTTGAACCCTGCGCCAATATACGCATCTATCATGCGGTTAAACTCATTTTTGTCCACTTCGCCGCCGGTCATAGGCAGCCTCATACATCCAAATCCCAGTTTTCCTTTTATTTCATCGAACATCGCCTGTACTCCCTTCGTCAAATCATAGCAATTATCATCTCAACTACGAAAACCACAGCGCACGACGCTGCTGCAACCTTAACCAGACTTTTTCCGCAATATGAGAGTGCGACTGCCACTATAAAGCCTATAACAGCCGATATTCTGCTCGAAGTAGAATAGAATATCGCTGGAATCGTCATAACCGCAAGCACCGTGTATGGTATATAATGCAAAAACGACAGTATAAACCTGTTCCTGATTTTCTTTTTAATAAGGACGAACGGCAACATGCGTATCAGGTATGTTATACCTGCCATAACAAGGAGGTAAATCCAGAAGCTTTCTCTATTCATCGCAGTTTCCCTCCACATCAACAGGTTTTAATACGGCAAAAATTGTGCTTGCCGCCACCGCACACACCATAATAACAAATCCCTCAGGAAGCTTACCTATAACCGGTATATTCCTTATAAGACAGCCCAGTGCTATCGCCGCTGCAACACATAGAGCCGTTGCGCCGTTTTCCCTGATGTCCGGAACTATTATCGCAACAAACATACTGTATATTGCTATACCCAGTGCCGAAACTACAGACACAGGCAAAATATTTCCTGCTACAGCACCGAGCAGCGTTCCTACGCTCCAGCCAAGGTACGGTGTTAATATAAGACCGTAAAGATACCTTTTTCCTACAGAGCCGCTTTGTCCCGAAGCTACAGCAAAAACCTCATCTGTATTCACAAATGAAACTATAAATCTGTCTAAAAAGCTCACACTTTTATCTATCTTCTGCGAAAGCGAAACTGACATAAGCGAATATCTTATGTTTATTACAAGCTGCGAAACCGCAAGCTCCACAAGTGTTCCTCCACCTGCAATAATCGGCACAGCTGCAAGCTGTCCTGCTGAAGTAACATTAGTCATTGAAATAAGCAGCGACTGCATCCATGTAAGACCGCTTTCCGATGCAAAAATTCCGAAGGCGAATGCAACCGACAAATAACCGAAGCAAATCGGGAGTCCGTCTGTTATACCTTTTAAAAAACCTCGTTTTTCTTTCATGATTTCTCCTTATGTACAAATAAAAATACTCACCTCTAAGGGTGAGCATTGCTATATTTATTAAGCTATCTGTTGACTCACTCAAACATTATATATTATATAATATTACATTTTGAAAGTCAACTTCAAAATTCGCCTTTATCAAGTCAGATTCCATCTATTTTAGAAGCGTGACTATTTCTTGATCACAGCATAATATACTATGTTGACAAATTCATTGACACCTAACTGTTTTTGTGCTAAAATAGCGATATTTGGGAGGTAATGGTATGACACACAAATCTACAATGCTTGCGTGTGAGTTTGGAATAACCACACAGGCAATCGTAAACAATCTTCTTCCTCTTTTGTTTGTCTTTTTTAAGGATGACTTTGGAATATCCTATACAAATATTGCAAACCTTACACTTGTAAACTTTATGATACAGCTGTTTACCGACGGCTTTGCCTATAAAATAATAAGTCGTCTCGGGTATCGCAAATCAGGAATTCTTGCGCAGGTTTCGGCAGTTATCGGGCTTTTGCTCCTTGGTATTCTGCCTCATATTCTGCCTGTATATATAAGTCTTTTGATTTCGGTTCTGTTTTATGCCTTCGGTGGAGGTCTTTTGGAGGTAATGGTGAGTCCGATAGTTGACTCGCTTGACCTCGGCCACAGCTCAGCAAGAATGAGTATGCTCCATTCCTTTTATTGTTGGGGACACCTTGCAGTCGTTCTCATTTCAACTGCTGCCATAAAGATTTTCTCGAGTAGTATATGGCGGCTTCTGCCTATACTATGGGCAATCATCCCGCTTATAAGTGCAGTTCTGTTTAAAATTGTTCCCATCCCTGAGATAAGCCATAAGGAGCGTCTTGAAACTCCAAGATCACTTTTAAAAATGCCTGTACTTATAATGATGTGTATGCTTATGGTTTGTTCAGGTGCCGCTGAAATAACGATGGCACAATGGGCATCGCTCTTTGCTCAAAAAGGTCTTGGTATTGACAAATTTGCAGGAGATATATTGGGTGCGTGCCTTTTTGCTATGTTTATGGGTACAGGACGCCTTTTGTTCGGAATATTCGGTGACCGCTTCAATTTAAGAAAATCTCTTATGACATGCTCACTCCTATGCACGGCTTGCTATCTAACCGCAGCCGCCTCAAAAAACCCGTATATTGCACTTTTTAGCTGTGCCATTACGGGACTTTCAGTCAGTATAATGTGGCCTGGCGTTTACTCATACTCTTCGAAAAAAATCCCGCATGGAGGAGCTGCAATGTTCGCGATACTCGCACTTTTCGGTGACACAGGATGCTCGCTCGGTTCGTGGATGTGCGGAGCAGTTGCAGACTATTCCCTGAAATTCCCTTGGGTATTAAATTATGCAACTGCTGCCGGAATTTCTCCTGAGCAGCTTGGTCTTAAAATAGGAATAGGGTCTATCGCAATATTCCCCATTTTAATGTTCCTTATTTTATTAAAAAAGAACACAAAAAAAGCCTGAAGTTTCAGGCTTTTTTTTATGTTAAATCTTTAAAATTCCAAGTACATCAAGTACAGAAGATATAAGAATCAGCACAATGCAGATTGGTGCTGCATACTTAATTACAAAGTTAAACAGCGCTTTTCTCTTAAACTTTGCTGAAACCTCGATTTCCTCTGATAGCGCTTGCGGCTTTATAACATATCCTACAAATATACAGGTCAGGAATGCCACAATCGGCATCAATACACTGTTACTGATGAAATCAAAGAAATCAAGGAACTGCATACCGATAATCTTGACATTTCCAAGCGGTCCGTATCCAAGTGTTGACAAGAGTCCCAGAATCAGACTTCCTGCTGCAACAATCGCACAGCCTGCTTTTCTTCCGACATGCGCCTTGTCGCATACGATTGAAACAACAGTTTCCATAAGCGAAATTGATGATGTCAGCGCTGCAAATAAAACCAAGAGGAAGAATATAGCTCCTACAACAGTTCCTGCCGGCATTGTCATAAACACCTTTGGAAGTGTTACGAACATAAGGCTAGGTCCCTTTCCAAGAGCCTCCGGTGTTCCGCCCGAGAACGCAAACACAGCCGGAATAATCATAAGTCCTGCAAGGAATGCGATACCTGTATCAAAAAGTTCAATCTGCTTAACAGATGATTCGATATTGACATCCTTTTTCATATATGAGCCGTATGTAATCATAATACCCATAGCAAGTGACATTGAATAAAAGAGCTGTCCCATAGCTGCAAGCACAGTCGTTGCTGAGAACTTAGAAAAATCCGGAAGAATGTAGTAAAGAACTCCGTCCATTGCACCAGGCATACATACTGAATAGCCTGCGATAATTATTGACAGTGCTATCAGCACCGGCATCATAATCTTACTACACTTTTCAATTCCCTTTTCCACACCAAGGAGCACTATTACAGCTGTAATTCCAAAGAATACGCAGAACCAGAAGATTGGCTGATATGGCTGGCTTATAAAGCTTCCGAAGAATTCATCACCCGCTGCATTTGCTGCGTTTCCTGACAAAAATACCCATAGATACTTTGTTACCCAGCCACCGATTACCGAATAATACGGAAGTATTATTGCCGGAACAATCGCTGCAAGATAGCCTATAAACGAATATTTCTTATTAAGCTTCTGGAATGCACCTATTGCGCTGAGTCCTGTCTTTCTTCCGATGGTTATTTCCGCAGTCATAAGTGCAAAACCAAATGTTAAAACAAGGACAAGATATGCAAGCAGGAAAATTCCTCCGCCATACTTTGCTGCAAGGTACGGAAATCTCCATATGTTTCCAAGACCCACTGCTGAACCTGCTGCTGCAAGGACAAATCCTAACTTACCTGTGAAATTACTCCTTTTTTCCATCATTTCATCCCCTTTAAATTCTTAGTAAAAAACGACTTGTGCACGCCAAGTCGTTTATGGAGCTGTTGAGCGGGCTTGAACCGCCGACCTCATCCTTACCAAGGATGTACTCTGCCTACTGAGCTACAACAGCATAACAATATAATTATAATATAATCGCCAAAGTTTGTCAAGACCTTTCGCGAAATATTATACACCTGCACGCAAATTATTATTAGCTTTACGGAGGAAGTATGAGCTATAATTCGCACAGCTCATACCCCTTTCTCCTGAGTTGAATTTTTCCGTCACTTTACTGACATATACATTTTTTTCATAAAAAGTGCATCCTCTGCCTGTGTTCCGCAGGATTCGCAAATGATGGTAGGTGCCAGACCGCGCTCTGCTATTATTTGTGCAACAAAATCAAAGTCAGGGCCGAAAACATCATCTTCAAAGGTAAGGTGCTTCTTCTCTCCGCCCTTAGTATATTCGATTTTACTGAAATGACTGTGAAAAATCTTCAAACGGTCCTTTCCAAGCCTATCCTCAATTTTATTAAAAATCTCTTCAAAATCTGCCTTTTCTTTAAGACCGCCAAGTGTTCTTGCATTTAAGTGACCGAAATCTATACAGGGCAGGAAGCTGTCGTCTATACGGCATAGCTCTAAGGTTTCATCAAGATTTCCAAGCTGATTTATCTTTCCCATAGTTTCTATGCAAAGACGAATATCCGAAAATCCCGCGTTTTCCATTTCGCATCGTGCGAGGGTCAGCGTCTTTTTTGCAAACTCAAGCGCTTCCTCTCTCTTAAGTTTTCCGATTGCCCCGCTATGAACAACAACACGCTCGCCGCCCAGATATTTTGCAAGCTGTGCCGACTGCATTATATAGTTTATACTTCCCGCGCGCTTTTCTTCCTCCGGCGTTGCAAGATTTATATAATACGGCGAATGTACGCTCATTATGATATTATTTTCCACAGCTGCCGCCGCTATCTTTTTAGCTGTTGCCTCTCCACATCTGACGCCGTTTCCGCATTGATACTCATACGCATCAAGCCCAAAATCGGCAAGCCACTTCGGCATTTCCTCCGATGCCTTGTGACCTTCATTATAAAAGCTGTCACTATTTCCCGCTACTCCAAAATTCGCTTTCATAGTTCTCCTCCAAAATTTTTGAAATTTCCTTTACTATATCGTCAATCTGCTTATCCTGCGTAACCTTAATTTTAAAATCACAGTTATCGTAATACGGCTTTCTTTGATTAAACCGTGTGACAATATCATCAATGGAACTGTCCTTAACAAGCGGCCTCGTTCCGTCGTCAGCTGAAAGTCGCGCTTTAATTACCTCTTCTGTCGGCTCTAAATTAATTATAACTCCATTTTCCCTGAGAGTATCAATATTCTCCGCTTTCAAAACAGCTCCGCCCCCGGTAGAAATCACTACTCCGTCAATCAATGACACTTCCCTTATCACTTCCGTTTCTATTTCTCGAAAGTATTCCTCTCCGTTTAGTTCAAAGATTTTTGAAATGGTCATATTGCATTTTTTCTCAATAAGACAGTCGGTATCGCAAAACGGCATATCAAGGTTAGCCGCAAGCTGCTTGCCCACGACAGATTTTCCGCTCGCCATATAGCCGGTAAACACTATATTCATTTTCCGAACACCTCTTTTAATACATCCTCTGCCATAGAATCAGGAATATCAATACCGGTAAACAGTCGATATGCTAAAATGCCCTGAAACACCAACATCCCAAGTCCGTTTGCCACGCGCGCGCCAAGCTTTTCAGCCTCCTGCAAAAGCACAGTTTTTTCAGGGTTATAAATCATATCCACAACTGCAGAATTTTTGTCAATCACTGACAAATCATACATCGGAGACATACCCTTGTTCTTTCCCATTCCAAGAGTTGTACAGTTAATTACTATATCATAATGCTCCCTGTCCATCTCGGTTTTAACTTCAAATCCTGTACACTCTGCAGCATAGCTTGCAAGCGCCTCTGCCTTTTCCTTAGTGCGGTTTAAAACCGTGAGAGATGCCGCGCCCTTTTCCGCAAGATTAAGTACCACCGGTTGCGCTGCACCGCCCGCTCCCAGAACGAGTATATGCGCCATCACCGGATTTATACCCTTATGCATAAGCGACATATAAAACCCGTCGGCGTCTGTGTTATATCCAAACAGCTTGCCGTCTTTATTAACAACAGTATTTACAGCACCATACCTTTGAGCCTGCTTTGAAATACCGTCTAAATATTTCATTATCTCAATCTTGTGCGGAGCTGTTACATTAAATCCCGCTATGCCCTCTGCTTTGAGCTTTTCTACAGCCTCACCGAGCTTTTCCGGAGCTACCTCCGTAATATCGTAGCTATACGGTGCCCCGATGCTTTGCGATATGAAATTGTGCATCACGGGCGAAAAGCTGTGCGAAACAGGATACCCAATTATAGTAAGTTTCTTCATCCTTTGTAGTCCTTCAGTACAATTTTTTCAAGTTTCCGTTTTATCCCGAAAAACGGAGTTTCCTTTGCTTCTATCGGATTAACCATCACACTTAAAATTCCTGCCCTTTTTCCGGCATATATATCGGTGAAAACCTGATCCCCTATGAGCACTGTGTTTGTCTTTTCAGCACCAAGCATACGCATCGCCTTTTTTATTCCAAAAAGCAACGGCTTTGCCGCATTATGCACATACGGCACCGAGAATTCCTCTGCAAAGCGTTCTACCCGTTCCTTATGATTATTAGATACAAAGGCATATTTTACTCCATTTGCTTTGAGCATACTGAGGAAGTTCCTTGCACCCTCGTCTGCCAGAGGTAAAGTATAGCTTACAAGCGTATTATCAATGTCCAAAAGGGCAAACTTAATATTGTGGTCAACAAAAAAGTGTTCCTCTATATGGTGCACCGAATCAAATTTATAATCAGGATAAAATCTCTTAAACATACTCTCCTCCAGCAAGTCATATTGATTTCATTTTATCATATTTTTTACATTATGTCCACAATTATTTCAGATTAAGGAGAATAAGAACATGAAGAAAAAAGTCAGCGACTCATTCACTGAGCATGTACAGATTTTAACGCAGTCCAGTATGAACGGATACGGCAGATTGTTTGGCGGACGCCTTATGGAATGGATTGATATTGTTGCTGCCGTAACAGCCCGCAGGCACAGCGAAAAAAATGTTACTACAGTTTTGGTAGACAGGCTTGAATTCAAAAAGGCGGCACATGCAAATGATACGCTTTCTATTACCGGACATATTACCTATGTCGGCAAAACCTCAATGGAAGTGTGTGTAAACACCTATATCGAAGAATTAGACGGCACAAAAAGCCTCATAAACAAAGCGTTTGTTGTGATGGTTGCACTTGATAAATCAGAAAATCCCACGCAGGTCCCTGGCTTGATTTTAGAAACCGAAGCAGAACGCGCAGAATGGATTGAGGCAAAAAAAAGACGCATAGCACGAAACCAGCTTTCACAAAAAAGTATCAACTGATTTTGCTATGCGCTAAAATATTTAAATTCGACTCACAAGATATGGGATTTCCTTTTCAAACTTCACGCCGTACCAATGCTTTTCCTTATCCGGCATTGTTGCTTTAATGCACCTAACCGTATAATCAGCAGCAATTTGAAGCGCTTCAAACAGGCTCTTTTCGCGCATCAGTGCACCCACGCATGCCGATGCAAAAATATCGCCTGTGCCGTGGAACTTTGCGTCAATTTTTTCATTAAAGTAATATGAAACCTCATCCTTTTCGCTGTCATACATTGCAAATCCAAGCTTTGATTCATCAAAGCTCACGCCGGTCAGGACTGTTTTTTTAGCACCGAGTGCTGCAAGCTTTTTTAGGACATCTTCAATATACGCCTCGTTATATCCCGACTCAACATAATCAATACCAAGCATAAAGGATGCCTCTGTAAGATTCGGCACAATAATATCCGCCTTAGCACAAAGCGTCGCCATATGCTTTGCAAACTCCGGAGTAAAGCCTGTGTAAAGCTTTCCGTTATCCGCCATAGCCGGGTCAACGAATGCAAGTGTCTTTTCGGGGCGTGCGTCAAGGAAAGCCTTCATCTGGTCTATCTGCTCAAATGAGCCAAGATAGCCCGTATATATTGCATCGAAGTCAATTCCCTCACTTTCCCAATGCTTAAAAATTTTCGGTATATCCTCTGATAAGTCACGGAATGTAAAGTCTTTAAATCCTCCCGTATGTGTTGAAAGCACTGCCGTTGGCAAAATTGCTGTTTCAACACCCATTGCTGAAATTATCGGCAAAGCAACCGTCAGCGAACATTTGCCGAAGCATGAAATATCCTGAATTGTAACTACTCTTTTCATTCTATCCCTCTTCTCAGTAAAGTATTGTAGTTATTATACATTCATTCTGATAATACTTCAATTACCAAAAAAGAGAAATTTTATATAACCAGTTTATCCTATAGAATTCATACAAAGAGATATCGCAATAACATTCTCCGCCCCTGCTCTTTTTAGTGCAAGTGCACATTCATTCGCTGTTCTTCCCATAGTATAAACATCATCAACGATTATTATCTTCTTTCCTGCTGCCACCGAGCCAAAAGCATAAAATGCATCTCTTACATTAGTGACTCTTTCTGCACCTCTTAATGTGCTTTGCCGCTTTGTATCCTTTATCCTGAACAGCACATCATCATACATTGGTACATTTATGTATCGTGAAATAGCACGGGCAAAGATTTCTGCCTGATTGAATCCCCTCTCCCGCATACGATGCTCATAAAGAGGTACCGGAATTATCAAATCATAATCCGAAATCCACTCATGCTCTCTAAGTTCCTTTGCAGCAAGCTTCCCTAAAAGGGTTCCGTAGCTCCATTGTCCGTTAAACTTGTAATCCTTGACGGCATCGCAAATTTTTCCCTTGTACATATAAGGTGCTAAGACCGCCCTTATATACTTCCCGCCGTCAAAGCACTTTTCTTTCGTTGTAGGTATATTTGCATGACACTCCGTACATATTCCTATTCCTTCATGAGTTTCATACATCTTACCAGCATTCATATACTTATTGCAAAGTATGCAATAACATCTCTTTTTAAAGAACATCATTTTAGTAGTCCCGATATTTTTTTATAAATCAACATTGTAATAACAGACAAAACCGAGCCGCGAACCAGATTAAATGGGGCTATAGTATAAAGAGCAAGCTTAAGTCTTGCCGCAAAATCTGCCTGCGGCATATAAAGGGGCAGCATAATAAGTATATTTACAAATATGCCTGCAATAACCAGTGTTAGCGTAGCAAGGCAGAGTGCTATAGCGGCATTGGCCTTAGTCTTTTTTCTTCCGTAAACCAAACCGCAGACAAAAACAAAACAGCCGTTTATAACAAAATTTGCAAGTTCACCCACCCCACCTGTTGAGGTAATCGTCAGGTGAAGAAGGTTCTTGATAAGTTCTGTCAAAACGCCTGCTAATGGCCCTTGCGCAAAAGCAATAATCATAGCCGGCAGGTCGGAAACCTCTACCTCCAAAAAACCTGCAACCTTTATTCCCATCATGCTTCCCAAAACCTGAAGAAGAAAAGCTATGGCTGAAAATGCTCCTACTTTTACTATAAAATTAATTCTGTTCGTTTTCATAGATGCCTCCAAAATATGATATTTCTTCGGCACAGGTAAAAATACTCTTCTTTCATCCGGACTGTACCGTCGGTTTCGGAATTTCACCGAATCAGCTCGTAAGCTCGCGGACTTTCACCGCCGGTAGGGAATTTCACCCTGCCCCGAAGATATTTACTCACAATACAATATATTATACTATAACTTCGCCCCAAATGCAACCATGCCGATAAAATTTGGCAATAAAAATACCGACACATAGTATCGGTTTTTTACGCTTCTTCAAGAATTGCCTCATTGTACTTGGAAATGATAGCCTTTTCGAGGATTTCTCTCATCTCTGCGTTTATAGGATGAGCAATATCCTTGAACTCGTTCTCAGGAGTTCTTCTTGATGGCATGGCTGTAAATAACTTTTCCTGCCCTTCAATTACTTTAATGTCATGCACAACAAATGCGTTATCAAAAGTAACAGAAGCAACTGCTTTCATCTTTCCTTCGCTAGCAACCTTTTTAACTCTGATGTCTGTAATTTCCACAGAATCACCACCTTCCAAAGCCTGTACGGCCGTTTTGGTGTTATCTCCAAGATGCTTTAACATAATTACCTAAATTGTATCAGTTTAAAACATATATGTCAATACACTAATTTATTTTTTGACATTTTTTGTACATTTTATACAATTTTTTTGTGTTTTTTTTGTTCTTTGAGAAATCTATATTTCGTTTCTTTTACAAATCGAAAAAAGTAGTTTTATTTTCCTTTAAAAAGGTATATAATTACTGTTAGTAAATTATGGGAGAATATATCATGACAAACTTTGATTTATCGCAAATAAACAAGTCATCGCCTATACATTTCATTGGCATAGGCGGTATCAGTATGAGCGGTCTTGCACAGATAATGCTGAAAAATGGTTATCTTGTAACAGGCTCGGACAGGGCTCAGTCACCTATCACTCAAAAGCTTTCAAGTCTTGGAGCAAAGATTTTTATAGGACATAGTGAGAAGAATATTGAAGGTGCTTCCCTTGTTGTTCACACCGCCGCAGTACACGATGATAATCCTGAAATGTCGGCTGCAAAAAAAGCAGGAGTCCGGATTCTTACAAGAGCAGAGTTTCTCGGCGCTATTATGAAGACCTACTCCCACGCTGCCGGTATTGCAGGAACCCACGGAAAGACAACCACGACCTCAATGCTTGCACATGCGCTTATTTCGTCAAACCTTGATCCTACAATAAGTGTCGGCGGCGAACTTGACCTTATTGGCGGTAACATCAGGACAGGCAGCTCTCCATACTTCGTTACAGAAGCATGCGAATATACCAACAGCTTTTTAAGCTTTTTCCCAACTGTTGCCGTTATCACAAACATTGACGAAGACCACCTCGACTTTTTCTCAGGTATTGACGAGATAATTGAAAGCTTTAGAAAATATGCGGAGCTGACACGCGGCAAAGGCTTCGTTGTTGCCTCAGGTGCCGATGAAAATGTGCAAAAAGCACTTTCCGGCACAGACCTTGATATCAAATATTACGGAATTGGAAGTGCGTTTGAATACCATGCCGAAAACATAAGCTATCGTGCAGGGTTCCCGAGCTTTGAGGTGTGGCATTACGATAAGCTGCTATGCACACTCTCGCTCCGTGTTCCGGGAGAGCATAATATATTAAATGCACTTGCAGTCTGTGCAGTTTGCGACCTTTGGGATGCAGATATTGATTTGGCTAAAACCGGCATTGAAGCCTTTTGTGGTGCGCATCGTCGTTTTGAGAAAAAGGGCGAATTCGGCGGTGCTGTCATAATGGATGACTACGCTCACCACCCGACCGAAATACAAGCGACTCTTTCGTCTGCATCAGAATTTGAATACAATAAGCTTTGGTGCATATTCCAGCCTCACACATACTCAAGAACAAGAACTCTCTGGAATGAATTTGTAGAAAGCTTTGATAATGTTGACGAGCTTATAATCACCCATATTTATGCAGCACGCGAGCTTCCTGATGGAGTTACAAAAGCCGAAAACCTTGCCAAAGACATCGAAAAGCGTGGTGTTAAAGTAAGATATATTGAGGGCTTTGATGAAATAGAGGCTGTTCTAAAGGCAGAGATTTCACCGAACGACCTTGTTTTCACAATGGGTGCAGGAAATGTGGTAGACATTGCAGATAATTTGTGCAAATAATACTTACTAAAAAGGCAGTGTAAAAAACTAATTGTTTTCTACACTGCCTTTTTGCAATCCGGACTATTCTTACATCCCGTTTAAAGTTTTTCTATACTCTTTACCTTACCGTTTGAGTTTACATACTTTGTAGACATTGCAACACTTCCGCCCACTGAAAGCTCTATGTTATCTCCCACAAAATATCCTTTTGCGGTTTCATTTCCCTCTGCTTTTATTGTAACTCTTGCAACATATCGTTCCGGTACCTCGGCAAGTATTGCCTCTCCGCTTGCTGTTACTTCGTGCGTTTTGTACGGCTCATATTCTACATTTACTATCTCACCTATTATTGCTCCGCTTTTTGTATCAGTCGCAGTGCCTTTATAATTTAATGCATTTATGCTGTACATTCTTACATTTTCAAATTCCACAACATACGAAAGCTGTGTTTTTGCACGAACATTGTCCGATGCATTTGTGAAAAATCTGGCGCTTATTCCGATAACTGCCACCAAAACCACCAATACTGCAAATAAATCTACTACACTTACTTTCCCAAATAATTTTCCATTTCTATCAAATATCATAAATAAGCACCTCCCTTACCTTTCCTCAATCTCAATTACATATCCAATAAGCGCATAGCCCTTTCCGCGGACCGGTGTTTCCTTACCCACACGAATCGGCACAGCACCGTTTGCTATCTTGGTTTCGGATATATCTGCATTACACTTTAAGACAACTTTAATGTCGCTTCTTCCTTCAATCTCATTAGTTACATAGCTTCCTTTTGACGGCAAAAACTCAGATTCCTTATATGGCTCCTCCGAAACGCTTACCACCGTTGCAAAAGCCTGTTCGGAAAAGCTTATCGAAACTTCATCCTCCGCTTTTATCAAATCGCCAATACCGCTCTGTACATCACTTGCCAAAACGGTAAAGTAAACTTCGCTTCCCTTTTGGGTTGCACCTTTTCCTCCGCCCAAAATCAGCGCACCTGCCGCAAGCACTACTATAGCGGCAAGCACTATCAGTGTATCAATAACAGTAAATTTCTTCATTTTTCTATGCCCCCAATCACCTTTAAATAGACATTTTCTGTATTTTTAGTCATAATTTCTGCCGTAAACTCTTCTTTAAATACCCGTTTGCTGCCCTCACTAAGCTCCTTATAAAGTTCCTCATCCTTTAACAGTTTTCCTATTCCCTCTGCCAGCGCACGAGAGTCTTGTTTAGGTACTAAAATGCCGTTTACTCCGGTTTTTATAACGCCGGGATTTCCGCCAAAATCGGAAACCACCGCCGGAATTCCAAGACTCATTCCCTCTAAAAGCGACATACTCGTCGCCTCGGTACCAAAGGATGCATTCGCCTGAATATCAGTTATGCTCATAAGATTATCAACATCGGATATGAACCCTGTAAATATAATTCTGTCCTCATCTCCGAGCTTTTTGACCTTTCCTCTTAAATGCTCCTCATATGAGCCGGTTCCTGCAATTATGAATTTTGCATTATATCCTTTTTTTATGAGCAAATCTGCCGCCTCAATAAAGTAATCATGCCCTTTAATATCCTCAAGGCGCGCTATTATCGAAACAACCTTTTCGTCCGGCAGGACGCCAAACCGCCTGCGGATTTCCTCTTTATCCTTTATTTCCTCAATAGGATAAACACCATTTAGAATTACATCTATCTTTTTCTCACTGACTCCGGTTTGAGTCAAATTGTCTTTTGCCGCCTCGGCAACAGCTATAATTCTATCTGCAAAGAAGTTGTTGATTGCACCATTTATGAACTTCCCGAAACCCTTTGATATACGCTTTGACGGCTCGAATACCGAATGTCTTGTATAAACCACGCGGCAGCCTGCCAATCTTGCAGCAATTCTTGCCGACATACTCGCATGAGTATGCACAATATCAGGCTTTTCTGCTTTAAATATCTTTTTAAGACTCAGGACTGCTCCGAAATCGAGAGATTTATCTGCAATTCCGTCCACTTCAATTACACGGACTCCCACATCCTCTACAAGCGGTACCAAGAGGCTTCCTCTCGGAAGTACAACCGAAACATCAAACTTGCTTTTGTCAATTTCCTTGAGCAAAATCAAAAGACATCTTCCTGCACCGCCAAAGTTCATATCACTTGATACTTCAATTATCTTCATGCTGCTCCTCCTTTACATACTCAAAGCTTGTACCAAGAGCAAGTATCATAAAGAACATCGCCATCATTCTGTAGTTATAGAAGGTATAGTCAAACATACTTTGTAGTAAAAATCCAATAACACCACTTCCTATTGCAAGTGCAAGCAGTCTTTGTTTGCTGTTTTTTAGACTTTGTGAAAATGTCTTTGAAATTTTCTTTATGAACACCAGCATAACTACAACAAAAATACCAAGTGCCGCAATTCCTCCCTCAACCAAAAGTTGCAAAAATGTGTTGTGCGAATGAGGTGCAACTATACCACTGTAGGAATAAATCGGATAAACACTCCTGAAAGCACCTTCTCCCATACCAATTCCGCCTATCCAGAAATCCTTTAACATTTCAAAGGTTCCTCGCCAGATAAACACACGGTATGAAGTGGAAGAATCCTCAAGGTTTCCCACGCTCATCATTCTGTCTATCATCGTTTCCGGAATTACAAACGGAAGTGCTAAAATCACAATAGGTAAAAGTGCCCACAGCCGTCCGTTATAGAAGGTCACAAATATTGCCGCTGCAAGTATCAGTCCCAGCCAGCAGCCGCGCGACTGCGTAAGCACCATACAAATTACGCTTGCTAAAACTGCACCTGCATAAAACCACCCATCCAGCTTTTTCACGCTTGACTTCAGCATAAACGCTACTGCAACCGGGATTACCAAAAGCAGATATTCGCCGAGTACATTAGGGTTTTCCATAGTCGAATACGCACGCATTGTTGCTTCTTCAAACATTTCTTTATCTATCCAGGCATTGGTTGTGTTCCATCCAAACACATACTGACAAATTCCGTAAATACTTACGAGCACGCCCGCTATAACAAAAATTCTTAGAAGTGCATATGTCTGTTTTTTTGATGAAACGGTATTTATAATAACAAAGTAAAAGCCTACAAAAATCAGGTACATTCCCCATACCATTATGCTTTTAGCCGGTGCAAAGGAGAACAGGCTGGCAATAAACATAAATAAAACAAAGAATGCAAGACCCACTCCGACGGAACCGATTTTCCACTTAAACTCTTTATCTCTTACCGCCCGAATTACAAGGGATGCAAAGGTCAGTACGCAGAGTCCTGCCAAAGCCATGGTAGGAACAAAGGGTGCCGCAGCTACAGCAAAAAACACTCCGCTTACCGGATAGGAGAGTATTATACAAAGTCCCACAAAAGCACAAGGCAAGAAAAGTGCAAGCTTTAGCGGCAAAATTCCCATAACCGCACCGCACGCCACACCAAGAACAAGCGCTGCCGGTTTTTTTAAATATTCTTCTTTGTAAATATCAAAAGAAACATCGCCAAAACCTATCGCAGACATACCAAAGCGCACCAATGCGCTTCTTCCGAGAAAATCGGTTATGTTATAGTTTGAAAGTACAAGAGCAATTCCTGCAGCAGCCAAAATTGCAGACATCACGGAAAATCTAAGAAAGCTAATCTCACGAAGAACCAGCATACTCAGAATAACACATCCAAAAAACCTTGTATTTAGCGCAAGGACATTATTCATAAAGCATCTTGCAAAGTCAAGCAATATACTATTTTCTATAGTATTATCAAGCCACACCCCGATTTTTCTTCCCAAAAATGCGAAAAATGCAAACGGCGTATTAACTACCCTGCCAAGTACACTTCCCTCGGCATTTGCCACTTTGGAGTCCTTGCGAAGAAAGGTCATTATAGCACTGTTTTGCCACGCAACAGATGCCTTTTTATATGCTTTATCTATTATATGATAAAGTCCGCTCTTTTTAAAGACCACACAAATCGTAGCAAACATCGAACCAAGTGCCGATAAAATTCTGCTGTTCATCTATGCCCTTCCTCCTTTTCTGAAATTAATCAATATATCAACCTTAAGTATAAGACAGCTTGCAATATATATAAAAAGTCCAACAAATCCGCTCACTCCGCCCATAATTATTCCGCCAGAAAGTCCAAGTTCAAGCTTCATTGACAGCATATTATACAGAAGCAGCATTACAACTCCCATAAAAACAGCCGATGCAGAAATTTTTATGATGTTTAAAGTATCCTGCTTTGAAAGCAAAGTCTTGTAGTGACGCAAAATGCACACATAATTAAGCGCCGCATTTGCCGTCGAGCCACAGGCTGTTGCCAAAGCCAGTCCCGCAATTCCGAATCTTCCCGATAGAGTATATGCCACTGCGATATTCACAACCATGGAAATAAGTGCGTTAAACATCGGTGTCTTAGAATTCTGCATAGAGAAAAATGTCTTGGACAAAATCTCATTATATGCCATACCTATCATTCCAAGAGCATAGCAGGAAAGCGCCGTTCCCGTACGGAGAGTATCTGAAAGAACAAAATCACCATGCTGATAAAGTATTGCAATCACAGGCTTTGCAAGAACAATAAATACCGCCATTACAGGAAGAATTATAAATGTTACTGCCTTTAATGACCCAATCAGCATTCCCTTAGCATCATCGGTATTCCCCGATACATTTGCACGCGACATTTTCGGGAATATCAGGTTTGTTATAACATAAGAAAATACGCCTGTTATTACCAGGTAAAGCCTGTTTGCATACTCAAGCGAGGAAACGCCTTTGTATATTCCTGACGCAAGGCGTGTGTTCACTATCGTATATAGCGGCTGTACCCATGTGCTTATAAGCATAGGAAGCGCTAAAAGCATCGCTTTTTTAATATTTTCGTCGCGAAAATTAAGGCTCGGTTTGAATTTATATTTAAACCTCTTAAGCGACGGTATTTGTATTATAACCTGCAATGCCCAAGCCGCAAGCATAGTTACAGACAAGCCGTAAACACCAAACTTTTTCCCGAACAGTACAAAATACACAATGACTGCAAGGTTTGAAACAAGGCTCATTATCGCCGGTATGTTGAATTCCCCGAAGGACTGCAAAATTCCCACAAAGGAAAATGCAAGGCCGGTAAAAATTATCATAGGGAACATTATTGCCGAAAGATTTTTTGCAAGCTCGTGAGTTTCAAAAGTAAAATCCGGTGCCATAAATGTTATGAGGTTATCGGAAAACACTATTCCAAAAATAGCTATAAGCCCTGAAATCATCAAGACCATTCCAATAAACCTGTTGGCAAATTCAAGTGCCTTCTCCCTCGACTTTTCCTCCCACACAGAGTTAAAGACCGGAATAAACGCAGCCGAAATTACCCCCCCTATCACTATATCAAAAAGCGTAGTCGGGAGTCTGGTTGCCGTCATATAGGCATCCGCCTCAATTCCTGTTCCGAAAAATGCCGCAATGAGCATATCACGCGCAAGCCCCAGTACCTTTGCCATAAAGGTAGCTATCGCCATAAATCCTGCGGTTTTAAGCATTTTTTTTGAGTCGTCCATCAAAATGAGCCTCCGTCAAGCAGTTTTTTCATAAGTTCACGATTTTCCTGTGCCTTTTCCCGCAGCAAGCGCATATTAAATTTGAGATGTGATCTTATTTTATCATATTCTATACACATCTCGTCAAGCATAGAGCATAGCGACTCGCAAGAAAGCTCGTCCACCTTTAAAAATCTGTCCTCGCCCATATACTCCAAAAATCCGTTAATTTTCGGGTCATACACAATGCCTAAAACCGGTACATTACAGCTTGCGGCATATATCAATGTGTGAAGCCTCATTCCCACACACATATTCATTTCCTGCATAAGAGATAAAAGCGCTGACACCTTGTAGTTTGCACCTATAACAACGCCGCGGTTACGCATTTTGTTTTTGATAGATGCCGCCAGGGCATAGTCCAGCTTTTGCTGCATTGGTACAAATACAGGGAAAAATCCGTAGCGTTCTATTGCATAATCACAGAAGTCTGCCATCGTTTTTTCAAAATCTTCAGGATTATTCTTCCACCGTCTTACCGATATACACATAAGCGGCTTATCCGTCGGTATGCCGTAGTTTTCAAGTATCTCCCGTCCCGAGCCATCCGGTTTTAAGAGAAATGCCGGATCTGCTGTGAGGCGTATTTCAGGGTCGTTCACCCCTATCTGTGTAAGTTCTTTTAATGAATTTTCATCACGCAGTGTGATTAGTTCAACCTCGTTTAGTATCTTTTTCGTCTTCTCGATATTCTTAAAGGAGGTAAGCGGGCCTATGCCGTTTGCATAAAGCATAACCTTTCTTTTGAAAATTTTTGCAAGCTTTATAACGGACAGGTAATACAGCAGCGATTTTGTGCTTGTTGCGTCCTGAATAAGTGTTCCGCCCCCTGAAATGAGCAGGTCACAAGTCGCTATCTTAGCAGCAACTACCACTACATTATATCTGTTCACGGCATTAACTCCGTATATCTTCTTTGTGTTCTCGGGAGAGTTTGACAGCACCGTTATCTCAGCATTTTCATCAATCTCTTTAATATCTTCGATTATCGCCATCAAAAGTGCGTCATCCCCGCTGTTATTAAAGCCGTAGTATCCTGAAATAACTATTTTCATACACTCGCCCCCAATACTTCTCTATATACCTTTTCCGCATCATCAGCCATGCGGGTGATAGAATAATTTTCAAGCACCGTTTTCCTTGAGAATTCGCCTATTTCCTTTTGTTCATCATCCCAAAGACCAAAAAATGCGCCTATCTCCTGCGTGAGAGTGTCCACCTGTGATTCCTCACAACCGCGGCAGCAGAAGTTTGTTGCAAGTGAGGCCTCAAGCTTGTCCTCACGGAAAAGTCCTATATACCCTTGCGCTCCCGCAATTACCGAAGGCTTTTCCGATGCCATAGCTTCAAGAGCAGCTCTTGAAACACCCACAAACAGCTTTGCTAAAGATACAATCTTATTGACATCTGTCCTTGCACCTGTAAGTATTATCGCTTCTCTTCCAAGGCTTTCGTTGACATTTTTAGCCTCTTTTTTAATTTCCTCAAAGTCATCACCATCGCCCACAATAATGCACTTTAGGTTCTCAACAATATTATCAAGGCGGCTTATTGCCTCAATCAGCTGATGTGCAACAATGCTTGCGCTCTTATCCATACGGCATACATGCACTACTGTATTGTCGCCGCTTTCTATTCCAAGCTCTTTTTGAATTTCAGTTTTATCCGTCTTAGCAGAAAATTTTTCGGTATCTATACCATTTACTGTGAGAGTGATATCCTCTTCGGAAATTTTATAGTTATCTATAAGATACTTCTTTATATCCTCGCTGACCGCCAGTGTTTTGCTGCCCCAGTCAGTTATATACTTGAGTCCGTATTTGGTTGAAAAAACGCCGTGTGCGGTTGTCACATACGGGAACTTCATCTTCTTTTGCAACTTTCCCAGAATAAAGGAAGAAATTCTTGCGTGCGAATGAACTACATCAATTTCCTCTTCCTTGATAATCCTTTTAAACTCCGAAAAAGCTTTCATTACATCTCCCGGCTTTTTGCTGTGAAGCGGCAATGTATAGTGCTTAATTCCCGCCTTTTCAAGCTCATCTACATAAACGCCGCCTTTAGATGTTATTATGACCTTGTGTCCTCTTCTTTTTAGTTCTTTTGAAAGCTCTGCAACATGTGTTTCGGCTCCGCCTATGTCAAGCTGCATCAGCGACATCAGTATATTCATTCTCTCACACTCCTTATTTCTATTATACTTTATTATGCAAAAAAGAGCAAGGAAAATTATTACATTATTCCTTGCTGTCTATAATCAAAGTAACAGGTCCGTCATTTTCCAAGAGCACCTGCATATCAGCGCCAAAGCTTCCCGTCTGTACATTCGATACCTGCGTTTTCATATATTCAGTAAAATCGTTATACATTTTTTCAGCAAAGTCTGGCTTTCCTGCTGCTGTAAAGTTAGGGCGTCTGCCTTTTTTGCAATCGCCGTAAAGAGTAAACTGACTCACTATTAAAATCTCGCCGCCAATATCTGAAAGAGATAGGTTCATTTTGTCGTTCTCGTCGGTAAAAATACGAAGTCCTGCAATTTTATCAGCAAGCCACTTCATATCCTTTTCGTTATCCTCATCACAGACGCCTAAAAGGACTAAAAGTCCCTTTCCTATCTTTCCTATAACCTCACCCTCCACAGTTACCTGTGCCGAGTTTACTCTTTGTATAACACTTCTCATTGAAGCTCCTCCCAAATCATATAAAGCTCGTCAAGCTCTGCATTTTTTGCGTCAACTTCCTTTGAAAGCTCATTCGCCTTTCCGTAATCCGCACCAGATTGCATCAGCTCGCAATTCAGCTCCTCTATTTCCTTCTCCAAAACAGAAATCTGCTCCTCGGTTTTCCTGAGCTTTGTTTCCTTTTTTCTTTTTTCCGAGGCAAGCCTTTTTTGCTCGTTGTAGTCGAGATTTTTAGGCTTTTCTTCCTTTTTCTCCGGCGCATTTTCTATATGCTTTTCCAGAAAATAATCATAGCCTCCACCATAGCTTACAAGACCATTTCCTTCAAAATTAACAATTCTCGTCGCAATCTTATTGATAAAATAACGGTCATGCGAAACAGCAAGTATCGTTCCGTCATATCCCAAAATTGCATTTTCCAAAGCCTCGCGGGACTCAATATCAAGATGGTTCGTAGGCTCGTCCAGAATAAGAAAGTTCACCGGCTTTAGGATTAGCTTAACCAGCTGAACTCTTGCCCTCTCTCCACCTGACAGCTTTTTAATCTCACGAAAAACATCCTCACCATAGAACATAAATGCTGCGAGTGCGTTTCGTACCTCTGTTTCAGTCATTTTGGGATACTCGTCCCAGACCTCAGCAATTACTGTTTTATCGGTATCGAGGCTTTCCTGTATCTGGTCGTAGTAGCCTATTTTAATATTTGCACCGATTGTAACCTCTCCGCTGTCCGGTTCTTCTATGCCGCAAATCATCTTAAGCAAGGTGGTTTTTCCACATCCGTTTTCGCCTAAAAGGAACACCCGCTCACCTTTGTTTATGCTGATATCTGCACCTTTTATTACAGGGGAATCATAGCTTTTATAAAGCTCTTTTCCCCTCAAAACCTCCATTCCGCCGCCCGGAAGTGCCTTAAACGCAAAGCTTAAATCTTTTAGGGTTTCCTGCGGTTTTATAAGTGACTCTGTAAGGCGGTCTACAACCTTTTGTTTACTTTCTGCAGTTTTTATATTCTTTTCTCTGTTCCATCTGCGCTGTTGCTCGATTATTCCCTCAAGCCTCTCGATTTCACGCTGAGTGTTATCGAAATTGCGCTGCTCTGTAAGACGCTCAATCTCGCGCTGATTTATAAAATCGCTGTAGCTTGCATTTCCGCTGTAAAGCTTACCGTTTTCCATGGAAAATGTTTTTGCGGTTACTCTGTCTAAAAAGTATCTGTCATGCGATATTACAACAAATGCACCCTTATAGCTGCGCAAAAACTCCTCAAGCCATAAAATTGCGGATATATCAAGGTGGTTTGTCGGCTCGTCCAAAAACATAAGGTTACAATCCGAAAGTAAGATTTTCGCAAGTGATACCCTTGTTTTCTGTCCTCCCGACAAGTCATCCACTCTCTTTGAAAGCTCGCTTTCCGAAAACCCCAGCCCCAAAAGACAGGAGCGTATTATTCCCTTGTAGTGATAGCCGTCAAGCTCAGTAAACCTTTCCTGAAGTCTGTGCTGACGCTCAACCAAAGCCCCTGTATCTCCCGAACCATTTTCCAGTTCCCAGCGTATCATTTCAAGCTCATTTTCTATTTCTTCAGTCTGCGAAAAGACAGTTTTAACTTCGTCAAAAACTGTCTTTTCCGAGCCGCTACAGGCATACTGCTCAAGATAGCCTACCTTTAACAGCTTATTTTTAAATACCTCGCCGCTGTCATATTCCATCTCGCCCATCAAAATCTTTATGAGAGTGGATTTTCCTGTGCCGTTTATGCCGATGAATCCTATTTTATCCTTATCATCAATACAGAAGGATGCATCGGAAAAAAGCACTTCGTCACCGAAGGACTTTTTTAGCTTACTTACATTTATTAACATCGTACACTCCGTACATTACATTTTTTCGATATAGTTATGCAGAATACTGTAGCCATAGTAAAGATCAGGACACCATCTTCCGCCCAGACCCTCAAGCGTTTTCACCGTTCCTGCCCATGCGATAGACTTTACTGAATAGTATCTGCCATGCGGCTCCCCTATCGGCTCAAGACCGATATATGCACTTATGTGATTGAAGTGTCCGCGAACGCCGTCCTCAGGTGTTTCAAAGGTTTCGTGGTCCTCTGTTCTGTCGCCTATTGCATCCTTAGTTTTGATGCCTGCCCAGTTATTCTGCTCCGGCATAACCGCACCGCCGTACTTTCCAAAGCCCGTTTCCTTTGCTGCCTGAGCGTACAGGATTTCAGGACGGATACCTGTTATTTCACCATACTGCCAGTAAATATCGGCAATATCTATAAATCTTTGTGCTGCCCCCTTTTTGGTTGCCCACTCCTTTGCTTCTTCAAGACTAACCTCGGACGGTGCAACAAGCTCGGTATACGATTCTCTTACACCCAAATCAAGCTGTACAAGACCTTCCTTGCTTCCCAAAACTCTGTACAAAAGCGAGCAAGCCTCAGCTCTTGTCAGCAAATCCTTCGGGCGCAAAAGCTGCTCCGAACCCTTATAATATCCTCTTTCAACAGCGATTGACAGAAGCTTTTTATAGTCCTTATCAACCTCGTCTGCATCATCAAAATTGACATCAAGAATATCAGGGTTTCTGAGATTTCCCTCTTTCAGTCCTGAAGACAACACTAAAGATGCCGCAAATTCTTCTCTTGTAACCTTCTCGGTTGGTTTAAAGTTTTTGCTGCTCTTTTTCATATACTTTCCAAAGGTTTGGATATAAAGGTATGACCATCTGTCCTCAAACACATCTGAAAAGAAATATTCCTCTCCCCTTTCAAGTCCAAATGCATCTACCATAATTTTTGCCATTTGCTCGCGTGTTAAATTATCCCCAAGCGCCAGACTTCCGTCCGCCATTCCGGAAAGAATTTTATGCTTGACGCAATACTCTACAGCTGTTTTTGCCCAGTCAAACTGAGCAAAAGCAGTATTTGGAATCAGCGCAATCAGAAGAGCTGCTACAAAAACTTTTGTACTTTTTTTCATAATTTACCTCTTGTTTATTATGACCTTCTTAGGACACTTATTTGCACATATACCGCATGACTTACATTTATCGTAGTCGATAACGGCAAGATTATCGGTAACGCTTATTGCATCAAAAGGACATTCCTTTTCGCATATACGGCAGGCGATACATCCTGCCGCGCAAACTGCGTTAACTTCCTTCCCCGGTCTTTTATTCCTGCACAAAACAGTAACGGTTTTATCCTTAGGCATAAGCTCTATGATATTTTTAGGACATGCCTTTACGCACATTCCGCAAGCGGTACATTTTTCTTCATCAATGACCGCAATTCCGTTTACTATATTGATTGCACCGAATTTGCACACATCTTTGCAGGTACCGTAGCCAAGGCAGCCTGTAGGGCAAGCCTTCTGTCCTCCTGCAAGCTTTGCCGCAGCGTCGCAAGTATTAACGCCGTAATACTCATATTTATCCTTTGCCTTTTCACAATCGCCGCCACAAAGCACTCGTGCAACCTTAGGACTTGATGCTGCAACGGCCTTTCCCATTATTCCGCCGATTTGCTGTGCAACGCCTCCGCCGCCAACACTACAGCAATCAACCAAAGCGCCTTTCTCCACCACAGCATGCGCATATGCACTGCATCCCGCAAAGCCACAGGCACCGCAGTTCGCACCGGGGAGAACTTCCTCTATCTTTTCTATCCTCTCATCAACCTCTACCTTGAAAATTATAGCCGCAAATGCGAGCAAAAGTCCAAACGCAAGGCCGATAAGTCCAACAACCAAAACAGCTGTAATTATATTACCCATTTTGTACCTCCGTTATATGCTAAGACCTGAAAAGCCCATGAACGCAATCGCCATAAGTCCCGCCGTTACCAGTGCAATCGGGAAGCCGTGGAAGCATTCCGGAATTTCCTTCTCGTCTATAAACTCACGCACCCCTGCAAAAAGCACGATGGCAAGGGTAAACCCTAAAGCTGCAAAGGTTCCATAAAGAACAGAATGGATAAAGTCATATCCGCTCTGAACATTGAGTATTGCAACACCAAGCACGGCACAGTTAGTTGTTATAAGCGGAAGGTAGATACCAAGCGCATTATAAAGTGCCGGCATAAGCTTTTTTATTACCATTTCAACAAACTGAACAAGCCCTGCAATAATAAGAATAAATGCGATTGTCTGCAGATATTCAAGCTCGAAAGGAATGAGCAGAAACTCGTTTACGCACCATGTAAAAGCTGATGCAATCGCCATAACAAAGGTAACCGCCATACCCATACCAAGGGCTGTATCTGTCTTTTTAGACACCCCAAGGAACGGGCAGCAGCCAAGAAATTTAACAAGAACGAAGTTCTCGGTAAAAAGTGCTGCAATTAATAATGACATAATTGATGGTTGCATTATTCTCTGCCCCCTTCCTGTTTTTTAGAAACAATGAAGTTTATAGCAGCGATTAAAATTCCCAAAACTATAAATCCGCCCGGTGGCATTCCTATGATAGTCGCAGGCTTTACCGGTCCTCCTAAAATCTGTACACCCCAGATTGTTCCCTGTCCCAAAAGCTCGCGCACAATCGAGATAATACAAAGTGCCGCCGTAAATCCAAGTCCCATTCCAAGACCATCAACAGCAGACCTTAAAACTGTATTCTTGGATGCAAAAGCCTCGGCACGCGCAAGGATTATGCAGTTTACCACTATAAGAGGTATAAAAATTCCGAGCGATGCATAAAGCGACGGAACAAATGCCTCGAGTACCATCTGAACTATCGTTACAAAGGTTGCTATAATTACAATATATGCCGCAATACGAACCTTATCCGGAATTGCTTTTCTTAAAAGCGAAACCAGTATATTTGACATCACAAGTACGGCTGTTGCAGAAAGTCCCATTCCCAGACCGTTCGCAAGAGTTGTCGTTACAGCGAGTGTAGGGCACATTCCCAGAAGCTGAACCAATGCAGGGTTTTCATACAAAAGTCCGTTTGTGAAAACCGAGTTTTTATTTGCCATACTTACTCGCCCCCTTTCAACTCTAAAACAGCTGCAATAGCATCATTTACACCACGCGTAACAGCTTTCGAAGTAACTGTTGCCGACGAAATAGCATCTATTTCATTTCCCTTTGCGCCTCCGCCCTTAACAACGGTTATTCCCTCTCTTTTTCCTGTAAACTGATTTTTAAACTCGTCCGTTGTACACTTAGAGCCAAGACCTGCAGTTTCACTCTGGGAAATAATTTCAATGCCCGCTACTACATTATCAGCACCAATTCCGATTATCATTTCTATTGCTCCGCCATAGCCGTTAGGTACCGCCTTCACAGCATATCCTGCATCTCCGCCGCTGTAAATTCCGGTTACCGACGAGCCTTGTGTAGCCTCATATTCCAACTCTTTTATTTCTCTGGCATCCGGAAGAACTTTGCGTATAGCCGCCTCCTGTGCCTTCTTGTTATTCTCTGCAATAACCGGCGCTGTAACTCCGTTTACGCCTGCAAGAATTGCCGCAGCAATAGCTGTTATGGCAAAAAGTATAACTCCAACCTTTAAAACCTCAGTTATATCATTCCTTTTAAACATCATCTCTTACCTCCCCCGAAAGCTTTAGGAGCAGTAAAACGCTCGATAAGCGGAGTCAGTACATTCATAAGAATTACTGCAAAGGATGCACCTTCAGGATATGCACCAAATCTTCGTATTGCAAAATTCAAGAGTCCACAGCCTATACCGAATATAATCATTCCTGATGAAGTTGTAGGTGTTGTCACATAGTCGGTAGCCATAAAGAATGAAGCAAGCAAGAGTCCACCTGTGCATATATGCAAAAGCGTGAAGTATTCCTTAGAAAATGCTGTATTGTTATCACCGAAAAGGTACATTACCACTGCAAAGGAAACTATGTATGCAACAGGAATTTTCCAGTCCACCACACGCTTAATTAAAAGATACAAAAATCCTAAAAGAAGCATTGCTCCCGATGTTTCGCCTATGCATCCGCCCTTGTTTCCCAAAAATGCCTCAAGCAGCGAAGGAAGAGTTCCCTCCTGAATTCCCTTCAAAACTCCAAGCGGAGTGGCAGAGGATATCGCATCAGCACCGTATCCCATAAACGGTGTTACAAATGTTGACATACTGCCTGCCCATGCAACAACCATAAAGCAACGCGCTGCAAGAGCCGGGTTCATAAAGTTCTTTCCAAGTCCGCCATAAAGCTGTTTTACAATAATTATCGCAAACGCACTACCGATAGCAGTCATCCAGAGCGGTATTGTAACCGGCAGGTTTAGTGCCAGCAAAAGACCTGTCACAACCGCAGACAAATCTCCTACAGTTACAGGCTTTTTGGTTATTTTTTGATACAAATACTCTGATAGTATACACGCCGCTATTGAAGTACATATTACAGCAAGCGCACGAAATCCGAAAAAGTACATTCCGGCAAGACTCGCCGGAAGAAGGGCAATAATCACATCAAGCATTATTGATGATATATTTTCTGTCGCCTTCATATGAGGAGATGATGAAACTATAAGCTTTTCTTCCATTAGTTCTTCTTCCTCCTTTTCTCAAT
Organism: Clostridia bacterium; assembly: GCA_045591565.1. GTDB lineage: Bacteria > Bacillota > Clostridia > UBA1381 > UBA1381 > UBA1738. The sequence continues at coordinate 30,878 of JAZNTB010000035.1, forward strand.
AATCTTTTGCTTTGCTGCACGGATATTCTGCACAGGGCTTTGCCGTCCCGGGCAAAGATATGAGCAAAGACCACATTCTATACAATTCATAATATTATATTTTTCACAAGCCTCAAGGTCGCCATTTGCCGCATATTTTGAAAGATAGAGCGGCATCAGCTGCATTGGGCAATGCTTTACGCATTTTCCGCAGCGTATGCATGGAGAATTCACATCATAAACAGCCGCAGCTTCGGATAGTGCAAGAATTGCCGATGTGGTTTTAATCGTAGGAACATCGAGCGAATACTGAGCCATACCCATCATTGGTCCGCCCATTATAATCTTTTTTGCATTCTTTGCAAATCCCCCTGCCTGTTCTATTACGAAAGAGAAAGGTGTTCCAAGCCTTACATCAAGATTGCATGGCTCTTTTATAGCGTCGCCGGCAACTGTAATAATTCTTGAAGCAACAGGTTTTCCTGTCTTAAAGGAGCGTGCAATTTCAAACGCTGTGTCAACATTGATAACAACTACCCCAACATCTGCAGGAAGTCCACCCATAGGCACTGTTTTTCCGGTAACAGCTTTGATGAGCTGTTTTTCCGAGCCTTGCGGATACTTTGTTTTAAGCTCCACAACCTCAATACTCTCATCCTTTAGCTGTCTGATTGCATCTGCTGCGTCAGGCTTATTTGCTTCAATGCCGATATGACCTTTTTCAAGTCCAAACAGCTTCATACATATTCTAAGCCCTAAAACCACATCCTCGCCGCTTTCTAAAAGTCTTCTGTGGTCAGAAGTAAGGTACGGCTCACATTCTGCCGCATTCACTATCAAGTGTGTGATTTTCTTTTCCTCAGGCGGTGACAGTTTCACATGAGTAGGAAATCCTGCTCCTCCCATACCTACAATTCCTGCATCACGAACTGCTTTGATAATTTCGTCCTTCGTCATTTTATCAACATTCTTAGGTTCGCAGCCATCAATTTCTGCATACTCAAAGTCGTTCTCTACAAATATAGCGGTAACCTCCGCCCCCGATGGATGCAGATACGGCTTTATTGCTGTAACTTTACCTGATACCGATGAATGTACCGGTACGCTCAAAAACGCATCCGAATCCGCCAGTATCTCACCTACCCTGACATAGTCTCCCACGCTCTTTTTTGCATCAAGCATAGCACCTATATGCTGCTGAAGCGGAAAAATATGAACAGGTGCGCCATCTATTACCCTTATAGGTATCTTGTTTGTTTCTTCTTTATGATCCGGTATGTGCATACCGCCCTTAAATGTCTTAAACAAAATGCCACCTCCAAAACCTCTATACAATATACATATATATAATCATATCATATTTTTTACTGAAATTCAATGTATTTACGATAGTTATTTAATTAACAAAGAGGCTGCCGTCGCAACCTGACAGCAGCCTCTTACCTATTCTTTAGAGCTGAATAATATACCGGCTTTTTTATATAAAAATACAAGCACCGCAACAGAAATAATTAGTTCCGGTATCATATACGACGCCTGATATATAAGCGAATATATCCACGGATTTTGTCCTTCGGGCGCATACTCTGCAAAAAGCACCGCACCGCTTACCAGCGAGGACACAAACCTGCCCGCAACTCCTGCGCAGCTGCCCGCAATAATTCCTTTAAGGTTTTTACCGAAAAAGCCTGCAATTCCCAAAAGTCCGTATGCAAGCAGATAGTCCAGAACTATTGACGCCGGATGATATACAACGCCCGACAGAAGCATGGATAAAAGTCCGTAAATTCCGCCTGCTATAGTTCCTGCTGCACATCCTCGCCTTATACTTATCAGCAAAAGCGGAATCATAGTCAGCGAAACCGACCCGCCCTGCGGCATCTCCCACAGCTTAATAAAGCTGCACACAACTGCGATCGCAACACTAATTGCAATATCTGCCATTACCCTTGTTTTTTTCATTTTACCATTTCCCTTCTCAATTTATTTCAAATGAATACAGGAAATATAAAAGCATATCTGCAAATACAGATATGCTTAAAAGTCTTATTTACAGAATCCCTTCGCCGGCATTATCCATATCAGGTTATAGGGTCGGGATTTTCAAAATCCCCTCTCAGCCTGTTCACAAGCTCCCCTTTCCGTATTCATTTGTTGACTGATTATTTACCAAGATGTTCCAAAACCTTGTTTTTTATATCCTTCATCCCCTGTATACTCGGATGTCCCGAATTCGGCAGGCAGGCTCTTTTGGTGAGCTTGATAACCTCCACGCCGTATTTTACACAGGCAACTTTATAATTTTTTACCAATTCCTCATTAAGGTTGAGATTGATTATGACGATAACTCTCGCTTCCGGAAGCTTTTCCCTGACTCTTGCAAGCAGATATCCAAACGCAGGAAGAGCCTGATAAAGATCCTCCTTTGTCCAATCTTACCCTCTTTTCTTTATTATACTGCGCGCATCAGGCATTGTCAAGGTCATTCAAATAGATATCCCTGAACTTTTCCACGACCTTTTTTTCCATACGCGAAACATACATCTGCGAAACTCCCCACCGGTCTGCAAGGTACCTCTGTGTTTTGTCCTCGTAAAACCTTGCCCTGAAAAGCTCTGCCTCCCGCTCTGTCATTTTTGACATACAGTATTGCATAAAATCATGATTTTCAATCAGCATAAATCCTTCATCATCAAATCCAAGCATATTGGAAAGACTTAGTCCTCCATCAGTGTATGCCTCATCCTCTAAAGACTTGATAAATGCTGTATCGCCTACACGATATGCTTCCTCAACGGTTTCCCTTGGTATATCAAGAATATCGGAAAGCTCCTCCACAGATAGATGCTCTGCCTGTTTTTTTATAGTTTCCGCCCTGCAAAACACCTCGTATATCTGGCGAGGTATCTTTATACATCGCGCTTTATCCCTCATAAACCTCCGTATCTCACCGAGAATAGTCGGAGTGGCAAAAGTAGCAAACTGCACACCTCTGTCCGGGTCAAAACGTTCCACCGCAAGAACAACGCCCATGCATGCCACCTGATAAATATCCTCATACTCAACTCCGGAGTTCCGGAACCTGTATGCCAGGATTTTAGCCATATATGTATACCTAATTACAAGCTCATCTCTTATTTTTTTGTCCTGTGTTTCTCTGTATTTTTTAAACAGTTCATATTCAGACACAGACTCACCCCTGATTTATCAAATACTGAGCAAAAGCCACTCCGTTTTTGTATCTTTCTCTTTCAAGCTCGCTCTTGCTTTCCTTTTCTCTTATTTTAACCACACCTACATACAGCTCTTCGCCCTTCGCATCTATTCCTATCTCCGAAAGTGCATCACACTCCGCAATACTCACTGTGTATCCGTCATTTGCCTTATCTCCCGCCCATACCTCGGTTTTTTCAAGGAATTCATACTTAGCCATTTCCTCGGCATATTTTTTTGTCATAATAAACACATATGACTCGGTATAAGAAGGCTCTAGCACAAGCTTTGTATTATACGCCTGAAGCATCGTAAAATCACGGTTTTCGCCCATATAAAAATTGAGCACGAATACCTCATTCTTCCCATTTTCCGTAACATCCTGAACATTTTTCTGGGCAAGCTCTATTAAACGATTTTCCCTTTCGGTGTCCAAGCCATATTCACTCACATATGTTATATTCAAATCATATTCTGTGCGCGTTGCACATTGCACACAGCTTATAAGCACAATGATAGCCACAAACGCACAAAAAGCGGTATGCCACTTATAATAATACCAAAAATACCCCCACCATTCCTTAGTAAACCTTTCAGGCTTTGTACCATATACTTCCATTATCTGCTCTCATCTCCTTTAAGGTATGGCTTTTCTTAATTATTTTGTTGGCTAATCACATTTTAAACCCGATATTTTCAAGATATTTTCTCAGCTTATCCGCAGATCCGTCAAATAAATATCCTTGTATTCCAACCGCTTTTGCTCCCTCAATGTTCTCCGCATTGTCATCAATAAACAGACATTCATCTGCTTTCAAATCAAAATTTTCAAGTAAGTGTTCAAAAATCTCTCTTCCCGGTTTTACTTTGCCCACAATTCCGGAAAATACAAGCCCGTCAAAGCAGTCCAGCAGTTCTTTTATCCATTCAACTTCGGTATAGCTGTTTGCAAACCTAATGCTGATATTTGAAAGCAGATACAATTTCTTATCGGTCTTTTGTATATCATAAATCAACTGCTGCATCTTTTTAACAGGCGTTATATTCTTTATCCAGTTATCAAACACTCTGCATGCAATCTCTCCTAAATTTTCCGGAAGACGGCCGGATATCGCTTTCTTTACCTCATCCTCAGTAATGCTGTCGCTATCCAATCTATCCCAATAAGCACGGTCAAACACTACATCGCTTATCTGTTTTTTTATTTCTTCATCAGTAACAAAAGGCGCGGTCAATCTGTCCGGATAAAATTCCGCCAAAACATTACCGAAATCAAAAATATAATTCTTTATCACAACTATATTCTCCTCGAAAAACACATTATAAAAGTTATATTATCATTTTTATTGTTAAGATTAATTATATGCCATTTTTAAATATTAGTCAAGCAAAATCCGCCATTTACCAACAAAAAAGCACAGCCTTTTCGGCTGTGCATCTTTTCTATCTTAACATATCCATTGCAGTATCAATAATATTCCCGATATTGCGGAACATTCCTTCTGTTTTTCTGCGCATTTTGTTTCTTTGCCTGTCCGATATCGGGTCTGCCAGCATCGTTGCACACGCTCCCAGCACAATCCCTGCAGCCATTCCCTTAATAAATCCGCTAGAACACATATGTTATCACTCCTCTCTTTCCTCAAAAATTAGTATACTCAAAAAGATATTTTTAAAACATCAATCTGCATAAAAAACACAAATAAATTTTGTAATCATTATTCTCTTGACTCAAAACTCGTTATAGTATACAATATTTTAATAAGTAGAGGAGGTTCAATATGGCAAAAATAAAAGCTTTTAAAGGTTACATTTACAATAATGACAAAATTGATGACTTAGGAAAAGTAACTTCTCCTCCGTATGATGCAATTTCACCCGAGGTACAGCAGGAGTATTACGACATTCATGAATATAACGCAATCCGTCTTGCCAAGGGTAAAAGCTTCGACACCGATTCTGACCAAGACAATCCGTATACACGCGCAAGTGCATTTCTTACGGATTGGATTACAAAGGATATTCTAAAAAGAGATACATCCGAAGCAATATATTTATACGAACAAGAGGTTGAATTCAACCGCGCGACATACTCAAATAAAGGCTTCGTTTCACTCATTGCCCTTGACGGTCACGGAAACAGCGTTCTTCCTTGCGAGGAGGCAGCGGCAGAAAACAAAGAAAACAGATACAAGCTTCTTGCATCTACAAAAGCAAACTTTAATATGATTAGCTGCCTTTATATAGAAAGCGAAAAGGATTTATCACGCATGATGACAGAAATTGCAGATTCTCCTGCAGATATTTCCTTTACCACCCTTGACGGAACAAAAGAAAGACTATGGAGAATTTGTGACAAAGAGAAAATCGAATTTATCACAAACGCCTTAAAACCTCATACCGTCTATATTCTGGACGGGCAAAACCGTTATGAGTCATCGCTTATGTATCAGGCGGAATGTAAAAAGAACAATCCTTCACACACAGGCTGCGAGCCTTATAACTATATTATGACATATCTGACCAATTCTTATGACGACAGTCTTGTTCACATACCATTCCACAGGCTTGTCCGGTTCAAAAAAAGCTTCAATGAATCATTTTTCGTTGCGGCATGTCAGGATAACTTCAAAATCGAAAAAATTATCATTGACTCTGATACTTCCGATTTTGTAGATACCATAAAAAAACAAATTGCAACAACACGGCTCGAAAATAAAATAGGTCTTTACTGCGGCGGAGAATACTTCTACCGTCTTACACTAAAGGATAATGCCCCTTTGAAGAAATTACTTCCTGAAAAAAGCGACGCATATATTTCTCTTGATATTACCGTTCTTAACAAGCTGATTTTGGAGGACATTTTAAATATCTGCGAAACCGATTTCTCAGAGCGCATCGAATATACCAAGAGCATTACAGAGGGAATCAGTCGCATCAAGGATGGCGAGTTCGGTTGCCTGTTCGCTATAAACCCTGTAAAAACCGAGCAAATTCGAGGCGTTGCCAAAGCCGGCGAGAAAATGCCTTCACATTCAATATGCGTTTTCCCAAAGCCCGTGACCGGAATTATATTAAATATTATGGATTAAATCCCAATAAAAAGAAAAATATCGCTTTAGGGTGTTTCTCTAAGGGATGTTTAGTGAAATACTTGTAACGGTGCGGAAGTTGGGTGAACAGTTTAGGCTGTTCACCCTTTTCCTTTGCCTTAAATTTGACCTGCATTTCCTATGTGAGTGAAATATATATCGATTTGCTGTGTTGCGCTTTTCGATCGTTTTTCACTTCGTTCGTGTATAACTATTTTGGATACAAAGGTCAATAATACTTCTGGTGTAAGTTCTTTGATGTGAATATACTTCTTAGCCAGTGCAATGAACTTGTCCGTGTTTGTGGTAGCAGATTTGAGTGCTTCGATTTCATCTTCCAACTCAGGTATCCGTAATTCTATATCCTTTTGCTCCGTTATGTAACTACCGGATAACATCTGAAATTGATCGTCTGTAATTCGATGGAACACATTATCTTCATACAGTCGTTTGAACAAAGATTCCAACTCATTCTTACGCTTTTTGAGTCTTCCAAGCTCTGCTGACTTTGCCGATAATTCTTTTCGGCTTTCGGCAGAGGTTTTTTGATTTATGAATTCTGCGAACTCTTTAGTCTTTGTTCTGGCATAGTATGTAATTCTTCTGATTTCTTCAAGGATAATTTCATCCAGAACAACCTCTCGTATTGAATGAGGAGTACATTGTTCTTCGCCTTTGTGTTTTCGAT
>JAZNTB010000036.1:0-8148 GCA_045591565.1 Clostridia bacterium
ATTTTAGACGGACATACTACTGGAGATTTTTCTAATTATATATCTTCGCTTATATGTAAAATAATTATATTGTATGGAACAAAAAACAATGTGATTAACAGTATAAAAATTAATGACTATAACCCTGATCTGAATAAATTAAAAATTAACGACTTGTGGGTACATCTTCCAGATAAATTGGCATTACAAATGTTGCGATATATTAATATTAGAGAAAAACTGCTGAACGGAACAAAGAATGACAGACTTTTTGTTGATATAGTGAAGAATAGAAGAAATCTTGATTATAATAAAATGTTTAAGGTGTTAAATAAATTTATAGGAAATAATAAAGGTGGTGCTATTGCTAAATACGGAATTGTTCAAATGATACAATCTGGTGTTCCGTCTGGTTTGATAAAAAAATTTACTGGCTATAAAGATGTTGTAATTAACCATTGTGTTGAAATTGTTGATGAACAAAGCGGAATTGTTTTAATGAACGAGAAAAGTAAATTGTTAGATACAACTTTCAGAAAGCAAGAATTATTTGATATAATGTAATACATACAAAAAACTGATGTTATTCCAAAACGGAACAACATCAGTTTTTTAGTTCTCTTCAAATTTGTGGTAAATTTGTGGTAAAACCAAAAAAGAAAATCCCAGAAACCGCTTGTTTCTGGGATTTGTAGTAGATAATAATTATCTCTTTGAGAACTGTGGTGCACGACGAGCAGCCTTCAAGCCGTACTTCTTTCTTTCCTTCATTCTTGAGTCTCTTGTAAGGAAGCCAGCAGCCTTTAAGTCTGCACGGTAAGCATCTGTGTCAACCTCTAAAAGTGCTCTTGCGATACCGTGACGGATAGCGCCTGCCTGACCTGTAAATCCGCCGCCCTCAACTGTTGCAACAACATCGAACTTGCCGATTGTTGATGTAAGAGTAAGTGGCTGACGAACGATAACCTTTAATGTATCAAGTCCGAAGTATTCGTCAATATCTCTCTTATTGATTGTTATTTTGCCGTTACCAGGAATAAGTCTAACTCTGGCAACAGATGATTTTCTTCTGCCTGTTCCGCAGTACTGTTCTTTAGCCATGTTTCAAATCCTCCTTACTTAATCTCTTGTGTCCAAGCCTCAGGCTTCTGAGCTGCGTGGTTGTGCTCTGTGCCCTTATACACGCGAAGTCTTGTAAGAGCTGATCTTCCAATTGTGTTGTTAGGGAGCATACCCTTAACTGCGTACATCATAGCCTTTTCAGGATTTTCTGCCATAAGCTTATTGTAGTGGATTTCCTTGATTCCGCCTACCCAGCCTGTGTGGTAGTAACGAACCTTCTGGTTTAACTTATTACCTGTTAAAACAGCCTGTTCTGCGTTGATGATGATTACATGATCTCCGCAATCAACATTTGGTGTGAATGTAGGCAAGTGCTTGCCTCTTAAAATGCTTGCTGCAGCTGAAGCAACTCTACCGAGAGATTTTCCTGCAGCATCAATGATATACCATTTTCTTTCAATTTCCTGTGGTTTTGCCATATAGCTACTCATTGATTTTACCTCCTTATATTAAGCGATTAAAATTCCGCTGCGCAAACCTTGGCGCAGACCAACAATTGACATTCTACTATATTTGAAAAATAAAGTCAACACTTTTTTTGAAAAAATTTAAAATACAAATTTAATTCTTTAAAATGCTCTATTTTTCTTTAAAATGCTCTTGTTTTCTCAATCTCTATTTTAAAATAATGTCTAAAATTTCCGATGGATGAGCAACGATATGGTCTGCTCCTGCGTTTTTCAGCTCGGTTTCGTCACGAAATCCCCACAGTACGCCAATGGATTCCATTCCTGCATTTTTACCGGTTGTGATGTCGACATAGGTATCGCCTATAAATATGGTTTCAGCGGTTGTACATCCTAACTCCTTTGCAATTAAAAGCGCTGCCTCGGGGTCAGGCTTTACCTTAATTCCCTTACGCTCGCCGCAGATTATATCAAATCTGTCGCCAAAGAACAGCTTTACAACATCCTGTGCAACATTATCCGGCTTGTTTGTAAGCACCGCAATTTTTATACCATTCGACTTTAAATTGTCAAGAAGCTCGATTATACCGTCATACGGCTTTGTTTCATAAAGCGGGTCAGCCTCGTATGCCGCATCATATGCACCGCCGACATTTTTAAAATTCTCCTCGGTGTCTGCAGAAAAAATATCAAGCATTCTGTGGATTAAAAGGTCGCGTCCGTTACCAACTAACAGCTTGTACTTGTCAGGCTCTATCTCGGGGAACCCGTACTTTGTAAGGGCTGTATTGCCAAAGTGCGAAATCGCAGGAATGGTATCGGTGAGTGTTCCGTCTAAGTCAAAGATACAAAGTTTTGTCATAATATTTCTCCCTTTTATACATTTTCTTCATATATTATAGCCAAACATATTCAATTTGTCAAAAAAAATCGTACAGTACTTGAATTTTGACTTAAATGATTGTATAATATGTATAAATATGCATTAAGCAGGGGAGGTGCGCTTGTGAAAAGGATAGTGGTTATTCCCAATTATACAAAGGATAAAGAATATAAATATACAAAAAGGCTTTGCAGCTACCTTGACGGCAAGGCGGAGGTTGTGATGCAGGAAAAGGACAGGGCAGACGGCATATGTGCGAAATTTTTGGATGGTAATGTTTATGACGGTGCCGATGCGGTTATAGTGCTTGGCGGCGACGGAACGATGCTTCAGCTTGCTGAGCCGTGCGGCATAAATAAAATTCCTGTTATGGGTATAAATCTCGGCAAGGTCGGATTTATGACCGAGGTGGAAACTGCCGATATGGAGAGCGCTTGCGACAGCCTTCTTGAAGATAATTACAGAGTAGAAGAAAGAATGATGATGGAGATAGAGGCTCTCGGCGAAAGCTTTATTGCCTTAAATGATGTTGTTATTTCAAAACCGAGTGCGTGTATGGTTGCGATGGAGCTTTGCGCAAATGGAGAAAAGGTGAGCGAGTATATGGCAGACGGACTGGTAATCGCAACGCCTACAGGCTCGACGGGATATTCGCTCTCAGCAGGCGGACCTGTTGCAGACCCTGCGATGGAGGTTTTTATCGCAACACCTATTTGTGCACATACCCTGTCTGCAAGACCTATGCTTTTATCGGAGCAAAAGTGCATAACATTGAAGCTCAAAGAGGACGGCAGTGAAAGCGCTATTGTGACGGTGGACGGCGTGAATAAGTGCACGGTGACTAAAAACGATACGGTTTCGGTAAGGCGCTCTGAACATACTCTGAGACTTATTAAGCTGGGAAAGCAGTCATTTTACTACACAATGATGGCTAAACTATAGATGCTGAAAGGAAAAACAGTTTATGAAACAAAAAAGACATCGCAAAATACTAAGCATTATATCGGAGAAGGATGTAAAAACTCAGGAACAGCTGACCGACGCCTTAAAGGCAGCAGGTTTTCTGGTCACACAGGCGACGGTTTCAAGGGATATCAAGGAGTTGGGGCTTATTAAGCTGCCTCTTTCCGACGGCTCGTATAAGTATGCCGTAACCAAGGAGGAAAAGCAGGACAGCAGAGAGCATCTTGGGATTTTTTCCAAATCAGTAATGAATATACAGGCAGCCATGCACACCATAGTTATAAAAACACATTCGGGTATGGCAAATGCTGTTGCAGCATCGCTTGATACCTTTTTAGCGCATGAGATTGTGGGTACTATTGCAGGTGATGACACTATACTGATTATTACCGAAAGCCCTGAAAATGCCGAGGAAATGGTAGTTAAACTGAGAAAAATCTTTAGTTGGAAGGAATAAGTGTTAATTAGCGGAAATTCCTTTGTATGCGGATTTGTGAAAGGATTTAATAATGTTAAACAGTCTTGATATAAAAAATGTAGCATTGATAGAACAGCTTAATATTGAGATAGACAAGGGAATGACGGTATTAACCGGTGAAACCGGAGCGGGGAAGTCGATAATAATAGACGCCGTCAATCTTCTTTTGGGTGCAAGAACGAACAAAACGCTTGTGAGATTTGGTACCGATAAGGCGCGTGTTCAGGGACTTTTTTCGATTTCCGATGAACTGTGTGAGGTACTTGCAGACCTTGGTATAGACTTTGAGGACGGCGACCTTGTTATAAGCCGCGAAATTGACGCATCAGGCAAGAGCGTTTGCAGGATTAACGGCGTACTTGCGCCGCAAGGTGTACTTCGTGAGGTGGGTTCTTACCTTATTAATATTCACGGTCAGCAGGATAATCAGGCACTTTTGAATCCGCAGAAGCATATTGCATTTTTAGATGGATATGCAAAAACAGATTTGACGCCATTTTCGGTGCTGTATGCAAAAAGGAAAGAGATATCGGGGCAGATTGATATGCTTTTGAAAAATGAACAGGAGCGACTTGACCGACAGGACCTCCTGCAATATCAGGTAGAGGAGCTTGCGGCAGCACAGCTTTCGCCAGGGGAAAAGGACGAGCTTTCGGAGCAGAAGCTTATAATGGAAAATGCCGAGAAAATTGCAGCATCGGTAGGTGAGGCGTACGCCCTTTTATATGAGGAGAATTCTGCATATGATTCCATAAGTATGGCGGCATCTGCGCTCAGCAGAATTGGCGGTATTGATGAGCGCATAGATGAAATAGCATCGAAAATAACAGAAATGCAGTACGCTATTGCAGACTGTGTTCATGAGCTTAAAAGCTTTGGCGACGGTGTGGAATACAACGAAAACATATTGAACGATATAGAGGAAAGACTCGATTTGATAACAAGGCTTGAACGCAAGTACGGCGGAAGCGAGGAAGCGGCACTTGAATACTTGGCGCAGGCATCAGCTGAGCTTTTGCAGCTTGAAAATGCCGACGAAACCGTCGCTGAATTAAAGTTACAGCTATCGGAGATTGAAAAGGAGCTGGAGCTTGCGGCAGCAAAGATTTCCGCTCACAGAATTTCTGCGGCAAAGCGGCTGCAGGAAGAAATTGAGCTATCCCTTTTTGAGCTTGATATGCCGAAGGTTAAATTTGAGGTAAAGGTTGAACCTTGTGAATATACACAAAATGGTGCGGACCGCGTAGAATTTATGATATGCCCGAATGTGGGTGAGCCGATGAAACCACTTGTTGATATTGCGTCGGGCGGAGAACTTTCACGAGTAATGCTTGCTATCAAATCAATAATAGCAGACGGCGTGGATACGCTTATTTTTGACGAAATCGACACCGGAGTTTCGGGAGCGGCAGCGCAGAAAATTGCTAAAAAGCTGTCGGCACTTGCCGGCGGAAAACAGGTTATATGCGTAAGCCATCAGCCACAGCTTGCCGCTGCGGCAGACAATCATTATATGATAAAAAAGAGTGAGGATAAGGACAGAACGGTTACTCACATCTATAAGCTTTCAAAGGAAGAAAGAATTAGTGAGCTTGCTCGAATAATAGACGGGGACAATATAACCGAAACAGCGATAAATCATGCAAAGGAAATGCTGGGACTATGAGAGAGGAAGGATTTGTAAAATCGGTAACGGGCGATATGTGCGAGGTTGCCGTAAAGCGTAAAACCGCATGCGGGGAAAACTGTGCAAGCTGCAAGGGAGCCTGCAGTGCACCGGAACAGATTTGCGCAGCGAAAAATACTATCGGCGCACGGGAAGGTGACAGGGTTTGTATTGAAATCAGTACCTCGACGGTGCTTATATCAGCATTTCTGCTTTATATACTGCCTGTTTTTGTATTTCTAACAGTTTTTGTGGCAGCTTCAGAAAATGGCAGTAGCGGAACGGCTTCTGCGCTTTTTGCTGTAGTGGCAGCGGTCCTTGTATTTATTTGTGTTATGATATATGACCGAAAGCACAAGGATAAGCATATTCCAAGTATCACAGAAATTCTTTGAGTTACAGCATTTGACACTAATCGGGATTTTTCAAAAAACTATTGATTTTTACGACAATATATAATAGAATAATATCGTTTACACAATATAGATTGGGGGTAGATAAATGCAAAATATTATCAGCTTGAAGGACATAAATATAGCCTTCGACGGGGAAACGATTTTAAACAATATCAGTCTGGACATAAAGGACAAGGAGTTTGTTACACTTTTAGGTCCGTCCGGATGCGGAAAAACAACAACGCTCAGGATAATAGGCGGTTTTGTTACGCCGGACAGCGGAACTGTGAGCTTTGAGGGGAATATTATAAACAATGTTCCGCCGCATAAGCGTAATGTAAATACGGTTTTCCAGAGATATGCGCTGTTCCCGCACCTTAATGTTTATGACAACATAGCCTTTGGACTTCGTGTTAAGAAAATGCCGGAGAAGGAAATACAGAAAAGAGTTCAGGAAATACTCGAAATTGTAAACCTTCGCGGATTTGAAAAGAGGAGCGTGAACCGCTTATCGGGTGGTCAGCAGCAGAGAGTTGCCATTGCAAGAGCACTTGTGAACAGACCAAAAGTGCTTCTTCTTGACGAGCCACTCGGCGCGCTTGACCTAAAGCTCAGAAAAGAGATGCAGATCGAGCTTAAGGCTATTCAGCAAAGGCTTGAAATAACATTTATTTATGTCACTCATGACCAGGAAGAAGCCCTTACAATGAGTGATACTGTGGTTGTAATGAATAAGGGAGATATCCAGCAGATTGGTACTCCTGTTGATATATATAACGAACCGATTAATGCATTTGTAGCAGATTTTATCGGCGAGAGTAATATTTTAGACGGAATAATGCGCCGCGATTTGCTTGTGGAAATCGGCGGCAAGGAATTTGAGTGCGTGGACAAGGGATTCGGAGAGAACACACCTGTCGATGTGGTTATCCGCCCCGAGGACATAAAGCTTATTAATGAAGAGGATGCAAAGATTACCGGCGTTGTTGAATCGGTAACCTTCAAGGGCGTTCATTATGAGATGGTAATAGAGTCATACGATTTTTCCTGGCTTGTACACTCCACAAAAGCTGCGGAGGTGGGAAGCACAGTCGGAATTTCCTTTGACCCATACGATATACACATAATGAGAAAGATGAGGGCAGGGGAATGAAAAAAACTCTTATATCCTCGCCTTACATTGTATGGATGATAGTTTTTATTGTAGTTCCGCTTGCTATGGTGGCATACTTTGCGTTCACCGACGGAAACGGTAACTTCACTCTTGACTATATTGCAGAAGTTGGACAGTACACAAATATATTTGTGCGCTCTATTTGGCTTGCGGCTATTGCGACTGTGATTTGTCTTGTAATTGCATATCCGTGCGCTTTTATACTCGCAACAATGAACAAGCGTCATCAAAGCACGATGCTTATGATTGTTATGCTCCCGATGTGGATGAACTTCCTTTTGAGAACTTATGCATGGATGACTCTTTTGGGCAATAACGGAATAATAAATACAATTTTGGGATATATAGGTCTTGGCCCGTATAAGATGCTCAATACACAGGGAGCGGTTGTTCTCGGAATGGTATATAATTATCTTCCGTATATGATTTTACCGCTTTATTCTGTGATGGTGAAGATTGATAAAAGTCTTTTAGAGGCTGCACAGGACTTGGGCTGCAACAGTAAAAAAGTGCTTATGAAGGTGGTTTTGCCGCTTTCACTTCCGGGAGTGACATCAGGAATTACCATGGTGTTTGTGCCTGCAATAAGTACATTTATAATATCGCGAATGCTTGGAGGAGGAAGTAACCTCTTGATTGGCGACCTTATTGAAATGCAGTTTTTAGGAAACTCGTATAACCCTAACCTGGGCGCAGGAATTTCGCTTGTGCTTATGGTTATTGTTCTTCTGATTATGACTATCATGAATCAGTTTGATAGTGATGATGACAGAGTTCTGATGTAAGGGAGGGTGCATTTATGAAAAAGATTTCAAAGCTGTATATGTCCCTTCTTTTGCTGTTTTTGTATGTTCCTATTTTTGTGCTTATAGTATTTTCGTTTAATACTACTAAGTCAAGAACAGTATTTGAGGGATTCACCTTCGATTGGTATATCCGTCTGTTCCAGAATGAACTTATACTGACATCGCTCAGGAATACAATAATAATATCAGTTCTGGCTGCAGTTGCCTCAACAATTTTAGGAACGGCAGCAGCGATCGGCATAAATAATATGAAGAAACTGCCTAAAGCAGTTGTA
>JAZNTB010000037.1:0-3241 GCA_045591565.1 Clostridia bacterium
AAATCTACACATACCCGCCGCACAGCGACTATGTTCCGGCGTGGACCTTTATCAATGACTTTGTTCAGGGAAAAACGGTAACAGAGCATATATATAATGTAAAAAACGATGCAGACCATATTGAGTAGACGGTTTGCATTATTTTTTTTGAATTTTCTGATTAAAATTTGATAAATCTATTGACAACAGCCGAAATGTTTGATATACTGTGACAGTATGAGCATAAAATGGGATGGGAGGCGTTCTGATGATTACAGCAGAAGAAAAAAGCAGCCTCGTGGTAGGATACAAACAGGTTTGCAAGGCTGTGAAAAACGGCGTATGCAAAAAGATTTTCCTTGCCGGCGACTGTTCTTTGAAAATGTCTGATGAATTGCACTCTTTGGCAGGAAGCATCGAAATTGTATCGGTTCCTACAATGACTGAACTTGGAAATATGTGCGAAATTGATGTTCCGTCATCCTGTGCTGCAGTCGTAAGGTTATAATCACCCCTTGGGTGTTTATAATATACATTATTAAAAGAAGGAGGATATACGATATGCCAACATTTAACCAATTGGTCAGAAAAGGCAGAGAAACTTCAATCAAGAAGTCAACTGCACCAGCACTTCAGAAGAGCCTTAACTCTTTAAAGAAGAAGACAAATGACCATTCATCTCCTCAAAAGAGAGGCGTTTGTACAGCTGTTAGAACTGCTACACCTAAAAAGCCTAACTCAGCTCTTAGAAAGATTGCCAGAGTAAGACTTACAAACGGTATCGAAGTTACAGCTTACATTCCTGGTATTGGCCATAATCTGCAGGAACACAGCGTTGTTTTAATCCGTGGCGGAAGAGTTAAAGACCTTCCTGGTACAAGATACCACATCATCCGCGGTACTTTGGATGCGCAGGGTGTTGCAAACAGAATGCAGAGCCGTTCTAAATACGGTGCTAAGAAGCCAAAGGAGAAGAAATAATTTATTTCTTAAAAAGTGCATATAGTGTTATATCCTATTTATATAAGCATATAACCGTGTGCATAAAACGGGGCTTTTTATAAAAGCTCAGAGTACCTATGAGACTCATCAGACGGAGTTTCCGTCGTTCTTCGGGTAATTCCCGGAGGGAAATCTATGAAGGAGGGAAGAAATATGCCAAGAAAAGGTTATATTGCAAAGCGCGAAGTTCTGGCTGACCCAATCTATGACAGTGTTATCGTAACAAAGCTTATCAATAACATAATGCTCGATGGTAAAAAGGGTGTTGCTCAGAAAATTGTTTATGATGCGTTTGAAATCATAAAAGAAAAAACAGGCAAGGATCCGCTTGAAGTTTTCAGCGAAGCAATGGACAACATTATGCCGGTACTTGAAGTAAAGGCTCGCCGTGTCGGTGGTGCAACTTACCAGGTTCCGATGGAGGTTCGTCCTGAAAGAAGACAGACACTTGGTCTTCGTTGGCTTACACGCTACTCAAGAGAGCGTAGCGAGAGAACTATGAAGGAAAGACTTGCAAATGAGCTTCTTGATGCATTAAACGGAACAGGCGGTTCTGTTAAGAAGCGTGAGGATACTCACAAAATGGCTGAAGCTAACAAGGCTTTCGCTCACTACAGATGGTAATCTCCGCTTGCCACGCTTTTGTGGCTTGCACAATTTGAAAATATCTGTTT
The DNA here is from genome assembly GCA_045591565.1 of Clostridia bacterium. Classification (GTDB taxonomy): domain Bacteria; phylum Bacillota; class Clostridia; order UBA1381; family UBA1381; genus UBA1738. Next base: position 1,656 of record JAZNTB010000037.1, read on the forward strand.
ATACATTTCTTGAAAGGAGGAAAATGTGTTATGGGTAGAAAATATTCATTAGAGCATACAAGAAATATCGGTATCATGGCTCATATCGACGCAGGTAAGACCACAACTACCGAAAGAATACTTTACTACACCGCTCGTATCCACAAAATCGGAGAAACTCACGATGGTGGTTCTCAGATGGACTGGATGGAGCAGGAAGCTGAGCGTGGTATCACAATCACTTCTGCTGCTACAACCTGTTTCTGGAAGAAAAAGGAAGGCGATAATGCCGGCGTAGAACACAGAATCAACATCATCGACACACCGGGACACGTTGACTTTACCGTTGAGGTTCAGAGATCACTTCGTGTACTTGACGGATCAGTTACCGTTATGTGTGCTAAGGGCGGCGTTGAGCCACAGTCTGAAACTGTATGGAGACAGGCTAATGACTACAATGTTCCAAGAATGATTTATGTTAACAAAATGGACATCATGGGCGCTAACTTCTACAATGTAGAAAACATGGTTCATGAAAGACTCCATGCAAACGGTGTTCCGATTCAGCTTCCTATCGGAGCTGAGGACACATTTACCGGTATCATCGACCTTATGACAATGAAGGCTGAGATTTATCACGATGAGATGGGTATGGATTACAGCGAGGAGGATATCCCTGCTGATATGCTTGACAAAGCAAATGAATACAGAGCTAAGATGGTAGAGGCTATTGCTGAAACTGATGAAGAGCTCATGATGAAGTATTTAGAGGGTGAGGAACTCAGCGTTTCTGAGCTGAAGGTAGCACTTAGAAAGGCTACAATCAACAACGAAATCGTTCCTATGCTCTGCGGAACTTCATACAGAAATAAGGGTGTTCAGCTTCTTTTGGACGCTATTATTGATTATATGCCAGCTCCTACTGATGTACCAAACATCAAGGGTATCATTCCAAACACTGAGGAAGAGGCTGAAAGACCGTCATCAGACAACGAGCCTTTCGCAGCTTTGGCATTTAAGATTGCTAACGACCCGTTCGTTGGAAATATCTGCTTCTTCAGAGTTTACTCAGGAACACTTGCGGCTGGTTCTTATGTTCTTAATGCATGTAAGGGCAACCGTGAAAGAATGGGTAGAATTCTGCAGATGCACGCTAACCAGAGAGAAGACCTTGATATAGTATACTCAGGTGATATCGCAGCAGCGGTTGGTCTTAAGAATACTACAACAGGTGATACTCTTTGTGATGAAAAGCACCCGATTATCCTTGAGTCTATGGACTTCCCGGAACCGGTTATCCGTGTTGCTATCGAGCCTAAGACTAAGGCTGGTCAGGAAAAGATGGGACTTGCTCTTGCAAGACTCGCAGCAGAGGACCCGACATTCAAGACCTACACAGATGAGGAAACAGGTCAGACAATTATCGCAGGTATGGGTGAGCTTCACCTTGAGATTATCGTCGACAGACTTCTTCGTGAATTTAAGGTTGAGGCAAATGTTGGTGAACCTCAGGTATCTTACAGAGAGGCTATCAGAAAGAGCGTTAACATTGAACACAAGTATGCTCGTCAGTCAGGTGGTAAGGGTCAGTACGGTCATGTACTTCT
>JAZNTB010000038.1:0-12808 GCA_045591565.1 Clostridia bacterium
GTTAATTTCTTTTTTGGGAACATATGGCACACTCTCGGTCTTTGTGCCTTTACAATCAGCACAAGTATAGGTTTTTACACCCGCATTTGTCGGTGTCGGCTCGGTTGTAATCACGCCGTTATCCCAGGAATGTTCCAGAGTTTCGATTGCGGTGCAGGAACAGGTGCGTTTGTGGTTGTTGTCATCTACCTTTTTCCAATCACTCCAAGTATGCTCGCCTGCAGGCTTTTCATAATTACATACAGTACAGGTTGCAACCTCTGCACAGTTTGTTGTGTTGTAGGTATGACCTGCCTTTGTGTCGGTTTCTTCACAATTGTCGCGTTCGCAGATATGCCAATGACCGTCTGCATCTTCCTCATATTCACCTGTGAAATCATGCTTTAATGCTGGTGTTGTGGTTTGCTCAATAATCACACTATTACAGATATCACAATGGGAGCCTTCTGTTTTACCTGTTTCAGTACAGGTTGCCTCTATTTCAGAATCAATAATGGGGGTATGGTCTTCGGTGTCGATATGGCTTGCGTTAGTTTTACAAACTCTCTTGTGGCTTGTAGCATCAGCCTTTACCCATTCACCCCAAACGTGTCCGTTCTCCGGAATCGGCTCAGTTTTTGTTCCTTTACATACAGAACAGGTGAAAGTCTTAATGCCTTCCTGTTCACAGGTTGGCTCGGTAGTAACTTTACCCTCGTCCCAAGTATGCTCTTGTTTTTCATAGTGGTCTTTATCGTTAGCACACTCACGGACATGCAAATCATTGTCAGATTGCTTCCAATCTCCGTAGTTATGACCTAATTTTGATATTATCTCTGTTTTGGTTTTAGCAGTATCGCCGCATCCATCAGCAATACATGTATAAACATTTTCACCGTCCTGCTCACAGGTTGCAAGTGTAGTTACAGGCTCGCCCCATTTATGGATGTGAGTTACAGCCTCACCGCCTACAGTTATATTGTCAGGCACAGTTTCAAGAGTGGTCGAAACAGTTACATTTGCACCCGTAACAGCCGCACCGTTTGTTGAGTTGATTTCAACATCAACAGCCTCATCGCCTGTTACAGTTACGCTTACGCTCTCTGTAGCAGTTTCGGGGATTTCCACCTTTTGAACTGCCTCAGAATCAGCAGTTACCGCCGCTGTTGCTACAATTGTATCAACAGAATTGCTTGCACCTGTTACACTCGTTTCAGCCTTTGCCTCAACAGTAGAAACATTACCAGCCGTTACTGTTACAGCTACGGCGCTTTCAGCAGTTTCGGGAACTGCAAGAGTATCAATCTTTGTATTTTCACCCTTGATTTCAATATTCGCGGTTGCCTCAATCTTTGTAACAGCAGATGCACTATCTACCGCCTCAATGATAGCGGGTTTCTGTACCTCAACAGTTGCAACAGGTGTATTTGTCAATTCAAGACGAGGAGCCTCTCCCGCTTCTTTTGCCATTATAACCTTGCCCTGAATTGTGCAGGCATCAAGTTTAATTGAGCTTGAGCCACCGCCCTTAATTGTTAAATCACCATTTATTGTTACATTGCTCAAAGTAACCTCACCATCTGCTACTGCATCGGTAATGGTTACATTGTTGTATGTACCGCTTGTTACGGCTTTTTCCTCGTTAATTGTCAGGTTAGAGATAGTGGGTGTATAATTACCGCCTGAACTTCCGCCGCTAGGTTTTTTAGGGGTTTCCTTTTTAACTTCCTCAACAGTTGCGTCAATTGCGGGAAGCTTTGAATTGTTATTTATAATCTTTGTATCAGCCTGAACTGTAACCGCACCCGTAACTGTTGCATCCTTAAAGGTTACAGCTTTTCCGTCAGCCGCCTGTGTGATAAGAATATCAGCCTTCGTCTCACCCTTTAAGATGGTATCGCCAGCAGTTACAAGAATAATGCCATTGCTGTCTGTCAGGTCATATTCCCCGCTTGCATTAACATACTGCACCACAGCACGGTCAAGAATGGTCACAAGAGCCGCCCTGCTCATACTTTCAGAAGGTGCAATCATATCACTTGAAACACCGCTTACAATACCGCCGTTTATTAAAGCGGAAACATAAGGTAAAGCCCAATCAGCAATTGCACCGCTGTCTTTGAAAGAAGTTAAATTTGCTGTTTCTTCTGCTTTAATACCAAAAGCACGGCAGAACATAGTCATTGCCTCTTGTCTGGTAATTTCCGCATCGGGGTTAGCCTTGCCGTTGTCCCCAAGCATTATGCCTGCTTTATAGCAACGCAGAACATAGGGAGCATACCACTCATGGGCAGATATATCACTAAATGGATTTTCTGCTTCTTCTGTTAGCCCCAATGTCTTTGACAGAATTGTAGCCATTTGCCCGCGTGTGATAGAATTATCGGGGTTAAAGGCATCGCCGTAGCCCTCAATAACATCGTAATCACTCCACCGATTGATGGCTGTTTCTGCCCAGTGGTCGGTTGTGTCAATGTATCTGCTGTCAGCCGCATAAGCAGTAGGCATAGCCAAACTGCACAGCATAGCAAGTGAAAGCAGAATTGACAATACTTTTGTTTGTGCTCGTCTCATTTTTCCTGAACTCCTTTATATAAAAATATTTACACTTTTATTTTTCAAGAATTAAAAGTTGTAGCTTACATATTATACCACAACACACCCGCAATTACAATAAAAATTATGATTTTTTCACTTTTGCACAAAAAAATAAGGCTATCTTTGTTTTTTAGATAACCTTATTATCTGTTTGTAATTTTCAGCAACGAAAATGAACGCCGGCAACGCAGGTGAAAAATCGGCAAAAATTGACACTTTCACACGACCAGCCATTAATTTTCAGGAAAATATTTGTATTTTATATCTATACCTCCTAAAAAATATGCCCCTTAAAAAAATCGGCAATATAATGACACTTGCCCGCTCCACTTTTAGGGTATTGCAATATTGCCGTTATTTCACGATTCTATTTTCCCGCCTCTTCTTGTTTCAGTAATTCCGTCAAATCATCAATATACCTTGAGTGAACGGAATCCGCTGCTACAAGGCACAGGAAAATGTGATTGACATCGGGGAGCTTGCAGATTTCCCGTGCCATTTGAAAAGCTGTCATTTTTGTATAGCCTTTTATATGATATTCCTTGCAGATTTCCTTTAACCTTGCCTTTGGTGCGTTTTCAAAATATAAACGCTTATTAAATCTCAGCAAGCGGTCATTGTCATCAAAAGTAAATCCGCTTTGTTTTGATTTTTGACGGATTTCATCAAGTGATTTCTTTAAGTAGTTTATATATTTTGTTGCAGGCTTTGAAAAATCAAGAATTGATTGATTTTCAAGGTTGTTGCGGCTTACAAAGTTATCCCCCGCCATAAGCAAGGCAGTAAAAATCTGCTCCGCATCGGCTTTTGAAGATGGAGGTGTGTTATTATGGTCTATTTTCCAGTTGTGAATAAAAACCCTAAACCCGATATATAAGGGCAAATAAATAGTTGAGACACCCCGTAATTCTTTATTGATGCGCAGTTTCAATTCAGCGTGATAATTGTCAATCCGTTCTAAACTCAAAGCTTTTTCTACTTTTAGTCTTTCAAATTGATGACATAATGCGGTATGCCGTACTTCTCGGCATATCTGCTGTATGCCTCATAGCCATCAGTACATAGAAAATCCACTTTCCCTAAATAGTCCTTGAAATATTCTTCAAAAGGTTGTGATGAACCTTTACCCAAACCTGTTACAACGGCGGCAATATGTCCTATGCTGTCGATGCCTGTAACTACACAAGAAAACTCGGGTCCATTTATCCCCAATTTTGACGGATGTGATTTTGCGTGCAGACGGGCAACCCGCTTTTCAATTGCAGTGGGTGCAACATTTACAAGGCTTCTTGAGCCTTTTTGTCTCTCTCGAAAGTAGGTCTCATCCACCTGAACTACACCCAAAAGCTTTGGCATTGGAAAAGTTAAGGCGATGGCTTTTTGTATTTTGTGGCGGTATGACAATATTGTTTGCTCTGTCATAGATATATTATAATCAGCCTCAAGCATATGCTTGACCGCTACAAGAGAGTTATTTTCTAAAGTACAGCGTACTAACTCAACCCATACCTCCCAAGACAGCCCAGACCCTTGAACCAAAGTTCCCCTAAATGGTGAAAACGGCTTTTTGCAAGTGTTACAGTAAAATCGAATATTCCTACTGTCGGGATTGCTGTGTGCATAGTGATTCATTTCCTTACATTCGGGACAAAGCACCTGAACATCCTTTCTTCTTAAAAACAGCGCAAACTTGTCAGGCTGATTTTGTTCAGTTTTTACCTTTTTACCCGTCTTCTTTTCATAGGCTGAAATCACTTTTTCCATATCTTCATCTGTAAGCAGTTCCATTAACCTTTTAATTTCTGCTTGCCGTGTTCGATTTTCTTTGCCTTGCTGGTATGCTTTTCTTAAATCCAAAAATATCCCCCCTTGCACTTTTTTACTATATTATAGCGCAAGAGGGGATGTTTTTCAACTTGTTATGTGATTTTTCGGTATTTATTACTGTTTTTATAAAAAGTTTTACATCGGTTATAAAACTATGCACTATAATAATCTAACATAAAATATTTTTGATTACCAACCAACTCAATTATTTTTACAAACTCAAAAACTAATTTCTGTGCGTCATTTCAATCTTCCGCTTCACTCACAAAAAATAAGAGTTATGGGTTGTAACTTTACAGCTAAACAAGTTAAATATTGTCTGATTCTTTTAAATTACATCAATTTGGCACATCTTCATAGCCGAAAGTGCTGTTTCATGACTATCCGGTGTTACCCCTGCGCAGCAAGACGAATCAACAGTTATTTTTGATTCCGGAAGATATGCTTTTATCAAGAGCACATTTGAAATAACACAAATATCAGTGCATAGTCCTATGATTTCAATTTCATCATATCCATTTTGAGATATATACTGTGCAAGTTCAATACTTCCAAAGGTGGGTTTTTCGAAAATCCTACACCCTGTAGCGAGGGCTTTTATATCACCGCTCAGTTCCCAACCCGGTGTACCTTTTATACAGTGCTCAACCGGCAATTTCTTACCTTCGGCAGTTGTGAGATAATCGCTTTTGTGCGTATCAAAAGTAAATACAACCTCTCCGTCGAAGCCTTTGATTTTTTCTATAACACGAGGAACAATAAGTGTAGCCTCTTTTGTCCCGAGCGCTCCGTCAACAAAATCTGCCTGCATATCAACTACCACTAAAATCTTCTTCATCTTAAAACCTCATTCCATTTCCTCTCCAATATAGCCAACAAGCCTTTCTACGGCGCGTTTTGGCGAATCTTTTGCTGTTCCCCACTCCATATCCTTATTTCGGTAATCAAATTTCAAGGTAAATTTATGTATATCTTCCTGAAGTTTGTCAAGTTCCTTTTCCTCTTTTTCGGTGAGTGCTTTTAAAAACTCCTTATTCGAACTAAGTTCATAAAGTTTCTGAAAGTGCGGCAGGCAAAAGCCTTTAGAATTTTCGAATTTCCTCTTGAACTCGCTTTCGCTTTCCCACATCGCCAAAAGGACTTTAAAATACCTGTCCATAGTGCTGTTAAGTTTATCGCAGACCATACATGAATTAATAGTATCCGCTATCAAATTATTTTTTGATGTTTTCTTAAATATGCTTTTTCCTCCGGATATCTTCTTTAAACCCGATACCTGTTTTCTCACTTCCGCAAGATGCGTATCAAGAACGAGAGCAAGAGGCAGCTTGTTTTGCGAGGCAAACATCATATCAAGGTGCTTTTTGCAGTATCCCTTGGCATTTGACAGTTCTCTGTGATCCGGCTCCATCATTGCAGGACCGAGTTCGTATTCAACGGCATCCTTTTCGAGCTTTCTTTCAATGAAACAAAGCGGGCATTCTATGTCCTGTTCAAAAGCCTCGTTTATGGGTATTGTATAAATCTTTTCCTTCATATTTATCCCTCGTCGGAAAGCTTTGCATAGACCGTTTTAGAAGTAACACCATCAAGTTTTCCTATTTTACCGGATAGAGCGCTTATTATGTCATTTCCTGCATCAATTGCTACGCTCATCACCGAAACATTTCTTTTTTTATACGGAATTCCCATTCTGCCGATTATATAGTCAGAATATTCATGCAAAATACCATTGAGTTGTTCCACCGAATCATAGTTTTCAACTACTATACCGATTAAAGCTACTCTGCTATCCATTTTCTTCTCCTTACATACTTTCTACAGTTTCAATACCTAAAAGTCCAAGCGCTGATTTTATAACCTCACAGCTTGCACTTACGAGGGACAGACGGGCTTTTTTAACATCTAGCGGAACATCGTCCTTTAATATCGGGCAGTTATTATAAAACTTATTGAACTGTCGCGCAAGGTTGGTTACATATCTGTTTATATAGAACGGTTCGTTCTTATCTGCAGCATCCTTTACGGCTTCACCAAAAGCATTGATTTGACTTACCAATGCGTATTCCTCATCTGAGGTGATGAGCGAAAAGTCAATATTTGAAAGAGTATCATCCGTTCTTCTTAGAATGCTCTTTCCTCGAGCATAGCTATATTGAACATACGGCGCTGATTCTCCTTCAAAGTCGAGCATGCTGTCCCAGCTAAAGACGATGTCCTTTTCTCTTGAGTTTTTAAGGAAGGTATAAAGAATTGCACCGATTCCGATTTTCTTTGCAACCTCTTCCTTGTTTTCCATATCAGGACTGTTCTGTGTAATTATTTCAAGGGTTTTTTGTATTGACTCGTTTAGTACATCCTCTAAAAATACAACATCACCATGGCGTGTAGAAAGCTTTTTATCAGGGAATTTCACAAGACCAAAACCAACATGGGTACAGTCATCTGCCCAATCCCAGCCTGCCTTTTTCATTACAGCAAAAATCTGCTTAAAGTGTAGTGCCTGCGGAGTTCCTACGACATAGATATTCTTATGGAAATCGTATGTTCGATGACGATAAAGAGCTGCTGCAATATCGCGGGTTGCATAAATTGTAGCACCGTCTGACTTCAAGATAATACACGGCGGAACATTGAGCTCAGAAAGGTCCACAACCTGTGCTCCCTCGCTCTCCTCGAGAAGATTCTTCTCCTTTAAAATTTCAACTACTTCAGGCATTTTGTCTGAATAAAAGCTTTCACCTGCATACGAATCAAAGCTTACTCCAAGCATATCATACACACGCTTAAATTCAACAAGACTCAAATCCCTGAAATGCTGCCAAAGTGCAGTAGCTTCCTTGTCCCCTTCTTCCAATAGCTTAAAGTATTCTCTTGCTTCATCCTCAAGTGCAGGATTTTTTTCCGCCTCTTCATGGAATCTGACATATATCTTTAACAGCTCATTGATAGGGTCCTTTTCAATAACCTCATCATTTCCCCACATTTTATATGCACAAATCAGCTTACCGAACTGTGTACCCCAGTCGCCAAGGTGATTAAGGCTTTGTGTATTGTATCCAAGATACTTATATATTTTTTCAAGGGAATTTCCCACAGCTGTTGAGAAAAGATGTCCGATATGGAACGGCTTTGCAATATTCGGCGAAGAATATTCAACAAGAACCGTCTTTCCGTTTCCAATATCAGATTTTCCATAATCACTGCCTTTTTCTATTACTGCCTCAATCACGCTCTTGGTAAATTCACCACGGTTGTAAAAGAAATTCAAGTATCCCCCCACCGCTTCTGCTTTTTCAAGATACTTATCTCCTGAAAACTTTTCTGCAAGCTCCTTTGCGATTAGCGGGGGTGCCTTTTTCAATGTCTTTGCAAGTACAAAACAAGGAAACGCTAAGTCCCCCAGCTTTTGTTCCGGCGGAATTTCAACAGCGGATGCAATTACATCCCTATCAAGTCCCGAAGCTTCGGCTATTTTGTCAATTGTATACTCTCTGTAGTCCATATTTTACCTCACAAATTATAAGACTTTTTCAATTTCTGCTCTTAATTTTTCAATATCATTAGTTTTGAAAAGAATTCCTGTTATATCCGCCTCACCGTTTAGCATGATAAGCGCCGGAGTATTATCCTGTACAATCGGGAAATTCTCAAGTAAGGCAGGGTCTTCATCTACATTGCATATCTTAAAGCTTATCTTTTTGTCATATTCCTTTTTTAAAGTATCAAGGCTTTCCTTTGTTTTAGTGTCTGAAAGGTCTTTTTCTGTGACAAAATAAGTGAATACAGGTAAAACCTTTTCCTCTTCCTTTTCCTCTTCTTTTGTTTCGCCTTCATTCTCTGTTTCTACCAAATCAACAGAGTTATTTTGATTTACTGTTTCCTCTTGGCTATCGCCCGAAGTAACTGCAAACACAATTACTATCGCCGAAATAACTGCTATAACTATTGCCCAGATAATTTGTTTCTTATTTATTTTCATAACTTTCCACCTGCTCTCTTACTTTTTCCAATGCCCTTATTGCTATGGCATTGTATCTTTCAACTTTATTCTTAATTCGCCTGTCGAGCGAATCAATTATACCAAAATTCGCATTCATAGGCTGCAGCCTTTCAATCCCCTCATTTGATATATAGAGAGGCAAAGAGCCTATTGCTGTTGCCGAGCTTGGTTCAAACATCTCTCTCCCCAGCAGCTGCATTGCCATATTAAAACCTGCCAAAATTCCTGATGACGCAGATTCGACATATCCCTCAACACCTGTAATCTGACCTGCAAAAAATATTTTGGGATATCTTTTCATTTGATAAAACCTGTTAAGAACCCGTGGTGCATCAATGTAAGTGTTACGGTGCATTACTCCGTATCTTACAAACTCAGCATTTTCAAGTCCCGGAATCATCGAAAATACACGCTTTTGCTCGCCCCATTTAAGATTTGTCTGAAACCCAACAAGGTTATAAAGCGTAGCCTCCTTGTTGTCCTGTCGAAGCTGAACCACGGCGTGTGCGTCGTCCTTTCCTGTTTTGGGATTTACAAGTCCCACAGGCTTTAACGGCCCGAAAAGAAGTGTCATCTCTCCCCTTTTCGCCATAACTTCTACCGGCATACATCCCTCAAAAACTGATTGGTTTTCAAATTCCTTTAAAGGCGCTGTTTCGGCATTGATAAGTTCTTTATAAAATGCATCATATTCGTCCTTTGTCATAGGACAGTTAATGTAATCTGCAGTTCCGCGGTTATATCTCGCGCCAAAAAACACCTTATTTTCATCAATGCTTTCTTTTGTTACAACCGGCGCTGCAGCATCATAAAAGTAAAGTCCATCGCTGCCTGTAAGGCGTGCAATCTCCTCCGAGAGTGCATCGGTAGTTAACGGTCCTGTGGCAATTATGGTATAAGCGTCTGTATCTATTTTAGTTACTTCTTCATTTTTTATGGTAATGAGCGGGTTTGACCTCATTAAATCAGTAACATATCCCGCAAAAATCTCACGGTCTACAGCCAAAGCGCCTCCTGCCGGAACACGCGATACATCTGCGGCTTTCATTATTACTGAGTCAAAGTATCGCATCTCTTCCTTTAAAAGTCCACAGGCATTTTCAATTCTGTCCGCCTTTAAAGAATTAGAGCATACCAACTCACAAAATTTATCACTTGAATGTGCAGGAGTGTATTTTGTAGGCTTCATTTCATAAAGTTCAACCTCAATGCCATACTTTGTAAGCTGATATGCAGCTTCACATCCGGCAAGTCCTGCCCCTATAACTTTTACTGTCATTTTCCGGCTTTCCTTTCCGGTTTCTTTTCAAACTTACAGCCCTCATTCTGGCAATAAATTTTTGCATTCTTCCCTTTCTTCTTTAAAAGCAAGCCTCCGCAATCAGGACATTTTTCCTTCTTGACCGGTTCATCCCATGCCATAAAATCACATTTAGGGTTATTTTCACACCCGTAATATGTTTTACCTTTACGGGATTTTTTTGCCAAAATTTCTCCACCACATTTAGGACACTTAGCTCCCGTTTCGTTCCTGATGGCTTTTGTATTTTTACACTCAGGGTATCCCGGGCAGGCAAGGAATTTACCGAATTTACTTACCTTAAATACCATTTTTCGCCCGCACTTTTCGCAGACTACATCAGATTCTTCGTCTTTAATTTTTACTTTTTCGATAGCCTCTGTTGCCTGCTTGAGATTTTTTTCGAAATCAGGGTAAAATTTTTCCAATACGCTTACCCAAGAAAGCTTTCCGTCTTCAACCTCGTCAAGCTGTTTTTCCATTCCTGCGGTAAACTCTACATCAACGATATCCTTAAAGCTTTTCTTCATGATGTCTGTTGTTATCATTCCAAGCTCTGTCGGTACAAGCTGTTTTTTAACGCGACGCACATATCCTCTTGAAACTATCGTAGTTATGGTTGGGGCGTAGGTACTAGGTCTGCCTATTCCATTCTCTTCAAGCGCATGAACAAGTGCAGCCTCAGAGTATCTTGCCGGCGGCTTGGTAAAGTGCTGAGCAGAATCAATGTCCTTTATTGATATTGTCTGCTTTTCGTCAAGCTGAGGAAGAGTCTTATCCTTCTCAGCTGCGATGTCACTTCCCTCTACATAAACCTTCATATAACCCTTAAAAATAAGCTCTGAGCCAGTAGCCTTGAAGGTATGTGAGCCTGAACATAATGTTACATTTACAGAACTATATACAGCTGATGCCATTTGGCTCGCTGCAAATCTTTCCCATATGAGCTTATATAACTTGTATTGATCATTTGAAAGCTTATCTTTTATTGATTCAGGAGTAATATTAATGCTTGTAGGACGGATTGCTTCGTGCGCATCCTGTGCATTTTTACCTGATTTAAACTGACGAGGATGCAGATATTCCTTTCCGTACTGGTCGGTTATATATGCAATAGCTTCTCTTTGTGCTTCTGCAGATATTCTTAGCGAGTCAGTTCTCATATAGGTTATAAGACCGACAGTACCGAGCTTTCCTCCAATATTTACACCTTCATATAGTGCTTGAGCTGTCTGCATAGTTTTATAGGTAGAAAATCCAATCTTTCTGGATGCATCCTGTTGCAGTGTACTGGTAGTAAACGGAGGCGGTGGATTCTTGGCAATCTCACTTTGCTTAATAGACTCCACCTTTAGTTCCTTGGTTGTATTCACTACGCTGTCTGCCTCTTCACGGGAAGTAAGCTCTACCTCTTTTCCGTCTTCACCATAATATTTTGCTGTAAACTCTTTTTTTCCTTTTGGTGCCTGGCAGACTGCTTCGACTGTCCAATATTCCTTTGGAATGAAATTCTCAATTTCATCCTCACGGTCACAAATCATTCGAGTAGCCACTGATTGCACACGACCTGCGGAAAGTCCCTTTTTGACTTTTTCCCATAGAATTGGACTGATTTTATATCCCACAACACGGTCTAACACACGCCTTGCCTGCTGTGCATTAACCAAATCCATATTTATGCTCCTCGGCTCTTTTATGGAAGCCTTGACAGCGGTTTTTGTTATTTCGTTGAAAGTCACTCTGCAATTCTTCTCCGGATTAATTCCTAAAGCGTTTGCCAGATGCCAGCTTATAGCCTCTCCTTCACGGTCCGGGTCGGTTGCCAGATATACTGCATCTGCTGCTTTTGCCTGCTTTTTAAGCTTTGTAAGCAGCTCGCCCTTTCCTCTTATAGTTATATATTTAGGTTCGAAATCATTTTCCACATCTACGCCAAGCTGACTTTTTGGCAAATCAATGATGTGTCCCATAGATGCCAAAACCTCATAGTCTTTTCCGAGATATTTTTTAATTGTTCCTGCTTTTGCAGGTGATTCCACGATGAGTAGCTTTTTTGCCATTAAATCTCCTTAGCCTTTCTTCCCGTATATTATCATTTTTCACATCTTATCCTCGGGCAAATAAGATATATATTAAACATTCAGTTTATAGCTGTTTCCCGGAACTTTTTGGATAAAGCCGCCAAATTCCAGCATTGACATTATTGGTGTGAGCTTTGATGTTTCAAAACCGCTCCGCCTTATAATATCATCAATGTGCATATTCCCCTCTATCAAGAGCGCAATTATGACCTTTTCATCCTCCGATAAGCCGGAAAATCGTTTTTCGTCAAGCGAAAACATTATTTCATTATTCACCGGCTCTTTCTTGGTTCCTTTTAAAATTTTCTTGATACCCTTTGGCTGTTCAATTTGTAGTTTACTTATTTCATAAACATACTCTTCCAAAATCCCCTCAGCCGAGGACACAGCCTTTGCACAGCGGCCCAATAGCGCATTTGTCCCTTCGCATGTGGTCTTATTGATGCTGCCCGGAACCGCAAACACATCTCTGCCCTGCTCTATTGCGCAATCGGCAGTAATTAATGCTCCGCTCCTTTTCGGTGCTTCCGGTATGAGTATTCCTCGAGACAAGCCGCTGATTATTCTGTTTCTCCACGGAAAGTTTGTCTTGTTTGGTGGTGTGCCCGGAGGATATTCGGAAATAATTGTTCCGTTTTCTATTATCTTTTCCATAAGCTCCGCATTTTCAGGCGGATATACAATATCGGTTCCGCATCCCAAAACTGCAATAGTTTTATTTCCTGCATTAAGTGCTGCTCTTGCTGCGGCGCTGTCAATTCCTCTTGCCATACCGCTTACGACAGTAACACCTTTTTCCGCCAACACGGAAACAATCTTCTGCGTTGCGAAAATTCCGTAGTCCGTACAACTTCTTGTTCCCACAACTCCGATAGTAAGAAGTCTGTCCCAATTCATTATTTCGCCTCTCATGTAAAGAACATACGGCGGCGAAGGAATTGTACGGAGAATATCAGGATAACGAATATCGTCATATGCTATTATCTGTGTATCTGTTTTAGCAGTTTCCAAAACAATCTC
>JAZNTB010000039.1:0-5889 GCA_045591565.1 Clostridia bacterium
ATAGGAACACTAACCGAGGCACTTGATGCAGTGGAGATGGCGCACAAGGCAGGATACACCGCTGTAATCTCACACCGAAGCGGTGAAACCGAGGACACAATTATTGCAGATATTGCGGTTGCGACAAACAGCGGACAGATAAAAACAGGAGCGCCGGCAAGAAGTGAGCGTGTGGCAAAATACAATCGTCTGCTTCGTATAGAGGATGAGCTTTCCTTTGCGGCTGAGTTTGGAATTTAAAAGGTGTGTTTGACATTTCCTTTCGGATGTTGTATAATGAAGGCAATAATAAGAAGGGAAAAAACAAAATGAGATGTGAACACTGCCAATTTAATACCCGGATAGTGGACAGGCTTAAAAATGAAATTCCTTCACCGGAGCTTTTGGAAAGGCTGACTGAGGTGTTTAAGGTTTTCGGAGACAACACAAGAATTAAGATTTTGTGGAATCTTTTTGACCACGAGATATGTGTTGCGGATATTGCAGAGAGAACGGGAATGAGCCAGTCGGCAATAAGCCATCAGTTAAAGCCGCTAAAGCAGGCAAAGCTGATAAAGGCGCGCCGTGACGGGAAAAACACATTCTATTCGCTTGCTGATGAGCATGTGAAGAGAATTATAGAACAGGTTATGATTCATATTGGAGAATAAGGAGTCTGCAAAGAGCAGGCTCTTTTTTTGCAGGAAAGAGAAAAAGGCTTCCCAAAAGGGAAACCCTTAAAATTCCTTATAAATTCTCTCAATAGAGCGTGTTTTACCGGTTTTTTCATCAACATCAAATATAGCACCGCAGAACTGACCTTTGCCGTTTGCAACGGTGAATTTTTGAGGAAGACCTGTCAAAAACCGCTTAACAATAGTATTTGTTTCCACGCCAAGCACCGAATAGGAGGGTCCTGTCATACCAAGGTCGGAAATGTATCCTGTGCCTTTGGGAAGGACCTTATTGTCTGCAGTTTGAACATGGGTATGAGTACCGAAGACCGCACTCACTCTGCCGTCTAAAAAGTAGCCGAGTGCGATTTTCTCGCTCGTAGCCTCAGCGTGAAAGTCAACGAAAACAATATCCGCTTTTCCCGAAAGCTTCTCAATTTCCGCCTCTGCCGCAAAAAACGGCGAGGACGCCACACTTTGCATATATGTTCTGCCGATAAGATTTATTATACCTACCCGAACGCCGTTTTTAGCAGTTACAACCGTGCTTCCGCAGCCGGGGACATTCCCCTCAAAATTAGCAGGCCGTACGATATCGTCATTATACCGCATAACGCTTTCGATATCGGGGCAACCCCAGACATGATTTCCGGTTGTAAACGCATCAATTCCGGCGGACTTCAATTCCTCATAAACGGGCTTTGAAAGTCCCCTGCCATGAGCCGCATTTTCCGCATTGGCAATAATAAAATCAACCGAATCGCGCGTTCTTTCAAGCTCTTCAAAAACGGCATTCCTGCCGACACGGCCGAAAATATCACCGATAGTAAGAATTTTCATAAAAAATAACCTTTCTAAGTTCGTTATTTTGAGATTAAAACGGGCTGCCTTTTTTGGCAGCCCATGTTTTATGCTTTATAAAGATTCCGAGCCGATGCGCTTTATTTTGCAAAATCCACCGCACGGGTTTCACGGATAAGGCTTACCTTAATCTGTCCCGGATATTCAAGCTCGGACTCAATCTTCTTAACGATGTCCTTTGCAACAAGAATCATACTTGCATCGTTAACCACATCAGGCTTAACCATAATTCTGATTTCGCGGCCTGCCTGAATAGCAAATGACTTGTCGACACCGTTAAAGTTATTAGCGATTTCCTCGAGCTTTTCGAGTCTTTTGATATAGGTTTCGATATTCTCGCGTCTTGCACCCGGTCTTGCGGCGCTTATTGCGTCTGCCGCCTGAACGAGCTGTGCAATGATTGTATCTGCCTCAACATCGCCGTGGTGTGCCATAATTGCGTGAATAACGCCCTCATTTTCCTTATATTTTTTAGCGATATCGGCGCCGATAGTAACATGTGAACCCTCGATTTCGTGGTCAACAGCCTTACCGATATCATGGAGAAGTCCTGCACGCTTTGCAAGATTAACATCTACGCCAAGCTCGCCTGCCATAACTCCTGCTAAGTGTGCTACCTCAACTGAGTGCTTCAAAACATTCTGACCGTAGCTTGTTCTGTATTTCATACGGCCAAGTAGCTTGATAAGTTCAGGATGAAGACCGTGTACGCCTGTTTCAAAGGCAGCTGCCTCACCCTCTTGTTTAATTGTTGCTTCAACTTCCTTTTTAGCCTTTTCAACAAGCTCCTCAATGCGTGCCGGATGAATACGGCCGTCCACGATAAGCTTTTCAAGTGCAAGTCTTGCAATCTCACGGCGTACAGGGTCAAAGCTTGAAAGAATAACTGCCTCAGGTGTATCGTCAATGATAAGGTCAACACCTGTCATAGTTTCAATAGTGCGGATATTACGGCCCTCTCGACCGATGATCCTACCCTTCATTTCATCAGACGGCAGAGCCACAACAGAAACGGTTGTTTCTGCCACATGGTCTGCAGCAATCTTCTGAATAGATGATGCCACAATATTTTTTGCTTTTTTCTCTGCTGTATCCTTTGCTTCCTGCTCAATTTCTTTAACCATAATTGCGGCTTCGTGGCGCGCTTCCTGTTCGAGGTCACGAATAAGAAGCTCCTTTGCCTCCTGCTGACTCATTCCGGAAATTTTCTCAAGGGTTTCAAGCTGCTTTTGCTTAATATCGCCGATTTCAGCGTTTTTCTCGTCGTATTCCTTGATTTTCTGGTTTAAGGTCTGCTCTTTTTTCTCTAATGCATCATTCTTTCTTTCAAGATTTTCTTCTTTTTGATTAACTCTTTTTTCCTGAATAGATAACTCGCGTCTGCGGTCTTTCATTTCTACATCCAAAGCCTGACGAAGCTTTTGATTCTCTTCCTTTGCCTCTAAAAGAAGCTCACGGGCTTTTGATTTTGCATTTTTTCTTGCTTCCTCGATTATGCTCTTAGCCTTTTCTTCAGCTGAGCCGATTTCTTTTTCAGCGAACTTTTTTCTGTATGAAACGCCGATGAAAAAGGATGCAATATTTAAAACTGCAAAAATAACCGCAACTACAATAAGTACGATATTTAATGTATCTATCTCGTCCACCCCCATTAAAAAAATTTTTTAAAAGTATAAATCGGGGATGCTGAACATATGAAATTCTGTATATTTATTCAAAACTAATTTTTATAAACTACTATCAAAAATTCAACATTCCCAATAAATAGTTTAAAGAAATAACAAGCATATACTTATTTTATAACATTTTCCTTCTTCTGTCAAGAGAATATAAAAACATTTGAAGGCAAAAAGCAGCAAAAAAATACGGCGAAGATAAAAATCTCCGCCCTGTTTAACTGATAACAAGCTGCACCGCCATTGCCGCAAGTGCGGAAGATAACAGCAGGAGAAAAATGCCGCCCGTGATGTTTTTGTCCCAAAAGGTGTAGAGAGCATATCCGATAGTACGCACCGTTATAACCATAAAAACTGCAAAAACTAAAATCTGTGCTGTCATTTTTCGCTCCTTACAACAAGCCCTGTTCTTCTGATGACAAAATCCACATTTACATCAAAGAGGGCGTTTTTATATTTTTCCTTCCATTTATAATCGGAGAACGCCTGATTGGTAGGAAAATTTCTCTTGGCATAGCTTCCGAAGCCGACGATGTCGCAGCCGATTTTTGTTGTGTCCAGAAGGAACTCCTCGATTTCCCTTTTAATTTCCGCCGTTACTTCGTCGGCAAATTCGTCTATATGGTCCTCAACCGACATCTCGGGCGTTGAGGAATTAAAGTCCGCCTCTAAAAAAATCTCAAGCGATATAAGAGGAACATCTCCTTTTGTGTCCACCTTTATCTTCGGCCGCTTTTTTTGTTGCTGCATCATTGTTATCGGGTCTTGGGGAGTCTGGCTGTAATAATAGGAAACATAGCTGCTTTTGTATTGTCCTGTAAGAAGATTATAAATCTCTGTTTTTATGTCCCCCATTTCCCCGACCATTTTATCCTTTTCGAATATCGCCATACCTGCGACCTCAGTTTCCTGCTTGTCTTCAGGGACTTCGCCTGCGGTATAGTCCTCCATTTTATATTGATATCCGGTGTCGGAAAAATTACCTGTCCCCGTTTTTCCGGCGACGGCACACATGGGAAGAACGGTGCTCTTTTCGTCGCTTGCTGCAAAGAAGTAAAAATCCTGACTCAAATTCTGCGGAATAAAGCCGGAATAGTCATTTTCAAAAATCATAGTATAGTATCTCACGGGATTTACCTCGGTTTCGGGGTTAACCGCCTCTAAAAAGTCCTTTGCACTGCCCTTTGACATGGCAAAGTATGTGTTCGGTCGGATATCGCTGCTTCTGCCGATGGTTTCCAAAAGGTCCTCTGTTCCTTCTCGGCAAACCTCCTCGGAAAATACAACAACCTTTGTGTGTGCGAGAGTAAAGGTTTTGCTTATTATATGATTGGCAACATTCACCGCTGCATATATTCCGGGTGCGGTAACGGTGATGTTTTCGATGCTTTCCTGTCCCCCTTTTCCGCCCTCCTGACTTGCACCTCCGCTGATTTTGACCGGATTTGCAAATTGAATTGTTATATCAAATTTTGAGCCCTCTTCCTTTGCCTTGTCAATGCCGAGCGCAACGACATAACCGAGGGTGTCCGGCTCTGTCATATCGCGGCAGCCGCCAAGAAAAAACAGCGAAAGGAATATCGGCAGAAGTTTTATAAGCTTACCGTTCATTCTTTTTCCTCCTTTTAATAAGGTAGAGAGCCGGAACTAAAATGGGCAGAAGATACGCTACGGGAATAAGCGTCTGCCTAAAGCCGTATGCCGACTCTAACAGCTCTACAACTGATGATGGCTTAAAGGAGATAAGCGAAATAATCGCAATAACGCCGCCGATTAGGGGCTTTGAGAATTTTAGTTTAAAGGTGTTCTGGAAGACTCTGCACAGGATTGCCACATATATTGAGGAATACAAAAGCTGAGTTATCGACCATATAAACTCAAAAAGAGCCTCAAACCGCTGAAAGTACTCCCCTGCCCTGACCATTCTTGTCAGCTGATACGGAATGAGCAGAAATTCTGAAGAATAGGGGTAAGGATAGGTAAGGCCGTATGCGAGGCAGATTACCAAAAGAACTCCGCCGCTTATTATTATGGCATTTTTGCCGCTTTTCTTTGCCATTTCTATGTCTTTGCAGTACGGAAGAAGAAGGTTTAGTGCCAGCAAGTCGGTAAAACCGTACATATCGGCAAGGCCGCCTGCAAATATAGACTTTGCACCGCTGCCCAGTACGGGAAAAAGGTTGTTTATATTGTAGCTTGGAATCAGGCCGAGCGCCAGAACCGCAAGGGACAAAAGGCATACCGGAAAAAACAGCGAGTTTATTACGCTGAGTGCAGGAAAGCCGCAGTATGCCCCGACGGCTACTGTTATACCGAAAAGCAGCATTATATATTCCATATCGGTTCTCGGCAATAGGACGATTTTTACCGATTCGGCAAAGGTACGCATTTCGGTGCCGACATTAGCTGCTATAATTATTGCCACAAGAGTGGTCACAAATATTTTAAAGGGAGTCTTCCCTATGCTTTCGGCGAGTTGTATTATAGATTTGTTTCCGCATGTCTTGTAGAAGCTTATCGAAACCAGAAAGAGGCTATAGGCGATAAGGGACATATAAATTGCCTGTATCCATGCGGCATTTCCGCTTGTCCTGAACAAAAATCGAGGAAAAGCAAAGAACATTTTTGTAGTAATAAGATTTACCATTACGAGGGTAAGCTGTTTTGCATTAAGGTCAATACTTTCATTCATGTCAGCG
>JAZNTB010000040.1:0-15945 GCA_045591565.1 Clostridia bacterium
TCAACACTAATACCTACACTACCATTAACAACACTTAATTTTTCTAAATTTACCATATTCTTTTACCTCTCTTAACTAATTTTTCTAATGTATTTGTGGAGTGGTCACTGTATTATAACGCAACCACTCCGATATCTCAGCCCCTAATTTAAAAATTTAGGCGCTTTTTCTAATAATACCCTTAACTCTCTATCTGAAATAAGAGATTTCTTATTTAATTCCTTATAAATAGAAACCTTAAGACTATTATGTAAATTCTCTTTCTCTCTATCAGAAAGAACAATATTAACTTTACCCATAGGCATAACACCACCAATAGATGTATATGCGCTATCAGCTTGTCTCAATGCACTACCCATATTTAAGTACCTCCCTTGCTAATTGATACTTAAATTAGGTAAACAGGGTGCATTTTAGTCGATTTTGCTCTCATCTGTAAATTTTTTTACATTTTAGTGAATTTTTTTAAATTTATGTCCTATTATTTTTGTCAACTGTCCTTGACTTTTCTCTTTGTAGTGTACTCTTTGATATACCTGTCATCGCTGAAACCTGTTTATATGAATGATTTTCCAACAACTGCATAGCCAGACTTAGTTGTGTCTTGCTATATTTCTTTGGTCTGCCTTCTATGTACCCATCCTTTTGTCTTGCAAGTTCGCGACCGCTTTGTGTACGCTCTACAATCATATTTCTCTCAAATTCTGCAAAAGACAATAAGATTGTATATGTCAACCTGCCAACAGGTGTATTATCTATGACACCTAAATTGAGTATATCTATCTTAATACCCTTATCCATCAAATGTTCTATGATATCTAACCCCTCGCGCACATTACGGCAAAATCTGTCCATTTTGCACACAGCCAAACAATCCCCATCTGATAATCTATAAATCAGGTCATTAAACACTTGCCTATTATTGAAATCTTTTGCAGCAGTATAAACTTCTCTGTGCATCTCTGCTGAAGGATATTTTTCTAATATAGCCTGTTCTTGCTCTGCCAGAGAATTATTTTCAGCCTGACTTTTGCTTGATACTCTGATGTATCCGTATTCCATATATAACACCTACCTTTTGAATATATATAATGAACACCCACAAGCCTACAAGTTACCTATATAGGCTTGGTGTACTCATAACTTAAAATATATGAACTATCTTTCTGACGCTCTTACACGTCAATTTTCATTAAAATTTATAAAAACCTTGTCATCTCAACACAAAATTACGACGAAATTTTTAAAATCTCAAAATAGCGCCATTTCAACACTTTCTCGATATCAAATTTAAATTTTTGTCGATTTCTTTAATCTTAATTTTCTGATACCATTATTTAACGGCAAAAGATAAATAAGATTAAAATAATCTGCAATTTTTCTTATTTTCTGACCTATACCCAACAAACACTTTTACACTTTTTTGCATCCGATTTTTAAAAATTCAAAAACCAGCCTACTGAAACTACAATAAAAAATATACTGGTTGAAAAAATTTTGACATTTTTACAACGCTTTTAAACCAACACTTTTGCTTACGTGCCGACGCAATCAAGTCCGTCAGAAAACACCATATCTTTTATTAACCCTGTATCAATCATATAATGCCTTATCAACCTGTCTGCAACCGCTAAATCTTCCATATCATCCACACCCATATAGATACTCTCTGTTGTATGGTATATGACTTTGCACCCGACTAACATACAATACCCGAACTGCAAATTTTGATTGTACCTGTTCATTTTTTCAAGCGTCTGGGCTTTCTTTTTTGCAAATGCTCTTGTGCCAATAGTCCAAAGGTCTGCCTCTAAAACTATCCTTTGATTTGCCCTGTCAACAACGATTTCAAATTCTTCATCATCCTTGATTGCTCTAACCATACTATTTTCCGCATCTGCTACGCTATACAACCCTAACAAGTCAAGAACTCTCCTGATAAAAACCGCTACTGTTGTAAATTTAATACTAACACCCTTATAATTCTTATTTCTCTTAACTATCTCTTTGAAACTACAACTATGTAACATAATTTGCTACCCCCTTATAAAAAGATTTCTGCACAAAAAAAGTGCCGCTACGATTGTAACGACACTTAAAGCCAATACAGGCTTATGCTCTATTCATTATTTAATATCTTTAGCACCTGCCAAAGAAAACCACCGCCACCGCCACCAACTTAAATAACATTCAAGCCGTGCCGTTGCACTCTATACCATAAAATCAAGCAAATCATATACCCATATAACTTACATATATATTATACCTCCATTAAATACTATAGTCAACGCCCATGAAATACGTTTTTAATTTTAAGAAGTACCATTATGCATTTTATCTTCAAAACACAAATTATATCTCTGCATTATTCATTGTATTTTCTGCAATTATCATGAATTGTATTCTTACCAATATACTTCAGATTATATTTTTCAATTAATTCCTTACAATATGCAACCGCATCTTCAGCCTCTATAGCATTATACAAGTCTTCGTCTTTATCATATAGTTCTGGACGCATAACATCAATTTGTTCTTCATACATGGCGTTTATATGTGAATCTACACCTACCCAATTTGGCTCATCTGGAAGAATTATATCTGCACTACCAATGTTTACAACTGTATTTATTACATCTGTATCACCATTTATAATAAATGGTTCTGCATAACCTACCACCCAATCAACATTACCACTGCAAATAAAAACTTTTAGTATTTCTTTGCATTTTTCATATGCCATCGATGCGTTTTGGGGTATTATTTCTGCTATTTCGCGCTTTGTAAATTCTTTTGTTTCTATATTCTTTATCAAGAAAACTTCGTTTGAAAGGTATATATTATTTTTATCCGCTTGTGAGATTTCTCTAAGAGATATACTATGTTTTGGTGGGTCAGAACTTAAATAAATAGGCTCTTCACATTCTGAATCCGTTATTGTTAAACTACAAGATAAATCAGGGAAATTATATTCTTCGTATATAAAGGTTATTTTATCGCCAAAATCTGTACGAAAAGTTTCTTTATCATAATCCGATATAAAATCAAATGGGTTATAATATGGGGAAAACAATATACTCAACCCTAATATGCAGACTAACATAAACACAGTTATGGCAGCAATTTTAGACTTCATTCTCCAGATTGCTTTTCTGAAAAAGAAAACAAGTAATAAAATTATAATTACTGAATTTACAAATGGTTTATATACTATATAACCTAAGAATACGTAACTAATGAAATTAGCACACAATGCACTAAAATTTATGGGAAACCATTTATCCCCATCCTTATGTATGCAAAAAGAAAGTATTGCTCTATATAACCAATATGGAATAATAATAAGCACTATCAACATAATTACTAACGCACTTGCAGTAAACACATCATGCAAAATATTAGAAACTGTTGAAAACAGTTGTTTTTCTGAAACAAAATATAACACCCATAATAATACATTGAGAATGATACTCATAGATGAAATTTTTTTGAATTGAAAGGTTTTCATTGTATTACTCCTACAAAAATTTAGATAGATTTAAGATTTGTTTAAATTTATTATACTATATTTCTCCAAATAACACAAGCATATTACATAATTTCTCCATAATATACAAAGACAACCCAGCCACCCACCCTTGCAAAATACCCGATAGATATTATCCCCATCTGATTAACTGTTGTATCAGATTATTTAATAATATCAATATTTAATACTAGTATATATACCTCTCTATATTAATAACAACGACACTGTTTAAATTTATGTCCAATATAAAACTTTTTTCAAAAATTTTTTTAAATTCATACTTTTCTGTGCTATTGCTGAAAATAAAATTTTTAAATTTTTTTAACAGTGCAAAATGGTATAGAACACAGGAACTGAAGAGCTCGGGCATTTAGAGATGGTGGGTACGCTTGTTTATCAGCTTTCTGACGGGGCGTCCGGCAAGGATTGGCTTGCAGGGCATACTCCGGAATACTATGCCGACAACGGCAACGGCATCTTCCCGCAAAATGCTCAGGGCTCACCGTTTAATGCGGCGTCAATCGCTGTAACCGGCGACCCGATTACAAACCTGTTTGAGGATTTGGCAGCAGAGCAAAAGGCAAGAGCAGTATATGATAATATTCTGCGCTTATCCGACGACCCTGATGTTAACGAGGTAATCAAGTTCCTCCGCCAGAGAGAAGTTACACACTTCCAGCGTTTCGGCGAAGCACTTGACAGACTTCAGGCAGACATTGACTGCAAGAAGAATTTCTATATGGGAAATAAAAAATAGGCTTTCCGGCTTGCAGCAAAAGGGCACTTTCCGATTTTGGAGAGTGCCTTTAAATTTTTGTTACAACGCCTGACTAGTACTTGAAAAAACGCTGTAGCTTAGGTATAATGAACTTAGAAAGCAGGGGATGGAGGTAGGAGGAATTAATATGAAAAAGATAGTAATTTTTGCGGTCTCTCTAATGATGTTGACATGCACGGTGTGTAGCGCAAAGCAGCAGGAAGTATTAAACACCGACATAAAGGCATATATTGACGGACATCCTATCAGGTCTTTCAACATTGAGGGATGGACAGGAATTATAGCAGAGGACCTTATGGACTACGGCTTTGCTGTAACCTGGGATGGGAATGCCCGCACGCTGCGTGTTGAAAAGGGAGCTTTGGGCGGAACTGTTTCGCCAACCTATCAATTTACCGAAAATACTGCTCCTGTAGGCTCGCATGCGGCGTATGTTTATGAAACAGATATAAAGACCTTTGTCGATAAAAATCCGGTTGCAGCATTTAACATTGGTGGCAGGACAATAATTTATATAGACGAGCTTGCTGTTTTTGGCGATGTGGTTTGGGACGGCGAAAAACGCGAGATTTCCTATAGTAGCCAAAAGCCGTGGCAAATAGGCTTTGACCTTCCGATATCGGATGCGCCGCACGCAGAGGGTGACGGAATAAAAGCGCTGTCCGGCGTGATTAAGAAAAAAGAAACCGGTGAATTTGTCACATCGGGCGAAAATCTTGAGCATCTTTCCTGGATGACAGTATCCTTTAACAAGAGCTACGGAGGTCTGCAGCTGGGATTTTCAATGGCGGCACAGCATTTATTTGCCGATACTGAGTTTGCAGAGCTGTGCAGTAATATTTGTACGGTGGATTATGACGGAACAAGACTTCGTGAAGATGCTCAGCTTGCAAACCTGCACGCAAAGGTCTTGATAAACGGACAGCCTGTTAAAATAACGAATGTACGCAAGGAAAGGGGAAATAATCATCTTGATTTTATATTCGAGCTTGCCTCGAATATAAAAAAAGAGGAAATTATAGAGCTTTCCTTTGAGATATGTGTAAATGCAGGAGAATAGATTATGAAAAGTATACTTTTTGTGTGTCACGGCAACATATGCCGTTCGCCGATGGCAGAGTATGTGATGCGTGACCTTGCCCGAAAGGAAAAGGTTGAGGCGTATATCGCATCTGCTGCCACAAGCACCGAGGAAATAGGGAATAATATTCATCACGGAACACGGAAAAAGCTTCGGGAAATGGGTGTTCCGGCAGGAGACAGGCAGGCGGTACAGATGACGCGCGCAGACTATGAAAAATATGACTATATTATAGGCATGGACAGCTTTAATATTAAAAATATTCTTCGAATATCTGGCGGTGACCCTAATGGGAAGGTGCATAAGCTCCTATCCTTTGCGGGATCGGGAGGGGATATTGCAGACCCATGGTACACGGGGAATTTTGATGAAACATATAAAGATGTTTTGCGTGGCTGCGAGGCACTTTTGAATGTTATAAAAAGTGAAAAATGACTTGGTTTTAACATCAAAAAGTGGTACAATACAAGGCGTAAATGCCGAAAGGTAGATATCACGAATAGATGATATAACAAATGTGTGCGGGAATTGTGGCGTGGAATATGACAGTAAAAGAATAAAAGGTCATAGCATTTGCTATGACCTTTTTAATTGCCTATTTACGCCATGCTGCCGGTGAGAAAAGCACCAACAGCGGGAATATTTCAAGTCTGCCAATCAACATATTGGCAATAAACACCAGCTTTGAAAGACCGGAAAATGCTGAAAAATTTTGCGTCGGACCTACTGCTGCAAGTCCGGGGCCTATATTATTAAGCGTTGCTGCAACTGATGTGAAGTTTGTTGTGAAATCGAAGTTATTAAGGCTTACAATAAGCAGCGCGGTCACAAAAATTACAATGTATGCCGCCATATACACATTCACGATTCTAACAACCTCGTGTTCAACAGGTCTTGAGTTTAAGGTGATTTTTCGTGTGCTGTTCGGGTGAATGGCTGTGGTGAGCTCTTTAAATATGCTTTTCACGAAAATTATAATTCGCGAAACCTTTATTCCGCCACCGGTACTTCCCGCACAAGCACCGATAAACATCAAGGTGACGAGAATGGTCTTTGAAAGCTCAGGCCATTTATCAAAATCGGCAGTTGAATAGCCGGTTGTTGTTATAACTGCCGCCACCTGAAAGGCTGCATAACGAAGTGTGTCCCAGATGCTTTCAAAAAGTCCCAGGCAGTTGGCAGTAATAACAGCGATTGATAAAAGTATTATGCCAAGATATGTTTTTACTTCCTCGGAATGCAGCAAAGCCTTGAATTTCCTTAGAAGAAGCAGATAATAAAAGGAAAAATCAATGCCGAATAAAATCATAAATATAGTGATGACATTCTGTACATAAGGTGTGTAGTCGGCACATCCGCTGTTTAAAATTCCAAACCCGCCTGTTCCTGCCGTTCCAAAGGAAAGGGTGATTGCCGAGAACGGGTCAAGACCTCCTGCGAGAAGGAAAAGTATTTCCAAAAGCGTGAGGCACAGATAGAGGATGTACAGGATTTTTGCTGTTGACTTTATCTTTGGTACCAGCTTGCTGACCGCAGGCCCCGGGCTTTCTGCCTTGATTAAGTAAAGGTTGTTTCCGCCCGACAAGGGGAGAAGTGCAACTAAAAGCACCAAAACTCCCATTCCGCCTATCCAGTGTGTAAAGCTGCGCCAGAAAAGAAGAGATTTCGGCAGAGCTTCAACATCGGTGAGGATTGACGCACCGGTAGTAGTGAAACCGGAAACGGTTTCAAAAAGGGCATCGACAAAATTCGGAATAAATCCCGACAGAAAGAAGGGAAGTGCGCCGAAGATACTCATAAAAATCCAGGAAAGTGCCACCGTGATAAAGCCTTCGCGTGCGTACATTGTACGATTTTTTGGCGTCTTTAAGGTAAGCGGAAGTCCGACGATAAGGCAAAGCGCTATACAAAATGCGAAGAGCGGAAGATACGGCTCGCCGTATACCGCTGCGCAAATGAGAGGCAACAGCAGTGCTATTGCTTCAAAATTCAGCACCCAGCCGAGGGTATTAAATATTATTCTATAGTTCATATCGGTTCCCCTCTTATTCCAGAATATCCTTTATATCCTTAAAGCCGGTGTGGGTGGTGACAACAATCACCGTGTCCCCTGCCTCGATAATATCGCGACCTCGCGGAATAATCACTTTTCCGCCGCGGTTTATGCAGGCAATCAGGATATTCTTTTTAAGGTTAAGCTTTTCAATAGAAAGACCTTCAATCGGAGAACCGTCGCAGATGCGGAACTCAAGCGCCTCCGCCTTGCCGTCTAAAATGAGGTGCATTGTTTCGATATTACTGCCGATTGAGTTATTTTTTGCACGCACAAACTTTACAATGTAGTCAGCTGTAATATTCTTAGGATAAATTGTGGTGTCAAGGTCGAGGTTTGAGATTACCTCGTCATATGCAATACGATTAATTTTTGTTATAAGCTTACCGTTTGTTTTACTTTTTGCGAAGAGGGAAAGAAGAATATTTTCCTCGTCTATATTTGTCATCGCAATAAAGGAGTCGGCATACTCTATGCCCTCCTCTAAAAGAACCCTGTTATCTGTTCCGTCGGCATTGATTATGGTTGCCTTCGGAAGAAGCTGGCAAAGCTCTTCGCTGCGCTCGGTATCAATCTCGATAAGCTTGACCTTTATGCCGGTCGCAAGCAGCTGCTTTGCAAGATAATATGCAATTTCACCGCCGCCGACAATCATAGCATCCTTTACACGGCTTGTCTTAATGCCGAGCTGTTTGAAAAATTCCGCGCCGCTTTTTAAAGACGCAACAATGCTGATAAAATCGCCGCTTTTTAAGATAAAGTCACCACCCGGAATAAAGGCTTCCTCGCCTCTGGTGACGCCGCAGACAAGTATGTCGCAGTCAACCTTTTGACCGAGCTGTGCGATTTTCAGACCGTCAAGGATTGAGCCCTCCGGAATTTTGAATTTCAAGATTTCTACTCTGCCCTTGGCAAAGGTGTCTATCTGTATTGCCTGTGGGAATCTCAAAGCCCGCGCAATTTCGGCTGCAGCAGCAAGCTCCGGATTAATAATCATTGCAAGACCGAGGTCTTCTTTGAAAAGCCTGAGGGCTTTGGCGTACTCCGGCTTTCTAACTCTTGCAATAGTCTGGCAGCCACCCGCCTTTTTCGCCATAAGGCAGGTGAGGAGATTAAGCTCGTCCGAGCCTGTTACAGCAATTAAAATATCCGCAGCCTCAATTCCTGCCTCGGTTAATGTATCAAGATCGGCGCAGCTTCCTGCAACGCCCATTATATCATACTGATTTATCAGGTCCTCTATAACCTTGCGGCGAAGGTCCACAACCGTTATATCGTGCTCTTTTTCAAGGCTAAGCTTTTCCGCAAGCTTTTGTCCTACCTTACCGCAGCCGACGATAATAATTTTCATTTTAATGTATACTCCTTTTGTTATATACTTTCCACCTCATTATAGCAGACAGAGTAGGAAAAATCAAGCAATATATATTTTATTATATCCCGTAATATCAAAAAAAAGCGTACAATTGTACGCTTTTTTGCTGTTACCTACTCTCCGGCTGCAAGCATCATCAGTATATCGGCAAAAACCTGTGCAAAACCCTTTTTTTCGACATCCTCGTCTGCCACTATATCTACGCTTGCTGTCCTGTTTCCGTTTTCGGAAAAGGTGATTTCGCCGACCTTATCTCCTTTTTTCACAGGCGCGATAATCGAGTCGTAAAAGACCACAGATTTTTCGATTTTGACAGGGTTTGCTTTTTCGCAAAGCACCGAATAGCTGTCGGCAGCAATGGTTGAAAGCTCATCCTTCACACCCTTGGAGATGGAAACCATACCTGTCGGTTCGCCTTTTTCGGTCTGCTTGTTAACGCTGTATCCCGAAAATCCGTAGTTTAAAAGTGTACTGGCAGAGGAGAATCGGGTTTTTGTATCCGGTGCGCCTAAAATTACTGCAATAAGCTCCATTCCGTCACGCTCTGCAGTCGCAGAAAGGCAGCAGCCCGCCTTGGAGGTTGAACCGGTTTTAAGCCCTGTTGCTCCGCTATAAAAGCGTATCAGCTTATTTGTATTTGCAAGCTCGAATTTGCCGTCACGGAGTGAGTCGGTCCATATCTTGGTATATTCAAAAACCTTTTTGTGCCGTATAAGCTCACGGGACATTATCGCAACATCCCGTGCCGTGGAGAACTGACCGTCAGCATCAAGCCCGTTGGTGTTCAAAAAAACCGTGCCATCCATTCCAAGCTCGCCCGCACGCTTATTCATCAGTTCAACGAATGCCGCCTCGCTGCCCGCAATATGCTCCGCCATAGCAACGCAGCCGTCGTTGGCACTTGCCACCGCAATTCCCTTCATCATATCATGAACGCTAAGCTGCTCACCGGTTTCCAAAAACATCGTGGAACCGCCATAGCTGTTTGCATTTTCGCTGACAGTTACCATATCGCTAAAGGCAAGTGCGCCGCTTTCTATGCGCTCCATAATGAGCAACATCGTCATAATCTTGGTGACGCTTGCTATCGGCAGATGCTCGTCGGCGTTCTGTTCATAAAGAATTTTCCCTGTCGATGCCTCCATCAATATCGAGGATTTTACGCCGGGCGTCAAGTCCTCGGCAAAAGCGCACGGGGAGAGTATATTAAGAAAAATCGCAAAAATCAATGTAAAAACTGTTCTTTTCAAGAAAACCCACCTTCCTTTTTATCAAATCTATTCCGGAAGGTGGGTTTTTATGACTAATAAAGCTTTGCGAGGCCACCCTCGCTGGTTTCGCGGTAGCTGTGCGACATATCCTTGCCGGTTTCGTACATTGTTTTTACCACCAGGTCGAAGGAAATTTTACGGCTGTCACTTAAAAAGTTCGCAAGTGATACCGCATTTATGGCACGCATCGCCGCTACGGCATTTCGCTCGATGCACGGAATTTGAACAAGCGAGTGAATGGGGTCGCAGGTAAGTCCCAAATGGTGCTCCATTGCAACCTCTGCCGCATATTCTATCTGCTCTAAGTTCATCCCCAAAAGCTCGGCAAGCGCAGCTGCAGCCATTGAGCATGCGCTGCCTATCTCTGCCTGACAGCCACATTCGGCACCGCTGATGGATGCGTTAGTCTTGATTATGTTTCCAATAACCCCTGCTGTGGCAAGGGCTTTTACGATATCATCATCCGAAAAGCCTCTGCGCTCCTGCTGATAATACAAAACCGCCGGCAAAACTCCCGATGCACCGCAGGTAGGAGCGGTTACTACAAGTCCGCTTGATGCGTTCTGCTCGCTTACAGCGAAGGCATACGCACAAACAAGTCTGTTCTGTCTTGTTTCGGAGCTTTCGTCGATGTGGTGGTGATTAAAAAGGTATCCTGCCTTTTTCTTCACATCAAGACCGCCCGGAAGCGTTCCCGAGGAAGAAAGTCCGTCGGATATGCTTTTTTTCATACAGTCCCACACCTCATGCAGATGCTCAAAAACCTCCATACCCTCGCAGTGCTGTACATATTGCCAGATGCGCAGCTTGTGATTGCGGCAATACTGCGCAATCTGTGAGAAGGTAGTAAGCTCATAAACCGCCGGCGCTTCCTTTATCCGCCGTCCTTCTACAACAAACTTCCCTCCGCCTACGCTGAGCACCCGCCAGTGACCTGTCTGCGTACCGCTTGTATATGCGTAGCAGTCCATAGTATTGGGGTGGGGGATGTTTTTTTCTTCGTTATTAAATATGATGGCGTGCTCTGTGCTTTGGAATACGCGGTTTATCACATGCTCTGTCATATGTCCCTTGCCCATTTTTGCAAGGGAGCCATAAAGAATAATTTCAAAATAGTCCGCGCCGAGGTTCTCCTCTCGGAACATAATACAAGCCTTTTCAGGAGCCATTGAATGTGAGCTTGACGGCCCTCTGCCGATACGGTAAAGCTCACGAAGCGATTCCATTCCGCCCTGCGGTTTCCATGTATGAACCTCGGCTGTTGGTTGCTCGGCAACTAAGGCATCAAGCGGAATTTTAAAGACCTGCGAAAGCTTCAGGCAGGTTTCGGTGCTTGGATAGGAAAGCCCGTTTTCCCACTTGGAAACGGCACGGTTGCTCACGCCGACTCTATCGCCAAGCTCCTTCTGCGAAAGCTTTAGGCGTATACGGTTTTCATATATTCGCTGCGAAATCAAGTTGGTCATACCGATGCCCCCCTTTAGCGAACCAGACTTGTGAAAGCTACAGCTTTACCGAGTACCCTGATATGGTCAAGCTCCTCATCTGTATACACCATGGGGCGGTATGTAGGATTTTCTGCCTGAAGGACTACCTGATTAATCTCTTTATAATAGAAAAACCGCTTTAGGGTGACTTCTTCGTCATTTACAATAACGGCGGCAATTTCGCCGTTTTCCACCATTTCCTGCTGGCGAATGAAAACAACATCGCCGTCAAAAATGCGCGCATTTATCATGCTGTCCCCTTGCGCCTTGAGGCAGAAATCTGCATCTATATCGCCCGATGCCTCAATATATGATTCATACCCCTCATCATTCATAATCGGCTCGCCGCAGGCGACTTTACCCAGCATCGGATAGCGTCTTTTGAGCACAGGCCGGAGTCCGAATTTAGCAAAGGTATCCTCATCAACTATAGCATCGCCCAGAGTATGGTCTACAAGATAGTCGATTGACACATTAAAATAAGAGGCAATATCCTTTAAAACTGTTTTGGTTTTCGGCATACGCTTGCCTTGTTCATACATTCCTATCGTGCTTTTGGATACGCCGATGGCGTTTGCAAGCTGTTCCTGCGAAAGTCCTGCCTTTTCTCTTAAAAATCTAAGCTTCTCGTCAAACATATCTATACCTCCCAATATTCATAACTCAATTCTACTACACAAAGCGTGGACTGTCAAGTGAAACACAAAATGTGTACAAAACTTTGTAAATAATATACAAATATTGGAAAAAGCTATTGACAAAACCACATAAAGTGGTTATAATAGTGCAAAAGTACACAGAATGTGTTCTAAAGGCATGAGCAAATATAACTTTAAAGGAGAGTAAAATGAATTTTTTTGACGAGGTGATGAAGTTAGAACGACAGCGCACAATGAACTATGCAGGCGATATTCCGGATAGTGATGAAGTGCAGTGCCCAATATGCGGAAGCGTGGAGTGGGGGTTTTTGTTAAAGGACTGTCACGGGGATATGGTTGGCTGTCAGGATTGTGTGACAAAGGTGTATTCACCGGATTTATAAACAGTTTCAACAGCATTTTAAAGAGGTGATTTGATGACGAAGGAAGAATTGATGCAGGTTTATTATATGGACAAGGAAATTGCCGCTTGGAAGGAAGAGCTTGAAAAGATAACAATGCGTGCCCAGCCCTCGGCGGTGAGGTTTGGCGGTTTTTGCAAAAGCAAGGGAAAGCCGGCAGATAAAACAGCCGATATCGCGACGGAGCTGGCAGAAACAGAAAGAAAAATCCGCGAAAAGCTCGTCGAGCTTGAGAGGGAAAGAATTAAAGTTATGAACTATATCCTGAACATCGAGGACCCGCAGACTCGATTAATTTTTAAACTAAGATGTCTTAATCTTCTGAGCTGGAACGCCGTTGCAGACCGAGTCGGAGGCATGAATTCCGAGGATTCAGTTAAAAAAAGATTTTACAGGCACTTGAAAAATTGCGGCTAAAATTTAAGTTGTCCCACATGTCACGCCAAAACATGATAGCATGATAGCGTGGAAAGCAGGCGGCCGGCAGTCCTGCTTTTTTACTGTATAGGAAACTTCGTTCCTATACAGTAAAAACTTTAATTATATTGCCGTGCAATTTTTTTGAAAAGCAATAGCTTGTCAAAAATGCACATGGCATAAGAAAAGCGCTATTGCTCCGCACTTCCCCCGCAGGCGGTGCGGCGAAGCCGCTTTTCTTGAATAGAGTTGGAGGTGACAGCATGGACGGAATTCGCACCCTGTGCACTAGATGCGCAGGGTATTACAGAGTCGCCGGGTTTTCAGTAGCTTCCTGCGGATATCAGGAGGTTAAAAAGTCCTGCAATCTGTGCGGAAAACCGGGATTTGATTATGTTGTGAAGGAAAAAACGGTTTTAAAGAAAGGAACAGGCTGATGAATAAACTGGAAGACTGGCTTACTCCTGAAGGGCTTATACTTTTGCAGGCAAAAAGCCGCGACAGCCTGACCAAAAGAGAACTGGCAAGTAAGCTTGGCGTTACGCCTAAAACTCTTGCTAAGTGGGAGAGAGAATATGAAGAAATTGCAAAAGCGGTGCGCAGAGGGCGCGAAATAACCGATGCAACCGTCGAGAATGCAATTCTTAAAAAGGCGCTCGGCTTTGAGGTCACAGAGGTTAAAAAGGTGATTAAGGCAGACGGCGCCGAAGAAATTACAACAGTCAGCAAGTGCGTCCCGCCCGATATTTCCGCAGCGTCGGTCTGGCTTAAAAACCGCTGTCCCGACAAGTGGCGTGATAAGCCCGAAGCATCGGGCGGCGAACTTTCCAAGGTTGACGAGATTTTGCGAGGTATAGATGCTCAGATTGACGGATAAGCAAAAAGAGTTCTGGGAAAATGCCAATCACAGATGGAATATCAAGGAGGGCGCAACCAGAAGCGGAAAAACCTATCTTGACTATTTTATGATTCCCAGAAGAATAAGGGAGTGTACCGGCTCGGGGCTTATTGTGCTTATTGGCAACACAAAGGGAACGCTCAGGCGCAATATTTTAGAGCCGATGCGGCAAATATGGGGTGAAGAGCTTGTAGGCGATATCGAAAGTGATTCAACTGTGCAGCTTTTCGGGAAAAAGTGCCATGCACTCGGGGCGGATAGAATCACTCAGGTTGCAAAGCTGCAGGGAGCAGGCATTGAATATTGCTACGGCGACGAGATTACGACCTGGAACAAAGAGGTGTTCCAGATGCTAAAATCTCGTCTTGACAAGCCGAATTCGAGATTTGACGGGACCTGTAACCCCGACAGTCCAAATCATTGGCTACTCGAGTTTTTAGAGAGCGATGCCGATATCTTCCGGCAGCATTATACTATTTATGATAACCCCAATCTCTCGGGCGAGTTTGTAGAAAGCCTTGAGAGAGAGTATCGGGGAACGGTTTACTTTGACCGCTTTATACTTGGCAGGTGGACAAGGGCGGAAGGGCTTATCTATCCGATGTTTGACAAAGAAAGTCACACCTTCCAAGATGTGCCGGATGAGGGCGAATATTACATCTCGGTAGACTACGGTACCCTAAACCCGTGCAGCATGGGGCTCTGGTGCGTAAAAAAAGATGCGGCATACCGCATAGGAGAGTTCTACCATGACGGCAGAAGCCAGAGAAAGCTCTGTACCGATGAAGAATACTATAAGGCACTTTCGCGTCTTGCAGGCAATCTGCCTGTCCGGCATATTGTGGTGGACCCGTCCGCCGCAAGCTTTATCGAAACGATAAGGCGGCACGGCAGGTTTTCGGTAAGAAAGGCAGAAAACAGTGTGCTTGACGGTATCAGGTTCACAGCAGGACTTATTTCGGGTGGCAAAATCAAAATACATACATCTTGCAAAAATACGATAAGGGAATTCGGTGCTTACTGTTGGGATGATGCTCATGCCGAGGATAAACCCATCAAGCAGAATGACCACGCTATGGACGAGATACGGTATTTTTGTTACACGGTTTTAAGAAAGCTGTGGAAATAAGGAAAATCCCATATGCCCACAATGGGATTTGTGATTTTTATGTGTGGGCAGAAAGGACAGTTGAAGTCAGATGAATTTTTTCAAGAGGATAATTAATACTCAAGGAACAAAAAATACCCTGTCCTCTATGGGGATTGAAACCAGAACCTCCACAGAGATGTCGGCGGCAATAAACGAGTGGAAATCGCTTTATCACGGCGGCGGGAAGCTTTCGCTGGCGTCGGCTATCTGTGCCGAAACCGCAAGGCTCGCGACACTTGAGCTGAAATCGGAGATTTCAGGCGGTGTGCGTGCGGGATTTTTGAACACACAATACAAAAAGGTGATTGAAAATATCCGTAACATCACAGAGCTTGCCTGTGCCGGTGGCGGAATTCTGTTAAAGCCGTATGTGTCAGACGGACAGATAAAGGTGGACTGTATACGCTCAGACAATTTTGTGCCGACGGAATACAGCGCATCCGGCGAGATTGTGGGTGCGGCGTTTTTGGACAGACAATTTTCCGGAGGGAAGGTATATACGCGCGTTGAGCAGCACGGCTTCGAGGACGGAATTTACAAAATCCGTAATACCGCTTTCTGCAGCGATAACACATCGTCTGTCGGCAGACAGGTGCCGCTTTGCGAGGTCGATGCGTGGAAGGAAATCGAACCGCTTGTATGCATAAAAGACCTTGATGTACCGCTTTTCGTATACTTTAAAATGCCAATGGCAAATCACATTGACCCCGCATCGCCTCTTGGCATTTCAGTTTTTTCGCGCGTTACAGCGCTTATCAAGGATGCCGAAGAGCAGTACGAACGCCTTTTATGGGAATTTGAAAGCGGTGAGCGCGCGCTTTATGTAGACGAGGGCGCAATTCGCCG
>JAZNTB010000041.1:0-18167 GCA_045591565.1 Clostridia bacterium
GGATATATATAATCAGCACAGTACCGGCTGGAGTTGTTTTCCATCTAAGGCTGCCATTGCGGCAGGCACAATCTGCGCCATATCGGCAACCAGTGAATTCGGCTTTTTTATGTGGTCATCCTGACCGAACGGTACAAGATAAATACACTTGCTGTTGAGCAACAAGCCAATATTCTTTGCGGCGTTTCCAAGTCCGTCATTGGTGGAAACCGCGATAAGTACAGGTTTCGCATTTCTCTGGTGCGCCTTTGCCGCCATTGTAACACAGGAATCGGTTACACCGTTTGCAAGCTTTGCAAGGGTATTTCCGGTACATGGCGCAATGATTAAAAGGTCAAGATAGCTTTTCGGGCCGATTGGCTCCGCCTCCTTAATTGACTTGATAACAGGGCGGCCGCAAATCATTTCCATTCTGTTTCTAAAGTCCTCACAGGTACCAAAGCGTGTGTCGGTGCTATACGACATTTCACTCATAATCGGCACAATATCGGCGCCTGTTGCGGCGAGTGCCTCCAGCTCCTTCATAACCCGCGAAAAGGTACAGAAAGAACCGGTCATTGCAAAGCCGACGCATCTACCATTCAAATCCATATTCTACACCCCCGTTTCTGCAAAAATATTCATAAGTGTTTCCTTGATTATTTTTCCGGAGGTTACCGGTGCACACTTGCCCGGTAGCGACAGTGCCCAGATTACCTTTTTACCAAGCCGTTTTGCAGCCTCTAAATTAACTCCGCCCGGCTTTGAAGCAATATCTATGATGAGTGCATCGTCACGGACCTGTGATAATACCGCCTCGGTTAAAACCACCGAGGGAACGGTGTTTATAATCAGGTCGAATTTGCTTGCTGTAAGCGCAAGACTGCCGGTATGTACGCTCTTCATTCCTGCCGATTCTATCCAGGCAAAGTCGGAGAACTTGCGTGCGGAAACCGTCACATTTGCTCCCATTTTAAAAAGACGGTCTGCCATAACCTTACCACATCTGCCGTAGCCTGTCACAAGGACATTTGCACCAAAAAGCGTTATCGGCATTTCAGAGAGTGCAATCTCGAGTGCGCCCTCGGCGGTAGGTATGGCGTTTTTAATAATCAGCTCCTCACGCTTGTAGTAGTCACAATATTTAAGACCCTTTTCACATAGCATTTTTTCAATCTCGCAGGACAGGCAGGCCCCAAGAACCAGGCATTCGCCGGATAGCGAGCCGAGAACCTCCGCTATAGTAATCCTGCGCTTTGAGAGGGGCGTATTTATATAAACATTGTCATAGCTCACAGGTAACGGCAGAATAACAATATCTGCCTCCTTTAGCTTTGATATGTTAAAATCATCGTCCGAGAGCATGGCGGAGTGAACATCATAGCCCTCATCCTTTAAAAGTCTGGCAACCGTCGCCTGACGAAGGTCTCCGCCAACCACATATACTGTACTTTTCATCGCTTGATACCTCCTTTGTAACATAATATGTTTTTTCGGAAAAAGTGTACCTAATGTCCCGCTATGCATAAAAAACGGAATTTGTTACCAAATTGTAATTGAAAAGCAGATGAAATGATAGTATAATGTAGCTAAGGAGAGTGAGGCTATTTGAAAAATACAGAAAAACTTCACGGACATGACGGGCTTTTGTATGCAATAACTATTATTGCGGCGATGGTAGGAATAGTTGCCATATACAGCGCCACACGGTCTATGGACACATACTCAAATGTTATTGTGCAGGCGGGTGCCCTCATTATAGGTATAGTAATGATGCAGATAATCAGCAGGATTGATTACCATATATTCGGATATGTTTCTGTACCTGTTTATGCGGTTTGTATTGCGCTTTTGGTGCTTGTGCTGCTGATTGGTTCTACAGGTAACTGGGGCGCGCGAAGCTGGATACGCTTCGGACCGATTGGAATTCAGCCGTCGGAAATATGTAAGGTCGGGTTTGCAATAACCTTTGCAAGACATCTTTCACTTGTGCGGAACACGCTACAAAGACCAATGACGGTGCTCTTGCTGCTTGCGCACTTGGGGGCGCTGCTGGCGCTTATTATGATGCAGCCGGACGCAGGAAGTGCGATGGTTTTCTGCTTTATGTTTGCCGTTATGGTTTTTACAGCAGGGATATCCTTTAAATATATAATTCCTGCAATACTGGGTATGGCCGCGGCAGCACCGCTTATCTATCTTTTCCTTTTGAGCGACTATCAGAAGCACAGAATTCAGGTGTTCTTTAGTCCCGAAATGGACAGGTTAGGTAGCGGATATAATGTAATTCAGTCCAAGATTGCTGTCGGCTCGGGGCAGATTTTCGGTAAAGGCTTTTTAAAGGGAACGCAGAACCAGATGGCATTTCTGCCTACAAAACATACCGACTTTATCTTCAGCGTAATTTCAGAAGAATTTGGGTTTATCGGTGCAGTTTTGGTAGTGCTGCTGCTGTTTTTGATTATTGCAAGATGTATAAAGGCGGCACAGGAAACGCATGATTTGTTCGGCAAATATCTTTGTATGGGAATTGCGGCGATGCTGATTTTCCATACCTTTGAAAATATTGGAATGTGCATAGGTCTTATGCCGGTAACAGGAATTCCACTACCGTTTATAAGCTACGGCGGAACATCGTTGCTAACCAATATGATGGCGATAGGGATAGTCCTTTCGGTGACTCGCCACTCGCATGGCACGCATATCGGATATATGAAATAAAACAGGGGAAGCATCCCCTGTTTTTTTGTTTTCAATGTTTTAGCGGGTTACACTTTTTTTCAAAATCTCATATTATAAGATATAGATTTTGAAAAGGAGTGGAAATATGTCGGAAATTTTGGTAGTAGTCGGCTCAATAACGAGTGCGACGCGGCTCGCAAAGCGGCTTACAAAATACGGTGACTATCGGGCACGCGTGATAAATACTCCTGCTAAGCTTGGCGGCAGAGGTTGTTCGTATTCTGTTAGGGCATCGAGGGAGAGTGAAATGTTTATAAGAAATAATCTTCACGGCATATCGGTGAAGGGCATTTATATAGAAAAAACAGACGGTAGGGAGCGGTTTTACGATGATATATCTTGATAATCCTGCGACGAGTATGAAAAAGCCTGCCGTAGTGATTGAGGCAATGTATAGAAACACCGCAAACTATAGCGTGAATGCAGGACGGGGCGGACACCGTGCAAGCGTTATGGGGGCAAGGGGTATAGCTGATGCGCAGGAAGAGATGGCGGGGCTTTTCGGAATTACCAATCCGGAGCGGATTGCGTTCACTCAAAACGCCACATATGCGCTCAATATGGCAATACGCGGACTTTTGGGACGGCACGACCACGCAATTATAACCTCTATGGAGCATAACAGCGTACTGCGTCCGGTGCATTTGAGCTGCAGCTACACAATAGTAGAGGCAAATGACAGGGGCGAGATAAATCCGGCGGATATTGAGCGTGCGATAAGACGGAATACTAAGCTTGTTGTAACTACGCATGCATCAAATGTCTGTGGAACGGTGATGCCTGTTTATAATATAGGTAAAATATGTAAAAAATACAGATTGCCGTATCTTCTGGATACCGCCCAGACAGCAGGAATAATACCGATTGATGTAGAAGAAATGAATGTGGCAATGCTTGCCTTTTCGGGACACAAGGGACTTATGGGCCCGCTCGGAACGGGAGGACTTTATGTAAGAGAGGATGTGGAGCTTGCGCCTTTGATTGTGGGCGGAACGGGAACAGAGTCGAAAAACAAAAATCAGCCGAGGTCTATGCCGGATATGCTCCATTCGGGAACTATGAACACCCCTGCAATTATGGCATTAAAAGAGGCTGTTAAGTATGTGCAAAGTATAGGAGTGGAAGCTATTGGAGAAAAGGAAAGAAAGCTTGCGGAGTATCTCATAGGAGGACTTATGAATATCGACGGCGTGACTGTTTACGGACTGCTTCACGGGAATCGTAACGGCACGGTCTGCTTTAATATATGGGATATGGACTCGCAGGAGGTGGCAAATATTTTAAATGATGATTTCGGTATTGCAACAAGAGGCGGCTATCATTGCTCATATATAGCACACCAAACCCTTGGTACGCAAAAAACCGGAGCAGTGCGGGCAGGATTTGGCTGGTTTTCATCAAAAAGTGATGCTGACGCCTTGCTTTTTGCCGTGAATAAAATTGCACGCAGCCGGAGAAAATGATTAAAGCTATGCGGGAGGGCTTTTTGTAGGTGAGATTACAGAAAGCTTTCCCGAAAAAAGAAATATAAAAAAATTAAAAAAAGTGTTGACAAGCAAGGGATATTCTGCTATAATGGTCAAGGTCAGTAATTTTGAATATGTAAATAATGTATATGCGGGTGTAGTTCAATGGCTAGAATTCCAGCCTTCCAAGCTGGCTGTGTGGGTTCGATTCCCATCACCCGCTCCATATTTTTCTTAAACACGCGTCTGTAGCTCAGCCGGATAGAGCAACTGCCTTCTAAGCAGTAGGCCAGGGGTTCGAATCCCTTCAGACGCGCCAATTTTTTTAACATGGTGGATATAGTTCAGCTGGTTAGAGCGTCAGTTTGTGGCACTGAATGTCGTGGGTTCGAATCCCACTATCCACCCCATATTAACAAATTATCCCCCGATTTGGGGGTTAATATATAAGCAGGAGAAATATCCTGTATGCCGGAACGGATGTTTCGGTTATTATTTAGGGATATAGCCAAGCGGTAAGGCACCGGATTTTGATTCCGGCATTTCGTAGGTTCAAATCCTGCTATCCCTGCCAGGGCCATTAGCTCAGTTGGCAGAGCACTTGACTTTTAATCAAGTTGTCCGGAGTTCGAATCTCCGATGGCTCACCATGTCGGAACAAGTTATGCTTGTTCCGATTTTTTTTTGCAAAAAATCAGTCACCGCTTCACTGTTCCTCCTTTTTCGTAAAAAGGCACACTCGGCTCACCTGTTCGTTTGCAAGCGCACTCACGACGGCTCGCTGTCGCTACCACCTTTTTACGAGAGAGCCTTCGGTACAGCTGCACCTAAACCATTCGGCTCTTGCAGAAAAGTCGCTTAAACACTAAGCTTAAGCGACTTTTTGTTTTGCCATCTCTAA
The DNA here is from genome assembly GCA_045591565.1 of Clostridia bacterium. Classification (GTDB taxonomy): domain Bacteria; phylum Bacillota; class Clostridia; order UBA1381; family UBA1381; genus UBA1738. Next base: position 5,089 of record JAZNTB010000041.1, read on the forward strand.
AGTTCCTTTTCCTGCGAAGATTTCAAGCTACTTGAAATTTGGCTTGCGTTTTGATAAAATATGAAAATAAAGAAAGAAGAATGGGTAGCAGCATAAATTATTCATACGATATGTAACAGGAGGACAGAATAATGGATATAAAAGAACAGGCACTTTTAAAACATGCGGAGTGGCAGGGAAAAATCGAGGTAGTATCGAGAACCCCCGTGAAAAACAGAGAACAGCTTTCAATAGCATACACACCGGGCGTTGCAGAGCCTTGTCTTGAAATTCAAAAGGATATAACTAGGTCCTTTGAGCTTACGCGCAGACACAACCTTGTTGCGGTTATCACCGACGGCTCAGCTGTTTTAGGACTTGGCGATATCGGCCCTGAGGCGGGTATGCCGGTTATGGAGGGCAAGTGTGCACTCTTTAAGGAATTTGCTGATGTGGATGCATTTCCTCTTTGCATAAAAACTCAGGATATCGACGAGCTGGTAAGAACGATTTATCTTCTGTCCGGCAGCTTCGGAGGAATAAACCTTGAGGATATTGCGGCTCCAAGATGCTTTGAAATTGAAAGAAAGCTCAAGGAAATCTGCGACATTCCGGTATTCCACGATGATCAGCACGGAACCGCAATCGTGGTTGCGGCAGCGATGATAAATGCATTAAAGGTTGTAAAGAAAAATATTGGCGATATCCGCGTTGTTATAAACGGTGCAGGAAGTGCCGGAACGGCAATCGGTATGCACCTTATGAAGCTGGGCGTTAAAAATCTTGTTATGGTTGACAGGTTCGGCATTATATGCGAGGGAATGGATGGACTCAGTGATGCACATGCCGAGCTTGCAAAAATAACAAATTGTGACCATATAACAGGAACTCTATCCGATGCGATGAAGGGTGCGGATGTGTTTATAGGCGTATCGGCGCCGAATATTGTATCGAGCGAAATGGTAAGCACTATGGCTGATGGGGCAATAATTTTTGCGATGGCAAACCCTGTACCGGAAATTCTGCCGGATGCGGCAAAGGCAGGCGGTGCGGCAGTTGTAGGAACAGGCCGCTCGGATTACCCGAACCAGATAAACAATGTCGTGGCGTTCCCGGGAATCTTCAGGGGTGCACTTGATGTTCGGGCAAGCGATATCAATGACGAAATGAAGATGGCAGCATCTTATGCTATTGCAGGTTTAGTTTCGGACGAGGAACTGAATGCTGAATATATACTTCCTATGGCATTTGATGAAAGAATAGGCAAGACTGTTGCGGCAGCAGTTAGCGAGGCGGCAAGAAAGAGCGGTGTCAGCCGGATATAAAATGTAAAAACCACAGGTGCATACGGGTGTATTTTTATGCAATTTGATGGTCTGCACTATTTTTCTACATCCCCAAAGGGAACCTGTATATCAAGAAGTAAATCCGCGCATACTAAACAAAAAAGAAAGGATGCGGATTGTTATGGTAGAACAAGACACAATAAAGCTTCTTCGCGAATGTGATGCAGGCGTGAAGATGGGGGTATCTTCGATTGAGGATGTGCTTGAGTATGTGGAAAACGATGAGTTTGAAAAACGACTCACGGTCTGCAAGGACGAGCACGAAAAGCTGGACAGAGAGCTGCAGGAACTTCTTGATAAATACAAGGATGACGGAAAGGAGCCTGCTGCGATGGCAAAGAGTATGTCATGGATGAAAACGAATATGAAGCTTGCCATGAATGACTCAGACGAAACTGTTGCCGACCTTATGACAGACGGGTGTAATATGGGAGTTAAGTCACTCAATAAATACCTGAACAAATACGAGGCGGCAGACGAGGTGTCGAAGGACATCGCAAAGCGACTCATTAACCTTGAGGAAAAGCTGGCGATAGACATAAGAAAGTATCTTTAATTAAAAAGCAGTGCGAATATGCACTGCTTTTTAATTAAAGATGTTGAAGTTTTGGCACTGTTGTGGTATACTGTAGAAAATGAGTTGAAAGGGTGTCAAATAATGGAATACCGTGTTGAACATGACTCTATGGGAGAGGTAAAGGTGCCTTGTGACAAGCTTTGGGGAGCACAGACACAAAGGAGCTGTGACAATTTCAAAATAGGAACAGGCATTGAAACGATGCCTGCTGAAATCATACACGCATTCGGTGTGCTCAAAAAAGCGGCAGCGGTTGCGAACAATGCTCTTTGCCCTGAAAGGATGACAGAGGAAAAGAAGGACGCCATAATAAAAGCTTGTGACGAAATAATGAGAGGGGAATTGAACAGTCATTTTCCGCTTGTTGTGTGGCAGACAGGCTCGGGAACGCAGTCAAATATGAACGCCAATGAGGTCATTGCAAACAGAGGTAATCAGGTTTTGGAAAAGAGCCTTTTGCACCCCAATGACGATGTAAATATGAGTCAATCGTCGAACGACACCTTTCCGACAGCGATGCATATAGCCGCTGTGATTACATTGGAGGATAAGCTTATTCTGGCGGCAGAAGCGCATGTTAAAACCTTAAAAAGACTTGAAGCGGAAAATGACGGAATAGTAAAAAGCGGAAGAACTCATCTTCAGGACGCAACACCGATTAAATTCAGTCAGGAGATAAGCGGCTGGAGAGCGAGTGTTGAAAAGGATATTGAGCTTATAAGGCGTGCGGCAGAGCCACTTTGTGAGCTTGCACTTGGCGGAACGGCTGTCGGAACGGGACTAAATGCACCGGCTGGCTTTTCAGAAGCTGTTGCAAAGGAAATTGCAGATATCACGGGAAAGCCTTTCAAAACGGCGGAGAATAAATTTCACGCACTCACATCAAAGGATGAACTTGTGTTTGCACATGGTGCAATTAAGGCACTTGCCTGCGATATGATGAAGATAGCCAATGATATACGCTGGCTTGCATCGGGACCGAGGGACGGTCTTGGCGAGATTTTCATACCGGAAAACGAACCGGGCTCGTCGATTATGCCGGGCAAGGTAAACCCTACTCAGTGTGAGGCAGTGACTATGGTTGCCGTTCAGGTTATGGGCAACGATGCGGCTGTCGGAATAGCAGCGTCACAGGGGAATTTCGAGCTTAATGTATTTATGCCGGTATGCATTTATAATTTCCTGCAGTCGGCAAGACTTCTGGCTGAGGCGATAACCTCGTTTGATAAAAACTGCGCTTCGGGAATAAAGGCAAATAAGGAAAAGATGCACCATAATCTTCACAATTCACTGATGCTTGTAACAAGCCTCAATCCTTACATAGGCTATGAGAATGCGGCGAAAACCGCAAAAAAAGCATATAACGACAACATATCCCTAAAGGATGCCTGCGTGGAGCTTGGATTTTTGACTGCCGAAAGATTTGATGAGATATTTAAGCCCGAGGAAATGGTATGAAAAAAGGAAACTCTTTTATGAGTTTCCTTTTTTCAACTTTCTTATAAAGCTTATCGCAAACGGCAGACAGAAAAGCGATGCCAAAAGGTCTGCAAGTGGTTGCGATATCTGAAGTCCGAAAAGCCCGAATTTTGCAGGCAGAATCAGTATAATTGGGATAAAGAACAGACCTTGTCTTGCGCAGGATAAAAGAAGTGCCGTCCAGGATTTTCCTGTGGTCTGATAGAGCATATTGGTGACGGTGCTTACCGGAATAATCGGAAGTGCAAGACACTGTGCGATGAGTGCAACCTTGCCAATTTCAATAACCGCGGCATCGTTTTTCGTAAATCTTGCCATAAGCCAGTCCGAACCCAAGAATACGGGAACGCCCATTGTTATCATAACGATTGCGCCTAAAAGCAGAGTAAAAAGGAATGCCTTTTTTACTCTGTCATATTTTTTTGCGCCGAAGTTAAAGCCGGCAACTGGCTGAAAGCCTTGTCCGATACCGATTAAAACGGCAAATATCATCATAAAAATCTTGCCTACGATACTCATTGCCGCAACCGCAGCATCGCCATAAATTCTTGCGTTTCGGTTTAAAAGCGTGCTTGCTATGCTTGAAAGTCCCTGACGCGACATAGACGGAAGTCCGGTCTTTAATATATTGAGATAAACTCTTGGCGAACGGGATACTTTTGTGATGTTAAGCCGAGCCGGACTTTTTCCGCAAAGGAAAAAGGAAAGCAGAATCAGAAAGCTTGCGCATTGGCTTAAAAGTGTTGCAATAGCGGCACCTGCAGTACCCAGATTTAATGTAAATATAAAAATCGGGTCGAGAGCAATATTCAATATGCCACCGACACCGATGCCGACCATTGAGTATTTTGCCTTGCCCTGCGAGCGCAGGAGATTATTCATTATAAAGGAGCCAATCATAATGGGTGCGCCGAGAATGATATACCGCGCATAGCTTATTGCGTGGGGGAGAATAGTTTCGGTTGCCCCAAAAAGGAACATCAAATCCTTTATCCAGAAACACGCACAGGCGGCAAATATCACACCGAGGGTAAGCCCTGAAAAGAGCGCGCTTGATGCAACAACGGTTGCCTCGTCATCTTTTTTCTGACCTAAAAGGCGGGAAATCGTACTTCCCGAACCCATGCCGAGAGTGAAGCCGACTGCCTGAATTATCGCCATAAGCGAATACACAACGCCAACAGCTCCCGAAGCGCTTGTGCCAAGGCGTGACACAAAAAAGGTGTCAGCTATATTGTAAACGGAGGTTATCAGCATACTGACAACAGCAGGTATTGCCAGAGATATAACAAGCCGGCTTATGCGTGCTGTCGTCATTTTTTCTAACTGAGCGCCTTCGTTTTTCATTGTTTTCTCCTTAATAGTCTTTTAAATTTCTTATGTACGCAAATGTTTTGTCCTCACCCTCATCACGAAGCATTATTAAAAGCTTTTCTAAAATAGCGGAGGTTTCGGGATGTATAAGCCTTCTTGCTCTTCCGCCGTCAAAGTATTCGAACGGTTGTGAGTTGTTGTAATTTTCGCCCTGATAGATTTTGCTTGCAGCCAAACGGTCGCAAAACATCTCTTTTACATACCGCACAGGCATTTTTACCGGTCCGTAAACGCCCGTCGGGGGATTATAGTCAGTCCAATACTCAAAATGATGCTTGTTTCTGCCCTTGTGATGCATCCACGCTAAAGAATATCCGTTTCGTCTGCGCTCTGCATCGTTGGGGCTTCTGTCGCCCTGATAGAATTTTACGCCCGAGATAAACTCGCTCGGCATATATTTTGACAAATCGTGAAAGAGCCCTTGCCATAAAATACCTGCACGGCGGCAGTTTTTTATAACTTCATGGCGGTGAAGTGTTATCGTTTTAAAGTGTCCCCATATATTCATTTATTATCCACCCCGATATATTCAAATCTTTTTATGCCCGGTGCAACTTCCTCGTCCCACATAGAAAGCGGACGAACCCACAGTGTGCTGCTTTCATCCGCTGCACGGTAAATGACCATATCCTCAAGAGTTTCGCTGTTTTTTGCGATATCCAAAAACTCGTAAATATTACCCTTAAAATGCCTGTAAAAGCCTCTTTTTATCACATTTTTCACCTCTTTTTACAGTATATCATTAAAGTATATTGATTTCAAGATAAAAAAATTTAATAAAACTATTGACAAACGGGGAAAAAGGAAGTATAATGACATCTGTAAAGTTTTTTTGGTTTACACTCCAAAAGGCGGTGAGGGTTATGGCGAAGGATTTGACGGTGAGTATTCTGCTCGATTTTTACGGCGAGCTTTTAACGCCAAAACAGGCGGAGGCGCTTGACCTTTACTATAATCAGGACTTGTCGCTGGCGGAAATCGCAGAGGGAATGAGTGTTTCAAGACAAGGCGTGCGGGCTTTTATAAAACAGGGCGAGGGACACCTTAGCGAGTTTGAGGAAAAGCTTGGTATGGCAAAGAGGTTTGCAGAGATAAGCAGGCTTGTGGATGAAATAGAGGAGCAGCTTTCGCCCGATAGCAGTATAACCGAAAAAATCAGCGAAATCAGGAAACGGCTGTAGGTGAGGTGAGGACATTGGCATTTGAAAATCTGGGCGAAAAGCTGTCCGGTGTTTTTAAGAAATTGCGCGGCGTGGGAAAAATTACCGAAAAGGATATCAAGGATGCAATGCGCGAAGTAAAGCTTGCGCTTTTGGAGGCCGATGTTAACTTCAAGGTCGTTAAAAATTTCATAAGCAGTGTATCGGAAAAGGCGATGAGTGCCGAGGTGCTAGAGAGCCTGACTCCGTCACAGAATATATTAAAAATTGTGCGTGACGAGCTTACAGAACTTATGGGCTCGGAAAATGCACGGCTTGAGTTTTCAAAGACTCCGCCGACCGTGATTATGATGTGCGGTCTGCAGGGTGCGGGTAAAACGACAGCGTCAGCAAAGCTGGCACTTAATCTTCGTAAGAGCATGGATAAGAGACCACTTTTGGTTGCCTGCGATATTTACAGACCGGCAGCTATAAAACAGCTTCAGGTTCTGGGTGACCAGATAGGTGTTCCTGTCTTTTCGATGGGCGCAGATGAAAGTCCGGTAAAGATTGCAAAAGAAGCCGTGGAGCATGCGAAAAAGCACGGTAACGACCCTGTAATCATAGATACGGCGGGACGGCTTCATGTAGATGAAGAACTTATGGCCGAGCTTAGCAATATAAGAGAGAAGACAAACCCTGCAGAAATTCTGCTTGTAGTTGATGCGATGACGGGTCAGGATGCCGTAAATGTAGCTGAGAGCTTTAACAGTCAGCTTGAAATAACAGGCGTGATTTTGTCAAAGCTTGACGGCGACACAAGAGGCGGTGCGGCACTTTCGGTAAAGGCAGTAACCGAAAAGCCGATAAAATTTGCGTCGGTGGGCGAAAAGCTTTCAGAGCTTGAACCGTTCTATCCCGACCGTATGGCAGGACGAATTCTCGGCATGGGCGATGTGATGACCTTGATAGACAGGGCACAGGAACTGACCACCGAGGAGGAAGCAAGAGAGCTTGAAAGGAAAATGCGTCAGCAGACCTTCGACCTCGAGGATTTTCTTTCGCAGCTTCAGCAGATTAAGAAAATGGGCTCTATTTCGCAGATTCTCGGTATGATGCCGGGTGTTGACAAAAGGGCGCTTGACCAGATAAATGATGCCGACAGCGAAAAGAAATTAAAGCGTACCGAGGCGATTATTCAGTCAATGACGCCAAAGGAGAGAGAGAACCCGAAGATTATCGCCGCAAGCCGCAAGATAAGAATTGCAAAGGGCAGCGGAACGAGGGTTCAGGATGTTAACGAGCTTTTAAAGCAGTTTGAGCAGATGCGCCAGATGATGAAACAGCTATCGGGCGGTAAACAGGCAAAGATGCTTAAGAGAATGAAGAAATTCGGAAAAAGATATTAAACGCCTCACGGCTTTAGTATATACAAAAGAATCAGTTTTGGGAGGTGAAACAAATGGCAGTTAAAATCAGATTGAGAAGAATGGGTGCAAAGAAGGCTCCTTTCTACAGAGTAGTTGTTGCTGATTCAAGATATCCAAGAGATGGTAGATTCATCGAGGAAATCGGAACATACAATCCGCTAACAGACCCTGCAACAGTAAACATTGATGCTGATATGGCTAAGAAGTGGATCGCTAACGGTGCACAGCCAACAGATACTGTAAAGGCTCTTTTAAAGAAGCAGGGCATTATGTAAGGAGATTACCGATATGAAAGAGGTTTTAGAACTCATTGCCAAAGCATTGGTAGAGCATCCCGATGAGGTGAGCGTAACCGAAATCGAGGGTGAGAATTCGGTGACCTTAGAGCTTCGTGTTGCCGAGGGCGATATGGGCAAGGTTATCGGTAAGCAGGGAAAGATTGCAAAGGCAATCAGAACTGTTGTTAAAGCAGCCGCAAGCGTTGAAAATAAGCATGTGACTGTTGATATTATTTAATCAGGCTATATTAAAATGAGTGTCTCAAGGCACTTATTTTAATATAGGCAAATATTAGTAAGAGGGAAAAAGATGGACTTTTTAGAAGTGGGAAAAATCATCAATACTCACGGCCTGCGCGGCGAGGTCAAGGTTGTTACATGGACCGATTCGCCGGAGGTCTTTGAGGAGCTTTCATATGTTGTGGCAAAAATGCGCGGCGAGGAGGTAAGGCTTGATATTTCAGGAGTCAAGTACCAGAAAAATAATATAATCGTGAAATTTGCACAGCTTGATTCGATTGAAAAAGCAGAACAGTATAAAAATGCGGTGCTTTTGGCATCGCGCGAGGAGCTTGGTGAGCTTCCGGAGGGTGTTTACTATATCGTAGACCTTATCGGCTGTAGCGTTTTTGCAGACGGGGAAAAGGTCGGCGTTCTCGCTGATGTTTTTTCAACAGGCTCAAATGATGTTTATGATATAAAAAGAGAGGGCAGAAAAAATCTGCTCGTGCCGATTATTGAAGGAGTTTTGAAGTCGGTTGATATTCCGAACAGGGAAATTGTTATAAAAATACCCGAGGGGATTGAAGACGAATGATTAAATTTGATGTATTGACGCTTTTTCCGGATATGTTCGAGGCGGTTTTAGGCGAGAGCATAACCGGCAGGGCAAGGGAAAAAGGACTTCTCCAAATGAACTTTATAAACATAAGGGATTTCACGAAGGACAAGCACAGAAGAACTGATGATTACCCCTATTCGGGCGGCGGCGGAATGCTTATGACACCGCAGCCGATTTATGATGCGTATATGAGCATCAGGGAAAAGTGTGAGGAAAAACCGCATACGGTGTTTTTGTCGCCGCAAGGAGCGGTATTTAACCAGAAAAAGGCGATTGAGCTTTCAAAAAAAGAGCACATCGTGTTTTTGTGCGGTCATTATGAGGGTGTAGACCAAAGAGTTTTAGATATGATTGTTGATGAGGAAATTTCGATTGGGGACTTTGTACTGACCGGCGGCGAAATTCCTGCGATGGCAGTCATTGATTCGGTGAGCCGTATGATAGACGGGGTTCTCTCGGAGGAAAGCTCTTATCAGAACGAGAGCCATTTTGCAGGGCTATTGGAGCATCCGCAATACACGCATCCTCAGGAATTCATGGGTGTAAAAATCCCTGAAATTCTGATTTCAGGGCATCATAAAAACATAGAAAAGTGGAAGCATGAACAGGCACTTATAGCCACGCTAAAAAAACGCCCCGATATGCTGAAAACGGCGGAGCTTACCAAAGAGGACATAGCTTTTTTGGAGCAATTTAAGGAAAAAAGTTGATTTTAGGCTGACAGTTTGGTATAATTAATATATGTGGATTTTTGGTTGGCAAAAATCCTGCGAGTTTGTAACTTGCATGCGGTCATTCTGACCGCTTAATGTCAATTGACGGCGCCTTTTAAAGTGTCCTTGAGAGCAAACATTTAATTAGACAGGTGTAGGAACAAAGCCGCTCAGGTTTCATATTATACAGTATGGAATTTTGAAGCAGGAGGTGTTCCTATGAGTAAGCTGATAATAGACGGCGGGCGGAAAATGGAAGGAGAAATTGATGTCCAAGGCTCGAAGAATGCAGTACTTCCAATACTGGCTGCCACAATACTCAGCGATGGAAAGAATGTAATTCATAATTGCCCGCTACTGCGGGATGTTGAAACTACCATAGCAGTTTTGGAGAATTTAGGCTGTGGGGTAAAGTGGGAAGGCAATTGTATCGAGGTTGATTCGGCGGATGTTTCGGGATATACAATTCCGGAGGAACTGATGCGGCAGATGCGCTCATCAATAGTTTTCCTTGGTGCGATAATCGCAAAATTCGGCAGAGCAAAGGTTTCCATGCCCGGAGGGTGTGAGATAGGAATGAGACCTATTGATTTGCACCTAAAAGCGCTCAGGCAGCTCGGCGTTGAAATCACCGAAGCACACGGGTTTATAAATTGCACAGCAAAAAATCCGAAAGCGGCAAATATTCATCTTGATTTCCCAAGCGTGGGTGCAACCGAAAATACGATGCTTGCTGCCTGCATGATTGAGGGAACAACAGTAATTGAAAATGCGGCACGGGAGCCTGAAATTGTTGACCTTGAGCGGTTTTTAAACCGAATGGGTGCAAGGATAAGGGGAGCCGGAAGTGACCGTATTGAAATTGAGGGAGTACATAAGCTGTACGGAACGGTACATACGATTATTCCGGACAGAATTGTTACCGCGACATATCTTGCCTGTGCTGCAGCGTCAGGCGGAACTGCTATATTAAAACGGGTAAACAGCAATCACACAGGTGCAATGCTGAATATCTTAAAGGATATGGGACTGCCGCTTTATGCAGAAAAAAACAGGATTATAATTCTTCCGGCAAAAAGGCTGGAGAGCATCGGCACGATAAAGACAATGCCGTATCCGGGATTTCCGACGGATATTCAGTCACCGTTTATGGCGCTTTGTACGCAATGCTACGGCACGAGTGTGTTTGTGGAAAATATTTTTGAAAACCGTTTCCAACACATTGAAGAGCTTGTGAGAATGGGTGCGGATATAAAGGCAGACGGACGCATTGCGGTAGTTATCGGGAAAAGCAACTTAACGGGTGCAAAGGTGGTTGCGAAGGAGCTTCGCGGAGGTGCGGCGCTTGTTGTGGCGGCACTTGCGGCGGAGGGCATAACCGAAATTGAAAATGTGAAATTTATTGACAGGGGATATGAGAAAATTGAAAAATCACTATCCTCATGCGGTATAGATATACGACGAATGGACTGACAGATTTCTGACATAAAACGAGGAAGGAATGTTATTAATGGCCAGCAAAAGGGCAGGAGAAAGCAGCATACAGGCACGCCACAACAAGAGGCGAGCGCAGCGTATTCGTGAACAGAAAATAAGAAGATACACCTTCTTTTCTGTGCTCGGCTTGATTTTTGTGCTTGTAATTATGTTTTTGACTCCTCTTTTCAATATAAAAGCGGTAAATATTGCCGGAAACCAAAAGCTTTCGGCTGAGCAAATTATTGCCGAAACAGGCGATCTTACAGGCAGAAATTTGTTCTCTACAAGAAAAAGAACGATAAAGAAAAATCTTAAGGACCTTGCATATGTGGAAAAGGTTTCCGTCAAGAAAAAACCGTTTCCGCCTACGCTTTTAATAGAAATTACCGAGTGCAAGCCGGCAGTTCAAATCAGCTTTGCAGAAAGTTTCATAGTAATCGATAAAACGGGAAAAATACTTGAGAAGACACAGGAAAAGCTTGAGGCAGTTCCTGTTTGCGAGGGTGTTTCGCTTGCCTTAGTTGCAGAGGGAGAAAGCATAGCTTTCAAGGATGAAGAAACACAAAAAATTGTAATGTCATGCATAGAAAATATGGATAAAGCGGATATAATAAACGGTATAACGGTGATGTCCTTTGAAGACCTTACCAATATTACCTTCAATTACCAGTCAAGACTTGATGTTATATGCGGAACGCATATAGATTTTCAGCGAAAGCTTGCACTTTTCAAGGAAGCCATAAACTCAAATAAGCTGACGCAGAATTCAAGAGGGACGATTAATCTTTCGACTACAGGTAAGGCAATTTACACACCATAACTGTAAAAAATGCTCAAATATTATGTTTTTTTGAAAAAATATAAAAATAACTATTGAAATAATTTGAAAAACATAGTACAATGAAAATGTATAATTATAGATAAATTAACTAAGGAGGATATATAAATGGGTAACGATTTTGATTTTGTAGCCAACACTGCCGAAGTACAGCCTACCGACGGTGCAAGAATTAAGGTTATAGGTATCGGTGGCGGCGGAAACAATGCAGTTGACAGAATGATTGAAGCAAATGTTGCCAAGGCAGAATTTATAGCAATAAATACAGATTTGCAGCAGCTTAAAACTGTAAAAGCTCCTGTTGCGCTGCAGATTGGTGCAAGACTTACACAGGGCTTGGGTGCAGGTGCAAAGCCTGAAATCGGCCAAAAAGCTGCAGAAGAAACAGAAAACGCAATCAAAGAGCTTTTGGAAAATACCGAAATGGTATTCATCACAGCAGGTATGGGCGGCGGAACAGGTACAGGTGCCGCACCGGTTATTGCAAAGCTTGCAAAAGAAATGGGAATACTCACTGTTGCAGTTGTAACAAAGCCATTCTTCTTTGAGGGACCGCAGAGAGCAAGAAATGCAGAAAGCGGTATTGAGCAGTTGGCTGCAAATGTAGATGCTATCGTTACAATTCCTAATGACCTCCTTTTAAAGACAGCAGATAAGAAAATTTCTATAAAGGAATCCTTCAAGCTGGCAGACGAGGTCCTTCGTCAGGGCGTTGAGGGAATAATCGAGGTTATTGCCCAGAACGGTATCATCAGCTGTGACTTTGCTGATGTAAGCACAATTATGCGTGATTCAGGTGTTGCTCATATGGGTATCGGTATCGGTAAGGGCGAGAATGCTGCTCAGGATGCAGTAAGAGCTGCTATCGAATCTCCGCTGCTCGAAACAAGCATTTCAGGCGCTCATAATGTTCTTTTGAACATCACGGGCGGAACAGAGTTCTCACTTGTAGATATGGGCGAGGTTTCATCAATCGTGCGTGAAATGGTTTCTCAGGATGCAACAATCATCGTGGGTACTGCAGTTGATGAAAATATGAAGGATGAAATTAAGGTTACACTTATTGCAACAGGCCTTAATGCGAAGAATAAAAGAGGCGCAAAGCCGGAAGGCTTTGGAGCAGCTCCTAAGGCTCCGGAGTTCTCATCAAGAACACCAAGCTTTGCCGCTGCAAATGATGATGACGCAATCTTCTCAAGAACATTGAAGCCAGGCATGGACAGCGTGAATGTTCCGTCATTCTTCAAACCGAAGAACTAAAATTGATTAAAACCGTCACATATGTGACGGTTTTTTTGTGCATATAAAAAGCATGCCCTGTGTCAGTGCGAATAACAATCTCAATACATATTATCAACAATAAGCATTGTAAAAACAGAGCATGCAACATTATGCTACCACACTTTTTTGATTTTGTAAACGGTAAAAATAAATAGAGCATTTTTAAAGTTTATGTTGTAAATTGTAAAAGAAGTATGATATAATAGAAAGGATTGGGAAATTGAGTATTGCAGGAGAAGAAATATGACGGAAACAATAGCACAGATTATCGGCATCCTTGCGATGGGCGTCAATATATTATCATTTCAATGCAAAAGGAGCAAGA
>JAZNTB010000042.1:0-2584 GCA_045591565.1 Clostridia bacterium
GCCGAGCGTATTTTGAGCAGTGAGGGAAGTTATTGCACTCATTGCATACATACCGTGGGCGGTTATGGTCTTGATGTCAGCCTGAATACCTGCACCGCCTGATGAGTCCGAGCCGGCAATGGTCAAGACTTTTTTAATCAAAGTAATCACCTGCCTTGATGAGAGAATTAAGATACAGGTCTGAACAAGCTCTTATCAGCGTCGTGCGACTTTCGGAAGAATCATACACACCGCAAACTAAAAATCCTGCATTTTTTGCGGTTTGCGCGCTATGTGCAGCATCTTCAAAAACCCAGGTTTCCTCTTTTTTTGTACCCAGAAAATCGAGTGAGGCATTAAAAATATCGGGAGCATCCTTGCCTGCTCCTATTTCGGAACAGGTGAAAATCCTGTCAAAGTATCCCAGAATTCCGTTCCGGCAGAGTGCGCTTTCTGCAAGATGCCGTGCAGTTGCTGTTGCTATACACATTTTTACACCACGATTTTTTAAGAAGTCCAGAAATTCTTTTACGCCCGACTTTATAGCAGCATCATTTTTATAGAAGCTTTCTGTCCTGTCGCATATATCTTTGATTATTTGCTCGCGGCTGTCGGGAATGTCGTAGGTTATTTTTAGGTACTCTGCCGCAGCTTCAAGGCTCAGGGGAGCGAGTGCGGCTCTTATGTCAGCGCATGGAACAATCCCTTTTGATTTAAGATAACTCTCTCCGGCATCTTCCCAAATACTCATCGAGTCCAGAAGAGTTCCGTCAAGGTCAAAAATCGCACCGCATATTTTAAGTTCCGCAGTTTTTGAGGCAAGCAGATAAAGCTCACCGCATTCCTGCTCTATGTTATCGCTTGCAAAAATCGCAGAAACAAGCGCTACGCCGTCTATGCCCGAGCCTTTCAGGGAAAGCATATTTTCCTTTGAAATTCCTCCGATTGCAACAACCGGAATATCAACGGAGTCGGTTATTTTTTTTAACTCACAAAGAGAAACGCTGTCGGCATCAGGTTTTGTGGAGGTGGAAAAAACTGCACCTACACCGAGATAGTCGGCGCCGTCCTTCTGTGCTTTGATAGCCTGCTCAGCAGTTTGTACCGACACGCCGAGGATTTTATTACCAATTAGGCTTCGCACATTTTTAGCTTCCATATCGCTTTGACCTACATGAACTCCGTCCGCTCCGCTCTTTATAGCGATATCCACATCGTCATTTACGATAAAGGGAACATGGTATTTTTTGCACAGCGCTTGGAGAGTAATTGCTTCGGCAAGGAATTCTTCGTGCGGAAGATTTTTTTCGCGCAGCTGAATACAGGTTGCGCCGCCTTTGAGCGCTTTTTCTACCTGCCCCGGCAGAGTTTCGTCTCCAAGCCACGCTCTGTCTGTTACGGCGTAAAGCCGCATTGTCTTTTTATCGCAGCTCATATTTTGCTCCTTCTTTGAGCACATCCGGTGTCAGATTATAAAGCTCATCTATGATATAGTTTCTGTATGTTGAATTACCGTCGCACTCGCTAAGTCTTGCATATGCACGCTCTCCACAAAGTCCCATCGCACAAACCGCGCAAAGTGCGGCCTCTGCTTTGTTTTCAGGATTTGCGCTGACAAATGCCGCCATAATGCTGCTCAACATACAACCGGTTCCGGTGACCTTACACATCTTGGGATGACCATTATATACAGCATAGGCCTTCTTTGTGTCAACTATTAAATCGATGGCACCTGTTATTACTATTACGGCACCGGTTTTTGCGGAAAATGCCCTTGCAAAATCAATTACGCTGTCAATTGTTTCTGCGGTTACGGTGTCTGCAACATCGGCATCCACGCCTTTGGTTGTGCCTCCGCCAAGCGCAAGTGCTTTTATTTCGGAGATGTTTCCCCTGATTACCGCAAAGTCAACTTCGTCAATCAGCTTTTTCGCAGTATTAGTGCGAAGTGTGGATGCTCCTGCACCGACAGGGTCTAAAACAACAGGATGTCCGAGCTTATTTGAGATTTTTCCTGCTTCAAGCATTGCAGGGATAGTCCGCTCATTGAGCGTGCCGATATTGATGTTAAGGGCGCTGCAAATTGCCGTGATGTCACGAACATCGCAAACATCATCCGACATAATCGGCGAGCCACCAATTGCAAGTAGTGCATTGGCACAGTCATTCACCGTAACATAATTGGTGATGTTATGCACAAGCGGCATTTTTTCTCTTACATTTTTTAAGTTTTCTTTTATCATATTGACCTCTTTTCTCATCGGGTGGGGAAAAGGCAGCTCGCAACAAAAAAGCGAAGCTACCTGATGCACAGATAACTTCGCAAAAAAAGCGACTACTATTCTTCCTCCGTTGGCATTATCCAAATCAGGTGTAAGGGTCGAAGGTCAGTTCCTTCCTCTCAGCCTGACAGTACAAGCTCCCCCGAAATATTTATTTTTATCATTATACTGCAACTTTTTTTAAATGTCAATAAAAAATTTTACATTCTTACATTTGACAAAAATTCTTTAAGTCGCTTGCTTTTTGGATTTGTAAAAATCTCCTCCGGAGCGCCTTCTTCGGCAATAACACCGCCGTCCATAAATATTATTCTGTCCGAAAC
>JAZNTB010000043.1:0-8201 GCA_045591565.1 Clostridia bacterium
AATAGCCCCCGCAAGAAATTCAAGTTTCAAATTCATAATAATCTCCTCTCATTAAAAAATGTGCAGCCGAAGCTGCACATAAAAAACGCATAGCTCCTTGTTAGTGCGAATAACGATCTCAATACATATTATCAACAATAAGCATTGTGGAAAAAGAGCATGCAGTTTTTTCGAAAAGAAAAACTACATACTTATTGTTGAAAATATTTAAAATCGTATTCGCACCTTTTATATTATCACACTTTTTTGATTTTGTAAACAATAAAAATAAATAGAGCATTTTTAAAGTTTATGTTGTAAATTGTAAAAGAAGTATGATATAATAGAAAAGATTGGGAAATTGAGTATTGCAGGAGAAGAAATATGACGGAAACAATAGCACAGATTATCGGCATCCTTGCGATGGGCGTCAATATATTATCATTCCAGTGTAAGAGAAGCAAGAACCTGCTGCTGGCACAGGGAGTCGGTAGTCTGATGTTTTCATTAAACTACATAATGCTTGGCGATGTCGCAAGTGCAGGCTTTAACATAGTAAATATTGCACGCTCGGCAGGCGGCGTAAGTAAAAAAATTCATAACAAATTCTTTTTTGCAGTTGTGTGTATGATGTATACGCTGGTAGCTGTATTTACATATAAAAGCCTGTGGTCGTTTGCCGTGCTGTTTGCACAGATTGCAGGAACCTACGCTATGTGGTATAGGGATGGAGCGTTTGTTCGTAAAAACCAGTTTTTTGTTATCTCCCCGATTTGGCTGATAAACAATATCTTTGTAACCTTTACAATCGGCGGAATTTTGTGCGAAGTTTTTACACTTACCTCTGTGCTGATTTCATTTATAAGGTACGGAAAAAACGGCTTTGACAAGCTTTAAAAATAATTATACGGGTGAGGAATGAAATGAAGAATTTTTATTTGAAACCAAAGCTGTTTTCAGTAATGAAAACATATACAAAGGAACAGGCAGTAAAAGACCTGATTGCAGGAATTATCGTTGCAATTATCGCACTGCCGCTGTCCATAGCACTTGCGCTTGCGTCGGGCGTGGAGCCGGCGTGCGGCGTATATACCGCAATTGCGGCAGGATTTGTGGTTTCCTTTTTGGGCGGTAGCCGTGTGCAGATTGCAGGACCAACAGCAGCATTTGCAACCATCGTTGCAGGTATTGTTGCAACGCAAGGGATGGATGGGCTGTTTTTAGCAACGGTTATGGCAGGAATTATGCTCATATTAATGGGCGTTTTCCGTCTTGGTTCGCTTATTAAATTTATACCGTACACAATCACAACAGGCTTCACTGCGGGTATTGCAGTTACAATTTTAGTAGGACAGATAAAGGACTTTTTAGGTCTTACATACGAAAGTGGCGTAAAGCCGATAGAAACACTTGAGAAGATAGAGGCTAATATCGGTGCACTTTCAACCTTTCATTGGGAGGCACTTTTAGTAGGTGCTGTCTGCCTTGCTATACTGATAATTTATCCTAAGCTTGAAAAGCGTATCCCGGCATCACTTATTGCAGTCATCGTGGGTGCAGTTTTGGTAAAATGTGTACCGGGTCTTGATGGCGGCGTATATACCATAGGCGAGCTTTATACGATACCTGCAGGACTTCCGTCTGTTGATTTTGCAGGAATGGACATAAGCCTTTCCAAAATGATAAGCGTTTTTCCAGACGCATTCACGATAGCTATTCTGGCGGCGATTGAGTCACTTCTGTCCTGTGTTGTTGCGGACAGTATGGTTAATTCACGACACAATTCAAATGCGGAGCTTGTGGCGCAAGGTGCAGGAAATATTGCCTCTGTGCTGTTTGGCGGAATCCCTGCAACGGGTGCGATTGCAAGAACTGCCGCAAACGCCAAAAACGGCGGAAGAACACCGATTGCCGGAATGGTACATGCGGTAACATTGCTACTTGTACTGCTATTTTTAATGCCGTATGCGGGACTCATTCCGATGCCGGCTATTGCGGCAATTCTGTTTATGGTTGCGTATAATATGAGCGAGTGGCGAAAGTTTGCAGCAATTTTGAAATCTGCGCCAAGGAGTGACATAATCGTGCTTGTTGTTACCTTTGTGCTGACAGTTCTTTTCGACCTTGTAATAGCGATTGAAGTGGGAATGATACTTGCGGCAATGCTGTTTATGAAACGAATGAGCGAGGAAACTGCTGTTACCGGCTGGAAATATGAAGATGACGAAAATGATTGCGACAGCCTCGACCTGAAGGTTGTGCCGAAGGATGTCCGCGTGTATGAAATAAGCGGTCCGATGTTTTTTGGTGCGGCGGATAAAATTCTTGACATTACGCTAAAGGAGTTTACCAAGTGCCTTGTACTCAGGATGCGCTCAGTTCCTGCGATTGACGCAACTGCGATGAATTCACTTGAGCAGCTCAGAAAAAAGTGTGAGAAAAAGGGAGTGGAGCTTGTGCTTTCGCATGTTAACAAGCAGCCGCTTGAGGCGATGAAAAAGTCGGGATTTTATGATGCTGTGGGCGCAGACCATTTCTGCCAGCATATAGATGATGCACTGCAGGTTGCATCAAGGTTTTAAAAGGGAGAGCAAGTATGGAAAATACAAAGAATAAAATTTTTACAAACCCACTTTTTGTGTCGGCAGCAGCAATTCTTTGCTGTGCGTTATGGGGAAGCGCTACGCCGTTTATTAAGATAGGATATGAGCTTATGCTGCCTGAAAAAGGCACGGCGTCAACAATTCTTTTTGCGGGAATACGCTTCTTTCTTGCAGGAATAATAACCGTTCTCATTTACAGCATCGCAAGAAGAAAGTTTTTACTTCCAAAGAAGAAAAATATCGGCAAGGTAGCTACGGTGGCAGTTTTCCAGACTGTGATTCAATATATATTCTTTTATATAGGTCTTGCAAACACAACAGGAGTCAAGGGAACTGTTATAAGCGGCTCGAACACATTCTTTGCAATTCTTATCGCAAGCCTTGTATTCAGGCAGGAAAAGCTGACCTTTAAAAAGATTTTTGCTTGTATAATGGGGTTTGCGGGAATAATAACAGTAAATCTTAAAGGTCTTGACCTCAATATGAATTTTACAGGCGATGCATTTGTACTTTTTTCAACGGTTGCCTATGCTGTATCCTCGGTTTTGATAAAGAAGTACTCAAGGGATGAGGATCCGGTTGTTATCAGCGGATACCAGTTTATATTAGGCGGAGCGGTGATGATTGCCCTTGGACTTATGATGGGCGGAACCGTTACGGTGTCAACTCTTACAGCGGGCGGAGTTCTTATATATCTCTCCTTCCTGTCGGCAGTTGCATATTCGCTCTGGGGCGTGCTTTTAAAGCACAATCCTGTGTCGAGAGTTACGGTACACAGCTTCATGATACCGGTTTTCGGGGTGCTGTTATCAGAGCTTATGCTCACAGAGCAGAGCGGTGTTTCTCCGCTAAATCTGCTGATTGCACTTATTCTTATTTGTACGGGAATTACAGTGCTGAACTATTCCCCTAAGACCACCAGAAAATAAAAAGGATTGAACATAGAGAATAAATATGGAAATTTCTACAGAAATAGGTTCTTTGTCGAAGATTACAGGAGAAGAAAGGGCAGTTGAATATGTAGCAAAGGCAGGCTTTGATGCATGGGACTTTTCTATGTTTTCAATGTGCAGGTATGACCGGCAAACAAAAACAATATTAGAGAATAATCACCCTCTTGCGACAGATAATTACCTGTCGTTTGCAAGAAGGCTCAAACAAATAGGGCTTGATAACGGGATTGTCTGCAATCAGTCACACGCTCCGTTTCCGACATACTGTCCCCAAATTCGTTCTTTTCTAAAAAGAGCCATTGAATGTACGGCAGAGGCCGGTGGAAAAATATGTGTTATTCATCCCGACAATAATAAAGGCGCGGAAGAGAATGCGCAAATGTATTTTGAGCTTTTGCCGTTTGCAAAGGAATGCGGCGTAAAAATAGCAACCGAAAATATGTGGAAATGGGATGAAACAAAGGGACATTCTGTCTTTGCAGCATGCGCCACACCGGAAAGCTTTTGCGCGCATCTGGATGCGGTTGACGATGATTATTTTGTTGCGTGCCTTGATATAGGACACGCTGAAATGAAAGGCTCGGAGACATCGGCGGCAGAAATGATTAAAGCATTAGGAAAGCGCCTTCAGGCGTTGCATATTCATGATAACGATAAGCTGAGAGATTCGCACCAGATACCGTTTTCCATGGATATAAATTTTGAAGAGGTTATAGGTGCATTAAAAGAAATCAGATATAGCGGATACCTCACTTTGGAGGCAGACCAATATTTATCAAAATACACAGCAGAGAATGTATTTTGCGGAGTTAAAAAGCTGGCCGAGTCGGCTAAAAAATTATCAGCTATGTATGAGAATTAAAGAAGGGATGAGGTTTATGAGTCTGTTTGACAAGTTGAAAGAGAACAACAAAATACCAATGCATATGCCGGGACATAAACGCAATACTGCACTTGCACCGTACCTTAAAAAGCTTGCGGCAGATATGGACATCACCGAAATAGACGGGTTTGACAATCTTCACGCACCTGACGGGATATTAGAGGAATCAATGCAAAAGGCGGCAGCTTTGCGAGGTGCAAAAAGTGCATTTTATCTTGTGAACGGCTCGACCTGTGGGATTTTAGCGGCTGTTTTAGCAACAGTAAAAAGCGGTGACAAGGTTATATGTGCGAGAAACTGCCACAAGTCTGTGTATAATGCACTGGAGCTTGCGGGAGCAGAGCCGGTTTTCATCATGCCCGACATTGACGAAAAAACCGGAATATGCGGCAGTATAAGTGCGGAGAGTGTGGAAGAAAAGCTGAAAGAAGCTCCGGATACGGCGCTTGTTATAATAACAAGCCCGACATACGAGGGTGTGGTAAGCGATGTACGCAGAATTTGCGAGGTCTGCCACACAAGAAAAATCCCTGTTTTGGTTGATGCGGCACACGGAGCGCATTTCGGGTTTGGATACGGATTCCCTGAAAGTGCGACAGAGTGCGGTGCAGATATATCGGTGGAGAGTCTTCATAAAACCCTGCCGAGCCTTACGCAAACCGCAATCTGCTATACAGGAGGACTTGCAGATTCTCAAAGGGTTGCGGAAAAGCTTGCAGTGTTTGAAACCAGCAGTCCATCCTATCTTTTGATGTCCTCGATTGACGGCTTAATAGAGCTGTTATCCCAAAAATCGGAAGAGCTTTTTGGGGAGTGGGAAAAAAATCTGGACGCACTCTACAAAAGACTCGACAAGCTGAAAAATCTGAAAATTCTCAAAAACAACAGCAGATTTTTCGGACTTGACCGCAGTAAAATAGTAATAATCGCACCGGATGGGGCAAAGCTTTTATCCGGACTGAGAAGCCGTGGAATTGAGTGTGAAATGGCAGCGCCGGGGTATGTGGTTGCGATGACCGGAATGGGCGATACCGAAGAAATGCTGTCATACTTTGCAGAAAGTGTTACGCAGATTGATGCAGAAACAGTAAACGGAGAAAGGGCAGCAATCTCTTGCCCGATTTTGCCGGAGAGGGTAATGGGAGCAAAACAGGCAAAGGAAGAGAAGTGCGAGGAAATACCATATAGCAGCAGTGTTGGGGAGATTACAGCGGAGAGCATATTTGCGTATCCTCCGGGAGTGCCGATTGTGATTGCGGGAGAGAGAATAAGCGAAGAAATATTGGCGGTATTTTCCGGGTACGAAGCGTGCGGCATAGAGCTTTTGAACGAAAGAGGCAAAAGGCGTGGGAAAATACTTGTGGTAAAGCGGTAAAGACTCAAGAATTTTCTTGACAATGGGGTAAAAACACTATATAATATATGTAATGTATAAATTTAAAAGGAGAAGTTTCCATGAACAGAATAAAGACACTTTCAACAAGAAACCTTACAGATTTGAATGGCGGCTGCGGAGAATGTCAGACATCATGTCAGTCAGCATGTAAGACATCATGCGGCGTGGCAAATCAGCCTTGCGAAAACAGATAATTCGGCTTGCCGGTTGATTAGTTCAGCCGGCAAATTTATTGCCTAAAAGGATAAAAAAATGGTACATCAATATAAACAAAACGGATACAACATTGTAGTTGACGCCTTCAGCGGCTCGGTTCATGCGGTGGATGAGGTTGCGTATGACATTATCGGGATGTATGAAAATACTGACAGAGCAGATATAATAAAGGCAATTACTCAAAAGTATGATGGAATAACCGAGGGGGATGTTATATCCTGTATAAATGATATAGAAGAACTAAAAAGCACAAAGCAGCTTTTTGCAGAGGATATTTATGCTGACAAGGCAGATGTATTAAAGGGCAAGAGCAATGTCATTAAGGCGCTTTGCCTGCATGTTGCGCATACCTGCAACCTAAACTGCAGCTATTGCTTTGCAAGTCAGGGCAAATACCAGGGCGAAAAGGCGATTATGAGCTTTGAAGTAGGAAAACGCGCAATAGATTTCCTTATTGAAAATTCAGGAACGAGAACTAACCTTGAAGTGGACTTTTTCGGCGGCGAACCGCTTATGAACTGGGATGTTGTAAAGCAAATAGTTGCATACGCGAGGAGCATTGAAAAGGAAAAGGGTAAGAATTTCCGCTTTACTCTGACAACAAACGGTATGCTTTTAGATGACGAAGTGACAGAGTTCTGCAACAAGGAAATGAGCAATGTTGTCCTTAGTCTTGACGGCAGACGAGAGGTTCATGACAGACTGCGCAAGGATTATCAGGGGAAGGGCAGCTATGATGTTATCGTTCCCAAGTTTCAGGAGTTTGTGAAAAAAAGAGGGGATAAAAGCTACTATATCCGCGGTACATATACACACAATAATGTGGACTTTACCAATGATATACTTCATATGGCAGACCTCGGTTTTTCAGAGCTTAGTATGGAACCGGTTGTCTGTGCGCCGGAGGACCCTTATGCACTTACAAAAGAGGATTTGCCGGAGCTTTTCCGTCAGTATGAAATTTTGGCAAATGAGATGATAAAAAGGGATAGAGAGGGAAGAGGCTTTACCTTCTATCACTATACAATAGACCTTAAAAACGGACCTTGTATTTACAAGCGAGTTTCGGGCTGCGGCTCAGGAACGGAATATCTTGCGGTAACACCATGGGGCGACCTTTATCCATGCCATCAGTTTGTTGGAGATGAGGACTACCTTATGGGCAATGTCTCGGATGGGGTGACAAACACCGAAATGCGTGAGAAATTCAGAAAGTGTAATGTGTATTCAAGACCCGAATGTAAGGATTGCTGGGCAAAGCTTTATTGCTCAGGCGGATGTGCGGCAAATGCATATCACGCAACAGGCGATATCAGCGGTGTGTACGAATATGGCTGTGAGCTGTTTAAAAAGCGTATGGAATGCGCTATTATGATTCAGGTTGACAAGGCCTTGGGGTAAATTCCATAAATTTTGAAAAACAATTATTCACACAGTGTGAAATGGATATATACCTGCGGTAAATAACAAACAGGGGTATTGCATTAGGCAATACCCCTGTTTGTTATTCTTTGCATATGGTTTAAAGGCCCACGGCCTTTGCCGATATCAAGACCTGCTTCTATACAGGATGTTATATATTCCTTTGCACGCCGCACACTTTGTTCTGTGCCAAGACCGTCTGCAAGACTGCAGGCAATGGCGGAGGAAAGGGTACAGCCCGTTCCATGCGTGTTGGGGTTCTCGATTCTCCTTGAGGAAATGGCGACGGGTTTGCCGTTTGTCCAAAGTATGTCGGTTGCGCTGTCCGATAAGTGTCCGCCCTTTATCAGAACTGCGCCGGAGATATCTTTTGCAATTTGCTCTGCTGCGTTTAGCATATCGTCGGTGGTTTTGATAGAAAAACCGCAAAGCTGCTCGGCTTCGGGTATGTTTGGTGTGATTATATCAGCAAGCGGAATAAGGGTATTCTTGAGCGCACTTGCGGCGGAAGACTCTAACAAAGAGCTTCCGCTGGTTGCGACCATTACAGGGTCTAAAACAATGTTTCTTGCGCCGTATTTGCGGAGCTTGTTGCCAATGACTTCGATTATGCCCTTGTTTGAAACCATACCGATTTTTACGGCGTCAGGAAAAATATCGGTAAAAATACTGTCAAGCTGAGCGGCTAAAAAGTCGCAGTCGACATCCAAAACAGCAGATACGCCGAGCGTATTTTGAGCAGAAGTCGG
>JAZNTB010000044.1:0-11906 GCA_045591565.1 Clostridia bacterium
TTACCCATTAATATGAAAGGAAGTTTTGGTATGAACGAAAAATGTTGTACTCCGGAAAATAATGGCTTTAAAGAGGCAGTATGCATACATACCGATAAGGTTTATGACAGCTGTCGAGACAAGGATTGTCTTGAAAACATAAGGGTTTACCTGACAGCATGCGGTCAGGATGTTATAGACAGAGCAATTAATGTAAAATGCACTAAGGCTGAAATAATCTGGGTTTATTCTGACATAGAGGCAGTTCCGTTTAATCGTGGTTTTTATTCGGTAGACCTTAAATATTTCTTCAAGATAACTCTTGCGGTATTTACAGGGCTCGGCAGACCGACAGAAGTGGAAGGTCTTGCAACCTTTGATAAAAAGGTAATCCTTTTTGGAAGTGAAGGAAACGCAAAGGTATTTGCATCAAAGTATAAACAGGATGCTTTTGATGCTCAGATGTGGAAAAAGACAAATATGCCAAATGCTGTTGTTGAAGTCGTTGACCCGATTGCCCTCGGCGCAAAGGTTGTCGATGTAAACGACAAGTGCTGCTGCGATGATGACTTTGACCTTGCAAGCATCCCTGAGTCAGTAAGCCGTGTATTCGACGACAGCCTTATACTCGGCGGCGAACAAAAGCGTGTATTTGTATCTATCGGAATCTTCTCAATTATCCGTTTAGAGCGCAGAGTTATGCTTTTAATTCCTGCATATGATTTCTGTGTTCCGCAGAAAGAATGCATTGGTGCAACCGACGATAATCCTTGCGACCTGTTTGACAGAATATCCTTCCCTGTTGACGAATTCTTCCCGCCTGAGCGCGGCGAATTTGAAGATGGCGATCCCGATAACGGTTGTTGCTGCGACTAAAAAAAGCTGCCTTAAGGCAGCTTTTTTTAGTTCAAATCAAATAACGACACCTGATCGGTTTCAGGCATATTAAGACAGCCTTCTTCCATTAGCATCTCTATAATTGTTTTTGTAGCTCCTGTACGAACACGGAATTCTTCAACGGTTTTAAATTCGCCATCGTTTCTCGCCTCGCAAATTGCCTTTGCAGCATTATCTCCCATACCAGGTAGAGCATTTAGCGGCGGCAGAATTCCTTCAGGCGTAGAAAGGAAATTCGTCGCATCCGATTTATACAAATCAATCGGGATAAATCCTACACCTCGCGCATACATTTCTACGCAGATTTCAAGAATAGGAACAAGGTTTTCCTCTTTTGGAGAAATCGTTCCGTTATTTCGTTTTTCCTTCAAATCTTCAATAGCCTGTCTTGCAACGCCTATACCTTTTGTCATTATAGATGCATCAAAATCATCGGCACGAACCGAAAAATAAGCAATATAAAATGCCTCAGGATAATATACCTTAAACCATGCAATTCTAAACGCCATTGTTACATATGCAACAGCATGGGCTTTCGGGAACATATACTTGATTTTTTTACAGGAGTCCATATACCACTCAGGAACTCCGGCTGCACTCATCGCATCCTCATCATCAGGCGAAAGCCCTTTTCCTTTTCGTACATTTTCCATGATTTTGAAAGCGTGTCCTGCCTCAACGCCGCAGGCAATTAAGTAAATCATAATATCGTCTCGGGCACAAATTGAGTGAGACAAATCACAAAGTCCCTGCCTGATAAGTTCCTGTGCATTACCGAGCCAAACATCAGTTCCGTGTGAAAGACCTGAAATTCTCACAAGCTCCGAGAATTTTGTTGGTTTTGTGTCCTCAAGCATCTGTCGTACGAATTTCGTTCCAAACTCCGGCACACCATATGTACCGAGCGCCGTACCGATATCCTCTCCGCCCTTTATATTGAGAGCTTCATTAGAAGTAAAAAGGCTTAATGTTTTTTTATCGCCAAGAGGTATTGTCTTTGCATCGACTCCGGTTAAATCCTCGAGCATTTTAATTACTGTCGGGTCATCGTGCCCCAGTTCGTCCAGTTTTAAAAGGTTCTGGTCTATTGAGTGGTAATCAAAATGAGTTGTTATGATGTCTGATTTTACATCATCTGCCGGATGCTGAACAGGACAGAATTCGTGAATATCATTAGTGTATGGCACAACAATTATTCCGCCCGGATGTTGTCCCGATGTTCGTTTTACCCCAACACACCCTGCCGCCAGTCGCTTCATTTCGGCGTTTCTTATATGAATTCCCTTTTCTTCTGCATATTTTTTTACATATCCAAAAGCTGTTTTTTCTGCAACAGTTCCTATAGTTCCGGCACGAAAAACATGTCCCTCTCCAAAATATTCTTCTGTATATTTATGAATTGTTCCCTGATATTCACCCGAGAAATTAAGGTCAATATCAGGCTCTTTGTCGCCTTTAAAGCCAAGGAAGGTTTCAAATGGAATATCGTGACCGTCCTTTTTGTATTCGCTGCCACACTTTGGGCACACCTTATCCGGAAGGTCGCACCCCGAAATACCGGTATCACTGCCGACAAGCTCGAAGTTTTTACAGTTTGGACAGATATAATGAGCTGGCAGGGAATTAACCTCTGTAATTCCCGACAAAAACGCAACAAATGAAGAACCCACCGAGCCTCTTGAGCCTACAAGATATCCGTCTTTTAACGATTTTTGTACAAGCTCCTGTGCAATCTTGTACATAACCGAAAACCCGTATGTAGTTATCGAATGAAGCTCCTTATCAAGTCTTTTTTGTACTATGTCAGGCAGATTTTCCCCGTAAATTTCCTTTGCTTTTTTCAGTGAATCGTTTACTATATCTTCCTCTGCTCCCTCAACTACCGGCGGACATTTTTTAGTAGGAATAGGCCTAACCGGCTCTACCATATCGGCAATAAGATTTGTATTGGTAACAACCACTTCATATGCCTTTTCTTCTCCAAGATAGGAGAATTCCTCAAGCATTTCTTCAGTTGTCCTGAAATATAGCGGTGCCTGATTATCTGCATCCGAAAATCCTTTATAGTGCATTAGAATTCTTCTGTAATCCGCTCCTTCGGGATCTATAAAGTGCACATCGCAGGTCGCAACAACAGGCTTTTTGTACTTTTCACCAAGACGGACTATCTCTCTGTTCAGGTTTTTAAGGTCATCGTCGGTATTAACATTAGGAAACTCATCCGAAAATTTCATATAAGCATTATTCCCTATCGGCTGAATTTCAAGATAATCATAAAAGCTTACTATTTTTTCAATCTCCGCTTCCGGCGCTTTTGCAACTACTGCACGGAAAAGCTCTCCTGCCTCGCAGGCGGACCCGATAATAAGACCTTCTCTTTTTTCTGCGATAAGACTCCGTGGAAGTCTTGGTGTTCTGAAGAAATATTTAAGGTGCGACTCCGAGACCATTTCATAGATATGTCGTATTCCCTGTAAATTCTTAGCCAGTAAAATTATGTGATTGGCACGGTTTCGTTTTGCAGCACCTCTCATATCAAAGATTTCATTAAGCGCTCCGATGTCATCCTTTCCGTCTGCTTTTAATTCTTCAAGCATTTTAACAAAAATATCTGCAGTTGCCTTGGCATCATCCACTGCACGGTGATGATTTTCAAGAATTACATTCAAGTACTTTGCAAGGTTATTTAGCTTATGATTTCCCAAATCAGGATACATACATCTTGCAAGAGCAACTGTATCCAGATGCGAAAAGGTATATTCCAAAGAACACTTTTTCGCAGCTTCTTTTATAAATCCAGTATCAAATTTTGCATTATGAGCAACAAGTGTGCAGCCTTTACAAAATTCAAAGAAATCAGACAGAATTTCGTTAATCTTCGGCGCATCAGCCACCATTTCATCTGTGATTGATGTAAGCTCCACTATTTTTGGTGGTATAGGTCTGCCCGGATTTACAAAGCTGCTCCATTTATCGGTTATTACTCCGTTTTCTACCTTAACTGCACCTATTTCAGTTATCTCGTCATTATCCTTCGAAAGACCCGTAGTTTCTATATCAAACACTACAAAACTTCCGTTTGATGAGCAGTTAATCTCGCCTTCGGTAATGCGTGCATTATCATCTACCAGGTATCCTTCAACACCATAAATGACTTTGATTTTCCCATTATCTTTCGAGGCATGCAATGCATCAGGATAAGCCTGAACTACTCCGTGGTCAGTAATAGCAATAGCGCTATGTCCCCATAAAACGGCCCTGTCTATCAGGCTTGCAGCAGAAGAAACAGCATCCATCTGTGACATCTGCGTGTGAAGATGCAGCTCTACCCTCTTTTTTTCTGCCAAATCCTGTCTTGCCTCAGGCGGCTCGGCATAGCAAACAGAGCTTGCCGTAACAACAATTTCTTTTGCGTAGTCATTATACTGAGCTCGTCCCTTTATGGCTACATATACTCCGGCAGAAAGTCCGTTATCTTTGACATTTTTATTTACCTTTCCAAACGCCTTATTTACCTCATCGATTTTTTCTTCATTTCCCTCTCCCGCATCTACAAAAAACTGTACGGATATTGAGTCGGTAAAATCGGTTACATCCAGCAGAACAAGCAAAAACTCTTTTCCGCTTTTTTTACTTTTGATTTCCTTAGTTTCAACTTCAAAAACCATTCCCTCAAAGCAAACAGTATCGGAGCTATCTGAAATTGCTGAAATAGGTATCAGCGTTGAGCGTATTGTCCCACCATATATAACCCCCGAAGAATGTGCTTTTCCAAGGTCACGCACTTCGCGCACCGGAAGTGTTCTATCGGCCTTTTCTTCTATTTCAATATTTTCAATTGCTTCTTCACCTTCGGGCTCTGTTTTTTCCGCTTTTTTC
Organism: Clostridia bacterium; assembly: GCA_045591565.1. Taxonomy (GTDB): domain Bacteria; phylum Bacillota; class Clostridia; order UBA1381; family UBA1381; genus UBA1738. The sequence goes on from JAZNTB010000044.1 coordinate 4,756, forward strand.
AAAAATACCTGCTTTAAATGGAGATGTTCCTTAAATGCCTTTACTGCCTCTGCCTTTGCATCATTGGATATTTCTTCATCCAAAATAATCTGCATTTTCCGCAGATGCTTGGATAGTTGTATTTTGTCTATATGCATATCGGCAATTTCAAGACCGTCTGAAAACGGGAAAACCGATTTTATAATTGGTTTCATTATCTAATCTCTCCAAATAGTATTCTATCTATATTATTGTATACTCTTTTTCGTTCTTTTTCAAGTAAAATTTATTTTTGTATTAAAGATATTGACATTTGCTTTCAGATGTGATATACTTTGTACAGTTTCTGCGGGAGTGGCTCAGTGGTAGAGCGTCACCTTGCCAAGGTGAACGTCGCGAGTTCGAATCTCGTCTTCCGCTCCAAAACCTGTAACACCATATGTGTTGCAGGTTTTTTTGTTAAAATTAATATTTAAATTATCAATTCTTTATGTTAGATAAAGTGTTCAAGTTCTATTCTTCTGACAGGTTTTTACAGAGGATACCCTTGCGTATCGCTTCTGCCGGATGATTTCAGCCTTTCGGTGCAGGAGGAATTCGTTGGTTACATTCGCGATTGGGTTGCAAAACAGAAATAATATAGTGGCGGTCTGGATTTTATCAGACCGCCTTTTTACTTGAAATTTATGTAGTTATATGATATAATGGATTTAATAAGGAGGGACTTAAAATGACAAAATTCAGATTCTTTTCAACACTTGCTATTATCCTTATGTGTTTTTCTTCTCAAAATACCTGTGTAAATGCGAAAAACGGTGATGTTATTGGCAAGGTTTATTCAACGGATATTATCGCAAAAATTGACGGTCTTAATGCTCCATCATATAATATTGGCGGAAAAACTGCAATTATTATCGAGGAGCTTGCTGACAAAACTTCAAGCTTTACATATGCAATACAAGCAAAATATGACGATGCAGCACGCCGGCTTGATGTTACCATGAATTCGTCGCAGGGTTTTTGGGGAGAGCAATATGATGAAATCAAAAGAGGCACTGTTGGCAAAATTTTAGGAGATGTTTATGAAACTGATATAAAGGTTTACTTTAACGGATATGAAATTGACAGCATGAATATCGGCGGAAAAACCGCAGTTGCTATTGAAGATTTGGGAGTTATAGGCGGTATTAACGAGGAGTTCGGATATTCAAAATACCGCTGTACCGCAAACTGGGATGCAGACAGACGAATAGTTTCACTTGATTTTATAGATACAAAAAATTATTTCTCTGTATACGATTACGGTAATTTCATAAAATACAGCTTTAATGATAATGTAATAACCGCGGAATTTGACAGAATGGCAATATGCACTTCAGAAATTGCTGAAAATAAACTTTCAGAGGATTTCGCAAATGATGTAAATGTGATAAAACCGCTATATTTCAATGACGGAAAAGAAAAAACAGAAATCGGTTTTATGTATATCGAAAAAGACACAGTAGAAAATTCTATTGTTACAAAGCACTACATAACAAAACCGGAAATTCTAAAACAAATTACAGATATTATGCACGACTCAAATACACTAACCACTGATAAAGCATTTGAATTTCTCAATGATATGGTAAATTATGAAACGCTCGACACACTTGAAACTGAAGATTTCTATGTGGTTACTGTAAAGCTTTTAAAAGTTGAGGGAAGTTCGAACGATATAGCATATGTTCTTGTCAAAAAGACCGGCGGATTTGGAAAAATCTACAGTGGTTCAACCTATTACAAAGAAAGAACAGTGGAGAAAACAGGCGAAAACCTTATCGAAATCGGCGAAGGTCCTACAGCAGACCCTCACGGAAATTCGGTAATGATGTACTGCAAGTTTAATCTCAATGACTATTTTGTAAAATAGCATCAATACTGGAGGGAAAATTATGTTTGACAGAAAAACTTTAAAAAACCGGGCAAAATATGTGTTATCAAGGTCATATTTTTTGAGTCTTCTTGCCTGTTTTGCCGTAACATTCGTAAGCGGTGGAGCTGGCATCAGCGTTCAAAAGATGCAGGGGCTGAACTTTTCGCAAATGTCCAACATCCGTATTGCCGCTATCTTTGCAGTCATTGGTCTTGCGTCCCTCGCTGCAATAGCCTTTTCAATCTTTATCACCTCTCCTCTTATTGTGGGATTAAAGCATTTTATGCTACGCTCGGCTGACGGAGATACCAACCTTGAAAACCTACTCTACCCTTTTAAAAACGGATACAAAAACATTGTTTGGGTAAAGTTTGTAAAATCACTATATGTTTTCTTGTGGTCATTGCCTGCCTATCTTCCAATAGTAATCGGTGTATGGAAATTCGGTCTTTATGATAAGATATCCGAACTTATACTCGCAATTCAGAACGATTCGATTTCTGCAGCATTTTCGCTTATGGGAATAACAAGTGGTATCGCACTTTTGACAATGCTTCTGTCCGTTCCTTCTTTGATAAAAGAGCTTCAGTACTCAATGGTTGAATATATCCTTGCAGAGGATCCATCAATGCCGAAAAGCCGTGCAATCGGTAAAAGCAAAGAACTAATGGTTGGTAACAAGTGGGCACTTATCAAGCTTGCATTATCCTTTACCGGATGGTACTTTGTTGCAAACTTTACCTGCTGCATCGGTGTTTTCCTTCTAAGACCTTACATCGAGGCTACCCTTGCTCAAATGTATCTTGAAATCAGCGGTCAGGGTAAGGACTACAGTTATGATTATAACCCAGCCGGCCCTTTCGGTGGATTCAATAATTCCTGATTTAAAACCGCAGCAATTATACTGCGGTTTTTATATTTTTATGTTGATTTTTTGTTAAGAGTATGATATAATTCTGTTATGTATATTTTGAGGAGGATTTGTCATGGATATAACCGACGCTATACTGAAAAACGGTAAAGACAAATTAAGAATAATACAGGAAATTGTTCCGGGTAAGCAAATAACTCTTGCGCATATCATTGCAAGTCCTGATGATATTCTTTACAAAAAGCTTGGGCTCAATCCGGAAATTGACTATAATCGTGATTCCATAGGAATTATCACAATGTCTCCTGCCGAAACAGCTGTTATTGCAGCCGATATCGCAATGAAAGCATCGAATGTCGACCTTGGCTTTGTAGACCGTTTCAGCGGAACTCTTATAATCACAGGTACTGTTTCAAATACCGAAACAGCTGTGCGTTCAATTTGCGAATATGCACAAAACAAGCTCGGTTTTGCCGTTTGTGACATTACCAAAACCTGATGAAAAAAATTATTCTTATCGGCCGTAGCGAAAGCGGAAAAACAACGCTCATTCAGGCGCTTAAGGGCGAAAAAATTCATTATCACAAGACTCAGTATGTGAATAACTTTGATGTCTTGATTGATACGCCGGGAGAATACTGCCAGACACGCGATTTAGGTGCGGCACTTGCTATGTATACATTTGAGGCACAGGTTGTTGGATTACTCCTTAGTGCAACTGAACCCTATTCCCTGTTCTCGCCTTGCTGTGCTGTACTTGCAAACCGTCCCGTTATCGGTATAGTGACAAAAACCGACCATCCCGATGCAAATCCGAAACGCGCAGAGGCATGGCTTAAGCTTGCCGGCTGTCAAAAGGTATTTTTTACCTCCTCATATAAAAGTGACGGTATTGTCGAAATATTAGAATATTTAAAAGAGGACGGCGATGTTTTGCCGTGGGAAAAAGACTGAAAGGATTGAAACTATGGATTTCAATAACGATACTTTAAAAATTAACCTCGAAAAAGATAAAGAAAGCGAAGTTCGTGAAATAATCGAACTCGTATATGATGCACTTCGTGTTAAGGGCTACGACCCTATAAGTCAGATTGTTGGATACATACTATCTGATGACCCGACCTATATTACAAGCTACAATGGTGCAAGAAGTCTTATTGTTAAAGTAGAAAGAGATGAGCTTTTAGAGGAACTTGTTAAAAGCTATATCAAAAATATGTGATAGGAGAGTGCATCAATATGGTTGATTTTCACTCACACATACTTCCCGGCGTTGACGATGGTTCGAAAGATGTGAATGAAAGTATAGAAATGCTTAAAAAATCTTCGGAGATGGGAATTACCACTATCATCGCAACATCGCATTGTCTTCCTTCAGATGACGATGCTGTTGCCGATTTTCTTCGTGTGCGTGATGAGGCCTATTCCGCACTTATGGCAGAAATCTGTTCAAAAAAATACAAGTTGCCTCATATCATCAAGGGCGCAGAGGTTCATCTTACAGAAGGTATAAGTAAAATCGCCAATCTTAAAGACCTATGTATTGAGGATACTGATTACATATTGCTTGAGCTTCCGTATCAAAAATGGAATGACACTATTTTTGAAGAAATCTATCACTTAATACGCCGTGGGTTTAGGCCAATTCTTGCCCATCTTGACCGCTATATGCGTTTTGAGAAACAGTTCTCCGAACTTTTGTCACTAAATGTTCTGTGTCAGATTAATGCAAGTGCTTTTTTGGGCAGACGCTCTCGAAGAAGGTTATTACCGCTTTTCAGAAATGATTCTGTTCATGTTATCGGCAGTGATATGCATAATCTTACCACACGCCCTCAAAATCTTTTGGAGGCATACAATATCATTGAAAGCAAGTTTGGATGGGAATATGTTGATTTCCTTAAAAACAACTGTGAGCGTATAATCAAAAATCAAGAGACTCTTCCAACAAGACTCCCAAAACCGGGATTCATAAAAAGAATGTTTATTTAAAAAATCGACTGAACAAGAGTTCAGTCGATTTTTTATTCTTCTTCCTGCATTTCTTTTTGCTTAATTTCATTAAGAATTGTCATAAACTGTTCGCCTGTGATTGTTTCTTTCTCGATAAGGAATTCTGCAATTTTATGAAGCGCCTCTATATTATCACTAAGCAGCTTTTCTGCCTTTTCGTGTGATTCCTTTAAGACCTTTACTATCTCATTATCAAGCTGCGTTCTTGTCTCCTCAGAGCAGTTAGAAACATTTCTGCCGTCCAAATATTTGCTTTGTACCTTTTCAAGCGCCGCCATACCGAATTTATCGCTCATTCCGTATTGCCCAATCATTGCACGCGCCAAATCATTCGCGCGCTCTATATCATTTGTCGCTCCTGTTGTTTTTGTATTAAATACTATCTCTTCTGCTACACGCCCAGCGAGCAGAACTGTGATTTCATCAAGAATTTCATCCTTACTCATTAAGTAGTGCTCTTCTTCCGGCATCTGCATAGTGTATCCAAGAGCTCCCATTGTACGAGGCACAATAGTTATCTTCTGCACCGGATCGGTGTTCTTTTGCAATGCTGTGGCAAGTGCATGACCTACCTCATGATATGCAACAATCTTCTTCTCCTTGTCAGAAAGAATTCTGTCCTTTTTCTCTTTTCCGGCTATGATAATCTCAACGGCATCCATAAGGTCTTCCTGAATAACAACATTTCGCTTCATTCTGACCGCCCTCAAAGCCGCTTCATTTACCATATTAGCAAGATCAGCACCTACTGCTCCGCTTGTAGCAAGTGCTATTTCGTGCAAGTCAATATCATTTGCTGTTCTTACATTTTTAATGTGGACTTTTAGAATATCTTCTCTTCCCTTTAAATCCGGCTTTTCAACAATAATTCGTCTGTCAAATCTTCCCGGACGAAGGAGTGCTTTATCGAGGATTTCAGGACGATTTGTTGCTGCAAGTATTACCACACCCTTTGAGGAATCAAATCCATCCATTTCAGAAAGCAACTGATTTAAAGTTTGCTCTCGTTCGTCATTTCCGCCGTACTGGCTGTCACGACTTTTTCCAATAGCATCAATTTCATCTATAAATATGATACAAGGAGCTTTAGCTGATGCCTGCTTGAATAAATCTCGCACTCTCGAGGCTCCTACACCAACAAACATTTCTACAAAATCAGAGCCCGAAATCGAAAAGAACGGAACATTTGCCTCGCCGGCAACAGCCTTTGCAAGTAAAGTTTTACCTGTTCCCGGAGGTCCTACCAAGAGGGCTCCCTTTGGCTGCTTTGCGCCTATTGCCATATACTTTGCCGGATTATGCAAAAAGTCTACAATTTCGTCAAGCGACTCTTTAGCCTCGCTTTGTCCGGCAACATCTGCAAAGGTAACTCCTGTTCTGTTTTCCATATACATTTTGGCGTTTGACTGACCTATTCCCATTATTCCTCCGCCGCCCATTTTTTTGCCAAAGGAACGCATTATAAGTCCCAGGAAAAGATACATTATACCAACCGGTAAAATCCACGAAAGCAGAAAATCAACAAAAAAATTATTTTGCGAAAGATCTCTTTTGTATTTTACACCATACTCGTTAAGCAGACCTGCAAGTTCAGGATCATTAATATTTCCGGTATAGTATATTGGTTCTAAATTGCCGTAAACTGCGTTAAAATATAAAGAAAGTGTCCCCTTATTTTCCTCGTCCTTCGCTTTTGGGTAGATTATAATGCGGTCAGTTTGTATTTCTACACTTTCTACCTTATCCTCTTTTACCATTTGAACAAAGTCATTATAATATATTTCCTTATTCTGCGGACTGGTTAAAAAACCAAGAATCAGGTTTAGTCCTACTGTAGCAACAAGCGACAATACTATGAAATATATTATCGGCGACTTATTCGTATTATTTGAATTTTTGTTGTTATTTTTGTTTTCACTCATCATTTTTCCCTCTCAATAAGGCAATTTTCGTTAAAATACAGATTACCATAATTACTCAAAAAAGTCAATATTATTTGAATTTATTAAAGATTATTTTACAGTTTGTAATATTGTCAATTATTAGCTCTTTATTCTCTATCTTTTATAAGATTTGGATCACTTAAATTTTTAAAAATATTTTCAAAAAAACTATTGACAATCAGATTAAGTTGTGTTATTATATAGAAGTTGTCGATTGAAACACAACATTATGCGTGATTAGCTCAGTTGGTAGAGCACCTGACTCTTAATCAGGGTGTCCAGGGTTCGAGCCCCTGATCGCGTACCACGTTAAATCCTTGTAACTATGCAGGTTACAGGGATTTTTCTTTTTTGCTAAGAACATTTAATATGCTGCCTGACTGATTTTTGACTGACTGAAGAAGTCGTTTATTTTATTGGCAGTATCAAT
>JAZNTB010000045.1:0-5693 GCA_045591565.1 Clostridia bacterium
AAGGAATACCACTTCATCGAAATAATGGGTTGTCCGGGCGGCTGCGTAACAGGCGGCGGTCAGCCAATCGTTTCAGCTAAGACTTATATGACTGTTGATGTTAAGGCTGAGCGTGCAAAGGCGCTATATAGCGAGGACGAAAAGGCTACTATCAGACAGTCACACAAGAATCCTGATATGGATATCCTTTATAAGGAATTCTTCGGAGAGCCGGGTTCACACAAGGCTCACGAACTCCTGCACACACACTACGAGGAGCGTTCTAAGTTCTAATTGATAAATAAAAAGAAATCCGTTATATGACGGATTTCTTTTTTAATTTGGTTTAACTTTTTTCTGCCTTTTTGCAGTCTGGGCTATTTTTACATCCCCTTTTACGCTTCTTCAATCACCTTTGTGTCATTCTCCGAGAATATCTTTTTCCACTCGTCCGACACCTTTATGTCGGTGATGACCGTGTCGATTCTCGAAAAATCGCAAATGACCGGCACGCCGATTTTGCCGATTTTGGTGTGATCGCAGAGGAAGAACACCGATTCTGCCGAGTCAATCATAGCCTTTTTAATCTCTGCCTCAGCCTCGTTTGATTCAGTAAGACCGCGGGAAACGGTTGCGCCACGACAGGAGAAGAACACCTTGTTTGCGAAATAGTTTTCGCGGATGGTTTTTTCAACAATGCGTCCCACATAGGACATATTCTTCGGGGACAAAAGACCGCCGGTTGAAACGACACGGATAGCATCGCATCCGGCAAGCTCACTAACAATCCGCTCGGAATTGGTGATAACCGTAACGCTTTTTTTGTCCTTGATGTTGCGAGCAATGTGAAGACAGGAGGTTGAGGCATCTAAGAATATCGTTTCGCCGTCCTTTATAAGCTTTGCGGCACGCTTGCCTATGCGCTGTTTTCCTTCAAAGTTAATAACATCACGATCGGAAACGGGGATATCCTGTTCCGAGCCTTCATTTAATGTTGCGCCGCCGTAGGTTCTGATTAAAACGCCCTGTTTTTCCAGCTTTTCAAGGTCACCTCTTATAGTTTCTGTCGTAACCTCAAACTGCTTTGCAAGGTCTAAAACGAGCACGCTTTTGTTTTTTTGTATAATTTCTTCTATTTTATTTCTTCTTTCAACAGCAAGCATAGCTATTCTCCCATAATATCTTTATCTATTGCACGGGCAGCGGTTTTTCCGGCGCCCATAGCAAGAATAACCGTCGCAGCACCGGTTACGGCATCGCCGCCGGCATAAACTCTGCCGCGCGAGGTAAGTCCTGTATCATCTGTAACGATTCCGCCACGGGATGTAACCTCAAGACCATCGGTTGTAGAGGTTATGAGTGGGTTGGGGCTGGTTCCCACAGCCATAATGACGCAGTCGGCGTCTATTAAAAATTCGCTATCAGGCTTTGGCTGAGGTCGTCTTCTTCCGGATAAATCCGGCTCGCCAAGCTCCATTTCTATGCATTTTACAGCCTTTACAAACTTCTCATCATCCGCAATAATTTCAACAGGATTTGTAAGCAGCCTGAAGATTATGCCCTCTTCCTTTGCGTGCTCGACCTCCTCGGCTCTTGCCGGAAGCTCGGCTTCGCTTCTGCGGTATACGATGCTGACCTCGTCTGCACCGAGTCTTTTTGCACATCTTGCCGCATCCATAGCAACATTACCGCCGCCGACAACAACAACCCTGCGGCTTTTTTTAATCGGCGTTTTGGAGTCTTCCTTGTATGCTTTCATAAGATTAATTCGCGTTAAGAATTCGTTTGCCGAATAAACGCCTTTAAGGTTTTCGCCCGGAATTCCCATAAACCTCGGAAGTCCTGCACCCGAGCCGATAAAGACAGCCTCAAAGCCATCCTCAAAAAGCTCGTCTATCGAAAGCACCTTGCCGATTACCATATTTGTTTTGATTTCAACGCCGAGCGCTTTTAAGTTGTCGATTTCCTTTCCCACGATTGCTTTTGGCAGACGAAATTCGGGAATTCCGTAAACCAGAACGCCGCCGGCTAAGTGAAGAGCCTCAAAAACAGTTACGCTATATCCCTTTTTTGCAAGGTCGCCGGCACAGGTAAGTCCTGAAGGGCCTGAGCCGATAATGGCTACCTTGTGTCCGTTTTGAGCAGGTTTTTGTGGAAGCTCCGCTGTGTTTTTGTTGTGCCAGTCTGCCACAAACCGCTCAAGTCTGCCGATTGCGACGCTTTCGCCCTTTATGCCGCGAACGCACTTGGCCTCGCACTGTACCTCCTGCGGGCATACTCTTCCGCAAACAGCCGGCAGAGAACTTGCCTCGCTTATTATTTCATATGCTTTATCAAAATTTCCGTCTGCAACTTCCTTTATAAACGCCGGTATGTGAATTTTAACAGGGCAACCTGATACACATGGCATATTCTTGCAATCAAGACAGCGCTTTGCCTCGGCGATTGCGGTTTCCTCGGAGTATCCGAGCGCAACCTCAAGAAAGTTTTTATTTCTTATTTCCGGCTCCTGTTGGGGCATAGGGTGCTTATTAGGTGTCATATCAGCCATTTTCTCTTGCCTCCTCAAAGAGTCTGCACGCATTATCATGCGCCTTTTTCTCAAAATCGCGGTACATCGACGAACGCTCTAAAGCCTCGTCGAAATCCACCTCGTGTCCGTCAAATTCCGGCCCGTCAACACAGGCGAACTTCACCTCGCCGCCGACGGTGAGCCGGCATCCGCCGCACATTCCTGTTCCGTCAATCATAATCGGGTTCATACTGACGATAGTTTTAATTCCGTGCTTTTTTGTAAGCAGCGAAACAAATTTCATCATAACCAAAGGACCTATTGCGATAACCTCGTCATAGGTGTTTCCATCATTTATAAGTTTTTCCAATGCATCGGTAACAAGACCTTTTTCGCCGACCGAGCCATCGTCGGTCATAATAACCAGCTTGTCCGATACAGCATCAAATTCCTCTTTCAAAATAACATTTTCTGCATTTTTAAAGCCGACTACCGAGTGAACGCACGCACCGCTTTCTGCGAGCTTTTTTGCTACAGGATACGCAATCGCACAGCCCACGCCGCCGCCAATAACTGCGACCTTTCCAAGTCCGCAGGTTTCGGTTGCGCGGCCCAAAGGCCCTGCGAAATCTGCAAGACAATCACCCTCGTTTTTATAGGAAAGCTCCTTTGTTGTTGCACCGGCAATCTGGAAGATAACCGAAACTGTTCCGGCATCTCTGTCAAAGTCGGCAACGGTTAGCGGAATACGCTCGCCGTCGTCTGAAACGCGCAAAATAACAAACTGCCCCGGCTCTGCCTTTTTTGCGACATATGGGGCAAGAATATCCATTTTGATAACAGCTTTATTTAAACAAATTTTTTTGACTATCTCATACATAAAATGTCAACCCTCCGAGTATAATATATACATTATAATCCTTTTTGGTCTGTTTGTCAATTTTGGTATAAATATAAATTTGAGGGAGAATAATAAGCGAAAAAGGAAAGGAAAATTGTAATGAAAGAATTTACTTATAAAATTTGCGACGAGCTGGGTATCCACGCGCGCCCTGCCGGACTTTTAGTAAAGACGGCGGCGGAGTTTTCGTCGGATACCATCATCTATAAAGAGGATAAAAGTGCCGACTTAAAGCGGCTTTTTGCCGTCATGGGGCTTTCTGTCAAAAAGGGAGATACCGTCCGTGTCACAATCTGCGGAGAGGACGAGGATGAGGCAGCTTTAGTGATTGAGGGATTTTTCAAAAACAATCTTTAGGGAGAAAAAATATGGTAACTTTAAGCGGTAAGAGTGTATGTGCAGGGATTGCATTCGGGAGAATTTGTCTGCACGAGGGAAGAAAAACACCGGTGAAAAGAACGCATATTGAGGATATCGATGCGGAGATAGAGCGCTATCTTGAGGCTCGCGCAAAGGCTATAGATGAGCTTGAGCTGCTTTTTTATAAAGCGAACAAGGAAATCGGTGAGGCGGAAGCACAGATTTTTTCCATCCACCGGATGATGCTGGAGGATATTGACTATAACGAGTCGATTACAAACACCATAACCAAGCAGCGGCTAAATGCAGAAACGGCGGTACTTATGACAGCGGATACCTTTTCGGGGATGTTTGCCGAAATGGAGGACGCCTATATGCAGGCAAGAGCCGTAGATGTGCGGGACATTTCGGACAGGGTTATACGCATTTTGAGTGGCGGGAGTGCGCACAAAAAGACGGAAAGCGAAAATATGATAATTTTTGCCGAGGATTTAACGCCGAGCGAAACCTTGCAGATGGACAAGGAGAAAATCGTGGCGTTTGTGACCGAAAAGGGAAGCGCCGCCTCTCATACGGCAATTCTTGCAAGGTCGATGGATATTCCGGCTATTGTAGGAGCGGCAGGGCTTGAAAGAGCTGACTTTGACGGAAAGAGCGCCATCATAGACGGCTATACCGGAACGGTATATATTGAACCAACCGAGGAGCTTGCTCGCGTTCTTACTGAAAAAAAGAAGGAGAAGGATGAGCAAAAGCTACTGCTTAAAAACCTGAAGGACAAACCAACAGTCACGCTTGACGGCAAGAAAATCAGACTTTATGCAAATATCGGAACGCCTGGGGACCTTGGCGGGGTGATTTTAAATGACGCCGAGGGGATAGGACTCTTCCGTAGTGAGTTTTTGTATCTTGAAAACGAGGATTTCCCAAGTGAGGATGTGCAGTTTGAGGCGTACAAAAAGGTGGCGGAGGGAATGGGAGAAAAGCCGGTAATCATTCGCACGCTGGACATAGGTGCGGATAAAAAAATCGGCTATTTCAATCTACCGTGCGAAGAAAATCCGGCGCTTGGCTTTCGGGCAATCCGTATATGCCTTGCACGGCGGGATATATTCAAAACCCAGCTTCGTGCAATTCTTCGGGCATCAGCGTTCGGGAATATTATGATTATGCTGCCTATGATAGTATCAAGGCAGGAAATTTTAGATGCAAAAGAGGTTCTTTCGGAGGCGAAGGAGGAGCTTTTGGGCGAGAACATTCCGTTTTCGGACAATATCCCACTTGGGATTATGATAGAAACACCTGCTGCTGTGATGATTTCGGATATTCTTGCCGGGGAGGTAGACTTTTTCTCTATCGGCACAAATGACCTGACGCAGTATATGCTTGCCTGCGACAGGCAGAACGACAGCGTTGCAGATATTGCAGACAGTCATCACGAGGCGATACTTCGTGCCATTTCGATAGTCACCAAAAATGCGCACGACAAGGGAATATGGGCAGGCATCTGCGGCGAGCTGGGAGCGGATATTGAGTTTTTACCAAGGCTTTTGGAGCTTGGGGTAGACGAGCTGTCGGTTACGCCGGGCAAGATTTTAGAGGCGAGAAAAAAGATACGCGAAAGCTATTTCAGAAAGGAAGATTAATTATGTTCGGCAGAAAAAAGAAAAATAAAATAGTTTCTCCGCAAAGCGGTGAATGTGTGGCACTCGAGAGCGTGCCGGATCCGGTTTTTTCGGAGAAAATTTTGGGCGACGGTGTTGCCATAATACCGGATAGTGATGAGGTGAAATCGCCGGTTGACGGAACCGTGGTGCAGATAGCCGAAACGCTTCACGCATACTCCATTTTGTCAGAGGACGGACTTGAGGTGCTTGTTCATATAGGACTTGACACGGTGGAGCTTGGAGGAAAGGGATTTTCTCCTAAAGTTAAGGTAGG
>JAZNTB010000046.1:0-29627 GCA_045591565.1 Clostridia bacterium
TTTTGTGTGTTGACAAATATTTTCTTTTAATATATAATTTATATATAATTGTAATTTTTGGAGGATGATTGTATGAATACAACATTGGTAGTAATGGCAGCCGGTATGGGAAGCCGTTTTGGCGGACTTAAGCAGATGGAGCCTATCGGTCCGGGTGGAGAGGTTTTACTGGACTTTTCTGTGTATGATGCAAAAAAGGCAGGCTTTAATAAGGTTGTTTTCATTATTAAAGAAGAAATCGAAAAGGATTTTAAAGAGCTTGTAGGTAAAAAGGTAGAACAGGTTATTGATGTTGAGTATGTGATGCAGGATGTTTCAGGACTCCCTGAGGGAAGAAAGAAGCCATGGGGAACAACTCATGCAATTCTTTGCTGTAAGGATACAGTGAAGGAGCCTTTTGCTGTTATCAATGCAGATGACTACTATGGCTCAAATGCATTTACTGACATACAGAAGCACCTGCAGGAGGCTTCAGGCTTTGATTTCTGTATGGTAAGCTACGATCTTGATAAGACACTTTCCGATAACGGAACAGTTGCAAGAGGCTGCTGTGAAATTGAAGACGGATATTTAAAGAATATCGTTGAGAGAACAAAGATTGACTCAGAAGGAAAGTATACAGATGACGGCGAGACATGGACTCAGCTTCCGCTTGACCAGAAGGTATCAATGAACCTTTGGGGCTTCACTCCGGATATTTTCCCTGAGCTTCAGAAGGAATTTGACGAGTTTATAAATACGGCTGACCTTCAGAAGGACGAAACTCTTATCCCGATGGTAGTTGATAAGCTCATAAAGAGCGGTAAGGCTACTGTTAAGGCGTACACAAATAAGGATAAGTGGTACGGAATTACATATCGTGAGGACAAGGAAGAAGTTTCAAAGGCAATTAAGGAGCTTTGCGACAAGGGTCTTTACGACGGAATTTAAAAGCATAATAAAAATCCGCAGAATATTTTCTGCGGATTTTTTATTATGCAGGAAATTGTGTTTAGCAATGACGGAATAACAAAACCAAAATCCTACGCCTGCAGGCGGAGCTTCTATCAAAAGCTTTTTTAATATGCTCCGCATCACCTTTGACAAATGTAATAATTTTTGGTATAATAAGGAGAATATGTAAAAAGGGAGATAAGCCATGCATAAAGAGGACAGGACAATTTCATATGTAGAACCCGGTTCTCTTGCGGAGGAGGCGGGGATTGAAGCAGGGGATACGCTGCTCACTATTAACGGACATGAGTTCCATGACATTTTGGAATACCGCTATCTTATCTCGGAAACCGAGGTTGAGCTTGAGGTTTTAAAGCAAGACGGAATGGTAGAACGGGTTATACTGGAAAATGATTACGAGGACATAGGAATTGAGTTTCGGTGTAGTCTTATCGATACGGTGCAGTCTTGTAAAAATAAGTGCATTTTCTGCTTTATAGACCAGTTGCCGCCGGGAATGCGGGAAACTGTGTATTTTAAGGATGATGATACGCGTCTTTCCTTCCTGCAGGGAAACTATGTGACGCTAACTAACCTGACTGACGAGGAAATAGACAGGCTCATTGCAATGCGTGTATCGCCGATAAATATTTCGGTGCATACAACAAATCCCGACCTGCGCATTAGGATGCTTAAAAACCCCAATGCGGCAAAAATATATGACATAATGAAAAAGTTTGCCGCAAATGATATATATATGAACTGCCAGATAGTGCTTTGCCCTGGTTATAATGACGCAGAGGAGCTTGACAGAACCATCCGTGATATGGAGGCACTGTTTCCATATGTGTCGAGCTGTTCGGTTGTGCCGGTAGGGTTGACAAGATACCGCGAAGGACTTGCGGAGATAAAGCCGTTTGACAGCAAAATGTCGCTTTCGGCAGTAAGACAGATTGAGGAGCATCAAAGGCGGCTTAAAAAGAAATTCGGCATTAATATGGTGTATATCGCAGATGAGTTCTATATAAATGCAAAGCTTCCGATTCCAAAGGCGGAGGAATATGACGGATTTCCGCAAATCGAAAACGGTGTGGGGCTTATTGCATCTATGCAGGAGGAGTTTGACAGCGCAATAGAGCTTTTGAAGGATAAAAAATACAATCGCAGAGTCGCTATTGCGACAGGCGAAATCTCATACAGCTTTATAAAGAGCTTAGCAGACAGAATAGTAGCAAAGTGCGAGGGACTTAGTGTTTGTGTATACCCTGTAAAGAACGAATTTTTTGGCGGCGGCGTGAATGTTTCGGGACTTGTCACGGGTAGCGACATAATACGCACGCTTTCCGGCGAGCCGAAGTATGACGAGCTTTTGATTCCGGACAGTATGCTGCGCGACGGGGAGGATATTTTCCTTGATAATATAACACTTACAGAACTTGAAGAAAAGCTTGGCATAAAGATAACGCCGGTTATAAATGACGGATACGAATTTGTGGAAAAGATAACGGGCTGCGAACTTGAATTTTAAAGGAGAAAGATATGAAACCAACAGTAGCAATAGTGGGAAGACCGAATGTCGGGAAATCCACATTATTCAATAAGATTTCTGGGGAGAGAATAAGTATAGTAGAGGACACACCCGGTGTTACAAGGGACAGAATTTATGCTGATGCGTCATGGCTTGATAAGTCATTTACACTCATTGACACGGGTGGTATCGAGCCTTCCTCAAAGGACGAAATCCTCTCTCAGATGCGGCTTCAGGCAGAACTTGCAATTGATATGGCAGATGTTGTAATTCTTATGACAAATGTCGCAGACGGAGTTACGGCAAATGACCTTGATGTTGCGTCCATGCTGCAAAAAGCAAAGAAGAAGATTGTTCTTGCGGTAAACAAGGTGGATAATATCGGTGCACCGCCGATGGAGTTTTATGAGTTCTATAACTTAGGACTTGGCGACCCGATTGCGATTTCTTCAACGCACGGACTCGGCGTGGGCGATCTTTTGGACGAGGTTTGTTCACAGTTCCCTGAAAATGCTGATACAAGCTGCGATGAGGATGAAATCAAGGTTGCCGTGATAGGTAAACCGAATGCCGGAAAGTCAAGCCTTATCAACAGAATTTTGGGCGAAAACCGCGTTATTGTTTCAAATATTGCGGGAACAACCCGTGATGCGATAGACACACATTTTGAGAAAAACGGCGATAAGTTCCTGCTTATCGACACAGCCGGAATGAGAAAGCGCAAAAAAATCGACGAAAATGTTGAGCATTACAGCGTTGTGCGTGCGCTTGCGGCGGTAGACAGGAGCGATGTCTGTGTTATTATGCTTGATGCAAATGAGGGTGTTACAGAGCAGGACACAAAGATTGCAGGCTATGCGCACGAGAAGGGCAAGGCGTGTATACTTGCCGTTAATAAGTGGGATACTATTGCAAAGGACGATAAAACCATGCGCACCTTTACCCAGCAGGTGAAGGAAGGCTTTGCGTTTATGTCATATGCTTCGATAATGTTCATTTCTGCAAAGACAGGACAGCGCGTAGATAAGCTTTTAGCAGAAATTAAAACAATAAACGAGCAGCACAAACGAAGAATTACCACAGGAATGTTAAATGATGTATTAAACGATGCAATGCTGAGGCAGCAACCGCCGTCAGATAAGGGCAAAAGACTTAAAATCTACTACGGAACACAGGCTTCGGTTGCACCGCCTACCTTTGTGCTTTTCTGTAATTCCAAGGACCTGTTCCATTATTCATATCTGCGCTTTATCGAAAATCAGATTCGTGCAGCTTTTGGATTTTCAGGAACACCGATACACTTTATTCTAAGAGAAAAAGGTCAGAAGGACCAATAAATTTATGAGGTGATATTATGCTTTATACTATTGCGATTATGACAGCAATTCTTTCCTATCTTGCAGGAAGCATCAACACATCTATTATCCTTTCAAAAAGTATCTACGGAAGTGATATAAGAACTTCGGGCTCAGGTAATGCAGGCGCAACAAATATGCTGCGTACACACGGCAAGGGAATGGCGATTGCAACGCTTATCTGCGATATTTTAAAGGGTACGCTGATGGTAGTTCTTGCATCATGGCTCGATGTAATTTTTTCAGGAAACCAGCAGAGTGCGGCAGCATCATATAACGAAAGAATGTACATTCTTGGAAATTTAAAATATATTGCGGCGATTTTTGTTGTGCTTGGCCACGATTTCCCGATTTACTTCGGCTTTCGCGGGGGAAAGGGAGTTGCAACCAGCCTTGGTGTAGCTTTAGCTTTAAATCCACAGGTCGGACTTATTATGCTTTGCGTGGCGATAGCGGTTATGGCTGCAACTCGCTATGTTTCACTCGGCTCAATTATTGCAGCAGGAATGTATCCGTTTATTCTTTTCACATTCTTGCTTGCAAAGGGAGAGCCGCTCGAGGAGCATGTTACATATATTGTGATGGCGATAATTCTTGCGTTACTGCTTATTGGGAAGCATCATTCAAATATTACAAAGTTAAGGAACGGAACCGAGAATAAGCTATTTGCAAAAAAGACAGAGGACACAGGGAATATCAGCCAGGAGGAGCAGGATGTATGAAAATTGCGGTAATAGGTTCAGGAAGCTGGGGATGTGCAGCAGCAATTCTGCTTGCTAAAGGCGGACACGAGGTATATCTTTGGAGCTGGCAGCAGGAGGAGACAGACCGCCTCGCAAAAGAGCGGGAGAACAGTCTTGTTTTGCCCGGCAAAAAGTTTCCCGACAATATAATATGCACACATGATATGAAGCTTTGCGTAAGCGGCGCAGGTCTTATTGTGACCGTTGTGCCGAGTCCTGCGACTCGTACTACTGCTAAGCAGCTTGCACCTTATGTTGAAAATAATCAGGTTATAGTGAATTTATCTAAGGGAATTGAAGACGGCACACTTATGCGCTTGTCGGAGGTGTACGAGAGTGAAATTCCGCAGGCAAGAGTTGCTGTTATGAGCGGCCCGTCGCATGCAGAAGAGGTAAGTGACGCACTTCCTACCACTAATGTTGTGGCGTCAAAAGATATTGAAGTTTCGAAATACATTCAAAACATTTTTATGTCGGAGACTTTCCGTGTTTACACAGGTGACGATGTTATAGGAACAGAGCTTGGGGGAGCGCTTAAAAATGTAATTGCACTTTGCGCGGGAGTTTCGGACGGTCTGGGATACGGGGATAACACAAAGGCTGCGCTTATGACGCGCGGAATTGCGGAAATAAAGAGGCTTGGCGTTGCGATGGGAGCAAGGCCAGAAACCTTTGCAGGTCTTTCAGGAATTGGCGATTTGATTGTAACCTGTACCAGTATGCATTCGAGAAACCGCAGAGCAGGAATACTTTTGGGTAAGGGATATTCCCTGAAGGAAACGCTCGCAGAGGTTAAAATGGTAGTTGAAGGTGTAAATACAGCAAAAGCTGCATATGATTTAAGTAAAAAATATAATGTATCCATGCCGATAACCCAAGAGGCGTATGAGGTACTTTTTAACGGAAAAAGTGCAAAACAGGCAGTGAAGGATCTTATGACACGCAGTAAGTCTGCAGAATAAAGGAGAGAAAAGAATGGATTTGTTTTCAATTCTGCTGATAGGAATTGGCCTTGCAATGGACGCATTTTCTGTTGCTGTTACCGACGGAATTATACTGAAAAAACCTACCGTACTGCAAAGTACAAAGATTGCATTTTTCTTTGGGGGCTTTCAGTTCCTGATGCCTTGCGCTGGGTTTTTGCTCGGGAGTGTTTTTGCAAGGTACATAACGGCCTTTGACCACTGGATTGCTTTTGCGTTGCTCGCATTTATAGGCGGTAAGATGATTTTCGAGGCGACGGGTAAAGGCGATGAGAGTGAGGAAATTAAAAATCCGCTGTCATTGTCAACGCTTTTACTTCTTGCGCTGGCTACGAGTATTGACGCCCTTGCTGTGGGTGTTACTTTTGCAACAATTGATGTTCCGGTGCTATATGCGTCAGCCGTAATTGGAATTGAAACATTTTTAATAACCTTAGCAGGTGTATATATAGGCAGTAAATGTGGCAATCTGCTTGGTAATAAGGCTGAAATTGCAGGCGGTCTTGTGCTTGTCGGTATAGGTACAAAAATACTTATAGAGCATCTGTTCTTTTAGCTCATTGTTATTGACATTATAAGGAATTTAGTATATAATTAACGAATGAATTTTAATCTGTTATAAAAGAAAAGAGGAATTATTGTGGAAGGCTTGATAATACCTGAGGGCTATAAATCGCTCCTGCCTCTCAAGCAAACAGAGCAGGCGATAAAGAAGGTCAAGGACTTTTTTGAAAGGGACCTGTCAATTCAGTTGAACCTGACCCGTGTTTCCGCACCGCTTTTTGTTAATACATCAAGTGGTCTTAATGATACATTAAACGGTGTTGAGCGCCCTGTCGCTTTTGATATAAAGGGTATGGAGGGCGAGTACGAAATAGTACATTCGCTTGCCAAGTGGAAACGGTTTGCGCTAAAGCACTACGGCTTTGAGCATGACGAGGGACTGTACACTGATATGAATGCAATCCGCCGTGACGAGGATGTTGACAATATTCATTCATGCTATGTTGACCAGTGGGATTGGGAAAAGGTTATAGATAAATCGGAAAGAACGATGCAGACCTTAAAGTCTACCGTTGAGAAGATATATGCGTCAATCAAGCATACCGAGAGGTATATTGCCGAAGAATATGATTTTGCGGAGATTTATCTTCCGGAGGATATATTCTTTGTTACGGCTCAGGAGCTTGAGGATATGTATCCTGACAAAACTCCAAAGGAACGCGAATATGCGATTGCAAAGGATAAGGGCGCCGTATTTTTGATGCAGATAGGCGGAGTTTTAAAGTCGGGAAAGATGCACGACGGCAGAGCACCGGACTATGATGACTGGAACTTAAATGGCGATATCATTGTTTACTATCCGGTTTTGGATATTGCTTTAGAGCTTTCCTCTATGGGAATAAGAGTTGATGAAGAAACCCTGCTTTCTCAGCTCAAAATCCGGGGAAGAGAGGAAAATGCAGAGCTTCCGTTCCAAAAGGCTCTGCTTGCAGGTGAACTTCCGTACACAATCGGAGGCGGAATAGGTCAGTCAAGACTTTGTATGTATTTCTTAAGAAAAGCACATGTCGGTGAGGTTCAGTCATCGGTATGGCCGGAGGAAATGATTGAGGAATGCAAAAAATACGGAATAAATCTTTTATAAAAAAAACCCGAAACGAATTTCGTTTCGGGTTTTAAATTTCTATTCGGTTTTTCCCTCACCACCCAAAAGTGCAGAGAAAATCTGTTCGTATACCTTTTCGGGATTGGCTTTGAAATTTCTTATAATTCCTGCCGCAACCTCACGGGAGCCTGCATAGAAGGATAGTTCCATTAAAGGAGATGCACTCTCATACAGGGCACACTCGACGCTGTACTCATTGTCATTTATAGGAACAAGCTTTGCAGCTACACTTTTTTTGAGGTTTTCCTGTTCAAAAAACGGCTTTATATGCTCTGCAATCTGCTCTCGGATATAGACAGGTATCTGGCTTTCAAAGAAGCCATTCGCTTCCTTGCCCTTTTCGGTCAGCTCATAAATCGGCATATTTTCGTCAAAGCCGTTGGGGAGAATGCGCACATATCCTATTTGCACAAGATTATCAAGTGCAATCTGGAAGTTGGTGAAATTAATATTGCACCTGTCAAGCGTTAAGCAGGTAAGCTGCGAATGTGTTACTCTTTTGGCAGTTTTTGCAAGTGTAAAAAGTATTATATACTGGATTGTAACGGGGTCATCAACCTCGCGCATATACATAATTAAAATCCTCCTGATGTAAAGACATATAAAATATAAAACATTTATAAAATTATTATAGCATATTTTTTTGAAAAATGATATAATAAATTAAAAATATTTTTAAGGAGCAAAAAGGATGCCGAGATTAACAGAGGAAGAAGAGCTTTTAAGACAGGCAGAAATGTGGGAAATCGAAAGGGAACTTGCAAAAAAGGGCTACCGATACATAGCAGGTGTTGATGAGGCGGGGAGAGGCCCTCTGGCAGGCCCTGTTTATGCTGCTGCGGTGATTTTGCCTGAGGACGCAAGGCTTGACGGAATAAATGACTCGAAAAAGCTGTCCGAGAAAAATCGAGAGGAGCTTTTTGAGAAAATAACCGAAATTGCAATAAGCTATGCTATATGTGCCGTGGATGAGAAAGTGATAGATGAAATAAATATCTTAAACGCCACCCATAAGGCGATGAACGGAGCGGTTTCGATGCTCTGCCAAAAGCCGGACTATGTAATAATCGACGGAAACAGCATAAAGGGAATGGAAATTGCACACCAAACGGTTGTAAAAGGTGATTCGAAAAGCATTTCAATTGCAGCGGCGTCGATACTTGCAAAGGTTGCAAGGGATAGATACATTACCGAAATGGCGGAAAAGTATCCGTTCTATGGCTTTGAAAAGCATAAGGGATATGGCACAAAGGCCCATACAGATGCTATCTTAGAGCATGGGGTATGCCCTATTCACAGAAAAACATTTTTGAAAAAGCTTTTGGGGGAACAGGAATGACAACTAAGGAAATCGGGAATTTCGGAGAACAGGCGGCGAGTGAGTTTTTAGAGAAAAAGGGAATTTCGGTTATCGCAAGAAACTATACCTGCCGCAGCGGTGAAATTGACATTATAGCAAAGGACGGAGGTACCATAGTTTTTGCTGAAGTCAAAACACGCGCATCTAAGAGCTATGGCACGCCGGGTGAGTTTGTGGATTTTTACAAGCAGGAAAAAATCATTAAAACTGCACTTTACTATCTGGGCAGAGATGATGTGGATATGCGGTTTGATGTGATTGAGGTGATGTATAAGGTTTCAGGAGATGTGCTGTCGGTAACCGAAATAAATCATTTGGAGTCGGCATTTTAAGGAGAGTGTATGGAATTTTTTGATGCGCATGCGGACACGATAAGCGAGCTTTTGGATAAGAATGCAGAGCTTTTACGAAACGACCTGCATATAGATGCAAAACGGCTTTTAGCATACCCTGCATATACTCAGGTTTTTGCGGCTTTTATAGCGCCCCGATACAGGGATTCGGCTATGGAGCGTGCCGAGGCAATAATAGAAAAATTTTATGCCGAAACGCAAAAATGCGGTATTACCGTATGCAAAAGCTATTCGGACTGGGAAAATGCAAAAACCCCGATAAAGGCATTTTTAAGCCTTGAGGGCGGCGAGCCGATAAGGACGGTAGAAGACCTCAATAAGCTTTACGAGTTGGGAGTGCGTATGATTGCTCCGACCTGGAACTTTAAAAATAAAATTGCCTGCGGTGTGATGGAGAAGGAAGATACAGGGCTTTCCGCCTTTGGTGAAAAAATAGTATGTGAAATGAATCGTCTGGGGATTATAATAGATGTATCGCACCTTAGCGAAAGGTCGTTTTGGGATGTATGCCGCATAACGAAAAGGCCGATATGTGCGAGTCATTCAAATTCAAAGTCGGTCAAAGACAACCTGCGAAACCTGACCGATGAGCAGTTTGTGGCAATAGCCAAAACAGGCGGAGTCATAGGAATTAATTTTTATCCGCCCTTTCTTGGGGACAGTATAGAGGACATAGTCCGTCACATAGACCACTTTTTAAGCCTTGGAGGCGAAGACAATATAGGGCTTGGCAGTGATTTTGACGGAGTAGACTGCTTGCCCGACGGAATATGCGGCGCAGAAGATATGGGACGAATAGTTAAAATGCTGCCGTATTCTGCAAAGATACGCGAGAAAATTGCATTCCGTAACTTTTTGCGTGTGATAAAGGAACATAATTGTTGAATCTGCATATTTTAATAAAAAACCTGTGCAATATTTTGTGTAAGTAATTTTGAAATTTCTTGCACATTGATATTGCATTTTTTTGAAAAAAGAGGTATAATAGTATTATTATTTTTTGAGAAAATGAAATTTTTACGAAAACAAAAATTCAAATTCGGAGGGAAAGTATGGTTTCAAAAAAAGCGGCAGGTGTTTCGCCGTCACCGACACTTGCGATAGATTCAAAATTTAAGGAAATGAAAGCAAACGGCGAGGATGTTGTAGGCTTTGGCTGCGGCGAGCCTGATTTTGACACGCCGGAGCATATAAAGCAGGCGGCTATTAAGGCTATAATGGACGGAGAAACAAAGTATACGCCGGCAGCAGGTACATTAAAGCTGAGGCAGGCTGTTGCGGATAAGTTTGAAAGAGAGAACGGACTTTCATATAAGCCGACTGATATAGTTGTTTCAAACGGCGCAAAGCATTCGCTGATAAATGCGTTTATGGCAATATGCAATCCGGGCGACGAGGTTATTATTCCTGCACCTTATTGGGTAAGCTATCCTGAGATGGTAAAGCTTGCAGACGGAGTTCCGGTTGTTGTTAAAGCTAAGGAGGAGAATGACTTCAAGGTTACGGCAGGCGAGCTTGAAGCTGTGCTTACTCCAAAAACAAAGGCTATTGTTTTAAACAGCCCGTCAAACCCGACAGGTATGGTTTATACCGAGGCTGAGCTTCGTGCGATTGCGGATTTTGCGGTAGCGAATAATCTGTATGTAATATCAGACGAAATTTATGAGCACTTAATCTATGAGGGCAAGCATATAAGCATTGCATCCTTCGGTGATAAGATAAAAGACCTTACAATTATCGTCAACGGCGTATCAAAAACCTTTGCGATGACAGGCTGGAGAATAGGCTATACAGCATCCAATTCCGAGATTGCAAAGGCTATGGCAAACATTCAGTCACACGCATCATCAAATCCAAACTCTATTGCACAGGCGGCAACGATTGCGGCACTTTCGGGAGGAATGGAAGATGTCGACAAGATGCGCAAGCAGTTCAAGAGAAGGCGCGATTTTATGGTCGATATGTTCGCAAGCATCGACGGCGTTTCCTGCAGAAGACCGCACGGAGCGTTCTATATAATGATGAATATTGACGAGCTTATCGGTCGCACAATGTATGGCGTTACGATTAACAATGCAGATGATTTTGCAAAGCTCTTTTTAGATGTAGCTAAGGTTGCAGTTGTTCCGGGAACGGGATTTGGAGCAGACAATTATGTAAGATGGTCATACGCAACCAGTATGGATAATATCGTTGAGGGAATAGAAAGACTGAAAAAGTTCCTTCACGCAGCGGAATTTTAATTTAAATGAATTTTAAATCCTCTTTTTGCATAGTATTTAGTACTATGTACAAAAGGGGATTTTTAGTGTGAAAAATTTTAAGCTGTTTTTGTTTTTTATCTTTCTTGCAATATACGCTGTGGGAGTGGGAACGGGGAGTATGAGGCAGATTAAGTCAGCAAATCAGGACGAGATGTATGCATACTTAGAGAGCGGAATTGGCGAATATGATGTGTCGGCGGTGCAGAGTATAAAAAGCGTTGCCGTAGACAATGCGAAAATTCTTGCCGTGATACTCGCGGGCGGTCTGTTCAGGCTTGGAGTGATAGCCGTTGCCGGCGCGATTTTTATTAAAGGATACGCCGCGGGCTTTGCGATAACAGCAGTTTTGCGGTTTTTGGGCATTAAGGGAATGCTGCTGTGCGGCGCAAATCTGCTGTCCGCAATGTTGCTTGTTCCGACGATTGCATATTACGGCAGTGCCGCAATGAATAATCTTTTAGAAAACCGGCAGGACAAAAGAAGATTTTTCAAAAACTTTTGTGTGCTTGCAATTTTTGTGTTCGCAATATTTTGTGTTGACAGCCTGTCGAGGGGATTTTTTTCCTCAATATTTATGAATTTAGCCGGCGGAATGGTAAAAAGTGCGTGAAAATAAAATAGAAAAATGTCTGTACATATCGAAAAAATGTGATATAATCATATTTAGAGGGTATACCCGAAATAACGAAAGGGAGGTAAAGTGCGGTGCAGGAATTTCTGGACGGATTTGTGCTTTTTTTAATGGGAAAGCAGACAAAATCCAAAAATACGATTTTGTCCTATAAGCGTGACATAACACAATACCTCGCATTTTTAAAGGAAAAGGGAATTACTGATATAAAAAAGACGGACAGAACAACCGTTCTTACATACCTTCTGTCAAGGAGAAACGAGGGAAGAGCCCCTGCTACAATTTCAAGGCATCTTGCATCGCTAAGGTCCTTTTATATGTATGTTATAGACAGCGGCGTGAAGATGAATGACCCGACTGTAAATCTGGAAACACCGCGCGTGTCAAGGAAGCTTCCTAAAATACTGACAACGGCGGAAATTGAGCTGTTGCTCTCGCAGCCTGAATGTGTAGACGCAAAGGGATACCGAGATAAGGCGATGCTTGAACTTTTGTATGCAACGGGAATAAAGGTTTCTGAGCTTATAAATCTTAACATAGATGATGTGGATTTAAAGCAGGGATATATAAACTGCAGAACAGCTTCACATGAGCGAGCAGTTCCCATAGGACACCTTGCGGTTGCGGCAATAAGTAATTACATAGAATATGCAAGGCCGCAGATGTGCCTTGATGATAATATCAGAATTTTGTTTTTAAATTGCAACGGAACGAGGTTGTCAAGGCAAGGGTTCTGGAAGATACTAAAGCATTACAGGATGCTTGCAGGAATTGAAAAGGATATAACTCCTTATACACTGCGCCATTCCTTTGCAATCCACCTTTTGGAAAACGGAGCGGATTTAAAGGTTATATCGCAGATGCTCGGTCATTCTGATATTTCTGCGACTCAGCTTTATTCGGATATTTTAGACAGCGGAATGAGAAGTGTTTATGAAAGGGCACATCCAAGAGCATAAAAGAGGGGTAGATTATTTTCTGCCCCTCTTTATTGACAGGTACCGGCTTGAATGGTAGAATATACTTAACTTAGTTTTGAGAGGTATACTATGAAAAATATAGAAAGGGTTCTGGCGGAAAAGAAAATATTTGTCGGAAAAACACAAGGATGCAGTATGAATCCCATGCTTGTGGAGGGGAGAGATACCGTAGTTATCACGCCGCCGGAGTTTCCGCTTAAGAAATATGATGTGCCGGTATACAGGCGGGATGACCACTATACCATGCACAGAATTGTAAAGGTCACAAAAAAGGGATATGTTATATGCGGTGACAACTGTACAAGGCTTGAAAGGGATATAACCGACAAGGATATAGTAGGGGTGCTAACTGCGTTTTACCGTGATGGTGAATTTGTTGAGTGTACAGACAAGGAATATCTGGAGTACGCAAGGCGAGTTGTAAGAAATCATCCTGTAAGGTGGGCGAAGCATTTTATAAAAAGAGTAAAGAGAAAATTGAAGAAGATTACAGGAAATTAAAAAAACGGGCAGTGCCCGTTTTTTTAATTTCCGCATTCAATAGAAATTTCATTGAAAATCTTGAGGTAATCATCGATTGTTTGATTTTTGCGTGCATCGCCTGACACATCGAGAACTATTCCGCCTTCGTGCATCATAACTGTGCGGCTTCCGTATTCTACAGCGTGGCGAAGATTGTGCGTAACCATAAGAGTTGTTATGTTTTTTTCGTTAACAATTTTGTCGGTAAGCTGCATAACAATGTCACTTGATTTCGGGTCAAGAGCCGCAGTGTGCTCGTCAAGGAGGAGAAGTGTTGGTGTCTGGAGCGTAGCCATAATAAGCGCAAGAGCCTGTCGCTGCCCTCCGGAGAGCGTTCCGGCGAGTGCTTCCATTCGGTTTTCAAGTCCCATTCCCAAGAGCTCGAGCTGACTGCGGTAATAGTCAAGCTTCCTTGTGTTAAGTCCTTTTGTAAGACCAAAACGCTTTCCTTTGTTATCAGCAAGGGACATATTTTCCATAATGGTCATTGAGGCACAGGTTCCTGCTGACGGATTTTGAAAGACGCGTGCGATTTTTGCCGCACGCTTGAAATTTTTCTGTTTTGTTATATCGCTGCCGCCTAAAATAATTTTGCCGCTGTCCGGCTCAACATCTCCTGAAATGATGTTGAGAATTGTTGTTTTTCCGGAACCATTACTGCCGACAATGGCTACGAATTCGCCGCCATCTACGGTCAGATTAAAGTTTTCAAAGAGAGTTTTTTCGTCTATCGTGCCAGCGTTGAACTTTTTATTTATATCGTTAAGACTAATCATTTGCGTTGCCTCCCACTCGTTTTGACAGAATATTGTTTGCAAGCAAGGTCAGAAGGAACAGAAGCGTTACCACAAGCTTTGTGTCGGAGGACTGAAGTCCTGACGAAATAGCGAGGGTAATACAAGCCTTGTAGATAATCATACCGAGAATAACTCCGGTTGTGACCTTCATAAAACTAAGCTTTTTAAAAACTGTTGTACCGATAATAACTGCGGCAAGGCCCATAACCATAGTACCTGTTCCTGTAGAAATATCAAATTGCATTGTTCTCTGGCAGTAGAGTGCGCCTGAGAGTGAAACAAGCCCGTTTGCGATTGCAAGACCGATAATTTTTACCTTACCGGGGTTTTGGGCAAGAGTAACTACAAGTCCGGGATTGTCACCTACACTTTTTAACAAAAATCCTGACTTTGTTTTAAGGTATAGGTCTAAAATGATTTTGACAAGTACTGCAATCACAAACAGAACCAAAAGGTATCTGTATTCATAGAGCGGGTTTGTTTTTGGGAATATGTTAAATATGGTCGGGAGGGTCATCAAAAATTCGTTTGGAGAGCCGACAATTCGGTAATTTATCGAATAAAGTCCTGTCATAACTAAAATTCCCGACAAAAGGTCCTTGACTTTGAGCTTTATATGCAAAAAACCTGTGACGCAGCCGGCGAGAACTCCGGCAAGCGTTGCCGCTAAGAGACAAATCCATGGATTGACGCCTAAAGTAACCAAAGCCGTACTGATTGCAGCCCCCAAAGGGAAAGTTCCGTCTACCGTGAGGTCGGGAAAATCAAGTATTTTGTAGCTTATGTAAATTCCGAGTGCCATTATTCCGTAAATAAAGCCCTGTTCTAAAATTCCTATAATTATGCCCTGCATAAAATTTTTCCTTTCATAAACAAAGTATAAGGCGGCACTTTAAAATACCGCCTTTTTATTATCAGTTGCCGGAAACGGCAGTTGCTGCAGATAATATATCATCAGGGAAGATAATTCCAAGATTTTTTGCAACATCTGTGTTAACGGTGAGTTTTGACTCCTTTAAGGTTTCGTAAGGGATTGTCGAAACATCTTCACCGCCGAGAACTCTTGCTGCCATAATTCCTGCCTGCTTGCCGAGCTCTTTGTAATCAAGACCTGCGGATGCCACGCAACCGTTTTTAACCTGTTCCTCTTCTGAGCCGAAAACAGGGATGTTTTTCGCATTTGCCTTGTCAAGTACAACGGCAAGAGCAGAAACAACGGTGTTGTCAGTCATATTGGAAATGCAATCCACCTTACCGAGAAGAACATCGGCAGCCTGAGCAACCTCTGCCTCTGAGCCGATACCTATCGCCTCTATTTCAAAGCCGAAAGCAGGTGCTTCCCTTTTGTACACCTCGATTGTGCTTACAGAATTTGCCTCGCTTGTTGTGTAGATGATACCGATTGTTTTTGCATCGGGAAGAACATCTCTTATAAGCTTTAGCTGGTCTGTGACAGGAAGTCTGTCGCTGACACCGGTGATACCTTCGATTGGATGGGTTTCGCTTACTGCAAGCTTTGCGGCAACAGGGTCGGAAACGGCATTGAATATTACCGGAATACTCTTTTCAAAGCAAGCGGCATAAAGTGCCTGTGCTGACGGTGTTGCTATACCACAAACCAAATCCTTGCCCGATGCGGCAAAATTCTGTGAAATCTGTGTGTTTGCCGCCATATCATCGGAGGCACTTTTAAATTCTATTTCAATATTAACTCCGTCGGTAAAGCCTGCAGATGCAAGGCCCTCTATAAAGCCTTCACGGCAGTTGTCAAGTGACGGATGGTCAGAAATCTGTGTAATACCGATTTTGTATGCGTCCTCCGTCAGGCTTGAGGTCTGCGTACCACAGCCGACCAGTGTGCTGAGAGTTAAAACTCCTGTCAAAACCAATGCTAATCTCTTCTTTTTCATATCTCATCTCTCCTATTCTGCGTTTTTAGCGCTCTTTGAAATTAAAAAATCTCAGAACAGATTAGTCCTGAGGCAAGCAAATAAAAGTATTAATAACTATTCTCATCTAATCTATTCTATTTTCATTATATACTTTTGAAAAACTTTTGTCAACACTTTTGTATATTTTTTCAAAAAGCGTTTATAATGATAATATAGTATGCAAACAGCATACTATCATTTACCCTTTTATCATATATACCACCACAATGGGGTATAAAATCCCCGAAAATACGGCGTAAAAAACAATTGGTTTTTTACGCCTTATTTTTTGCATTATTTTTTATACATTGAATCTAAAGAGAACGATGTCGCCGTCCTTCATAATATATTCCTTGCCCTCGGAGCGGACAAGACCTTTTTCTTTTGCAGCAGTCATTCCGCCGCATGCCATAAGGTCGTCGTAGTGAACAACCTCGGCACGGATAAAGCCTCTTTCAAAGTCTGAGTGAATCTTACCTGCCGCCTGCGGAGCTTTGGTGCCTTTCTTGATTGTCCATGCACGAACTTCAGGCTCGCCGGCTGTTAAATAGCTGATAAGCCCCAAAAGGGTGTAGCTTGCCTTTATGAGTCTGTCAAGACCGGACTCGGCGATACCAAGCTCTTCTAAGAACATTGCTTTTTCCTCGCCGTCGAGCTGTGAAATTTCCTCCTCGATGCGGGCAGATACCGGCATCACCTGTGAATTTTCGCTTTCGGCAAGAGTTTCTACCGCCTTTACATATTGGTTTGCTTCGATGCCCTTCTGGAAATCGTCCTCAGCAACATTGGCTGCGTATATAACAGGTTTCATGGAAATAAGAGAGATTTCGCGCATTATTTCAAGCTCGTCATCAGAGTAATCAAGACTGCGTGCAGGCTTTCCATCCTCTAAAGCAGCTTTTACTCGCTCTAAAAGCTCAAGCTCTTTAGCTAAGCTCTTGTCTCCCTTCATTGCCTTTTTTGTGCGGTCAATGCGACGCTCCATAATTTCCACATCGGAGAAAATAAGCTCGAGGTTGATGGTTTCAATATCGCGAAGCGGGTCTATTGAGCCGTCGACATGGGTAATGTTTGTGTCTTCAAAGCATCTGACAACATGAACAATGGCGTCTACCTCACGAATGTGAGAAAGGAACTTGTTTCCGAGTCCCTCTCCCTTTGAAGCACCCTTCACCAGACCTGCTATATCCACGAACTCAATATAGGCATGAGTTATTTTCTTCGGGTTATACATTTCGGCGAGCTTGTCTATTCTCTCATCAGGAACATCAACGATGCCGACATTCGGCTCGATTGTACAGAACGGATAATTTGCAGATTCTGCTCCCGCCTGAGTTATTGCATTAAATAATGTTGACTTTCCGACATTCGGCAGTCCTACTATACCAAGTTTCATTTTGTTTACTTCCTTTGTTAAAATTAATAAGTATATTATACAATATAAAAATAATATAATCAAGAGAATTCTTTATTTTCGCAACAATAAAAAGGGACTGTCAAAAGGACAGCCTCTCTATTTCTGTTTCTCAAATTAATCTATTACGCTGTTTAAAACAAGAATTTGTTCATCAGACAAATCTGCTGCTTAATAGGCGAAACAGGTGCTACAATTACTGTAACAGCAACAGAAAAGGTAAGCATTGAAACAGTTGCAGTATTTAGCTGTTTGGAATAACTTAACAGACATTACACCAATTGCTGATCATTATGAAATTCAGTAATTGATATAAGCCAAAAAAGAAGTGCGGTTCGGGATTTTCCCGGACTGCGGTTTTTTTATTGGTACTTGAAAAAGAAGGACATATTTGATATAATATTTGTTGGTAAATTAAGGTATTATATTGATAGGAAGAAAAGCTTATATAAAATAGTTTTGGAGGAGAACCTTGATGAATTTGGCTGAATTTAAAAATGCGGTATTGGGGAAAGATATAGCAGTTATCGGTCTTGGCATTTCCAACACACCGCTTATTAAATATCTTATAAGGCTCGGAGCACGCGTTACCGGCTATGACAGACGAACAAAAGAGGAACTTGCAGGCACATACGAGGAGCTTTCGGCGCTCGGCGTTAAAATCGTCGCAGGAGAAGACTACCTTGAAAATCTCTCGGGCGAAATAATATTCAAAACTCCGGGTATGCGCTTTGATAATCCTGCGCTTTTGGCGGCAAAGGAAAAAGGCAGCGTTATAACAAGCGAAATGGAGGTTTTCTTTGATATCTGCCCTGCAAATATTATAGCCGTAACCGGCAGTGACGGAAAAACCACCACAACTACCTTAATTCATAAAATGATGACAGAGGCAGGCTATAAAACCTTCCTTGGTGGAAATATCGGAAATCCGCTCATTGACAAAGCAGAGGAAATGAAGCCGGAGGACTGGGTTATTCTTGAGCTTTCAAGCTTCCAGCTCCATACAATGAAAAAATCGCCGAAGATTGCGGTTATCACAAATATTTCCCCCAACCACCTTGATATGCACAAGGACTATCAGGAGTATATCGATGCGAAAAAGAATATTATGCTCTATCAAGGAGAAGATGATAAGCTTATAATCAATGCATCAAATGATGTGACTGCAAAAATCGGCGGCGAGGCAAAGGGAGACTGTGTTTCGTTTTCGTCGAAGCAAAATGCGTATATCTGCCTTTCGGGCGGCGTGATTATGCGCGACGGCAAGGCGGTGCTTGATACTCACGACATAAAAATTCCGGGAATGCATAATGTCGAGAATTATATGGCGGCAATCGCCGCAGTCGAGGGACTTGTCGGCGACGATGTTATAAACAAAATCGCAAAAACCTTTGGCGGTGTAGAGCACAGAATTGAGTTTATAAGAACCTTTGACGGGGTAAAATATTATAACAGCTCAATTGATTCAAGCCCTAACAGAAGTATAAATACCCTTTCGGTGTTTAATGATAAGGTTATAATGATTGCCGGCGGCAAGGATAAGGGAATAGGCTATGATGAGCTGGGTCCTGTTTTAAAGGAAAAAGTGAAGATACTGATTCTGATAGGAAAAACTGCCGACAAAATTGAGGAATCCTTGAAAAAAGCCGGCGGCGATGGCGTACGGGTTATTCGGTGCGAAAGCTATCCCGAGGTTGTGAAAACTGCGAGAGATGTATCAAAAGCGGGAGATACAGTAGTGCTTTCTCCTGCGTCAACAAGCTTTGATATGTTCCGCAATTTTGAGGAAAGAGGAAATCTGTTTAAAAAGTTGGTAGAAGAACTAAAATGAGGTGCTGATTTTTGAAAAGGCTTATTAAAAAACTTAGTAATATGCATGCCATATCCGGTTATGAGCACTGCATAAACGAGGAAATAAAGAAAATAATGGAGCCGCTTTGCGACGAGGTATATATTGATAATACCGGCAGCGTAATTGCAGTAAAGCGATGTGGCGCACATGGTGCAAAAAAAGTTATGATAGAGGCACATGCCGACGAAATTGGGCTTATGGTTAAGGATATTGACGAGCGTGGATTTCTTACTGTGGTAAGTGTCGGCGGTATAGACCCGAGAGTTCTGCCATGCTCCGAGGTTATAGTACACGGAAAAAAAGATGTTCCGGGAGTTATCGGTGCAAAGCCTCCGCATCTTACAGATGACGGGGATAAAAAGGCGACAAAACTTGCCGATATGGCAGTAGATACAGGACTTTTAGCAGTTGAGGTAAAAAAACTCATTTCTATAGGCGACAGCATCACGGTGGATACCACCTGCCGTGAGCTTTTGCAGGGTCAGATTTCCGGAAAGGCGCTTGACGACAGAGCGTGTCTTGCGGCTTTGGTTGGCGTGCTTAAAAACTTAAAAGACAAAAAGCTGAATGTGGACCTTTATGTAGTTGCTGCAACAAAAGAGGAGGTTGGCGGATTTGGCGCTATGACCGCGGCTTATTCGATTATGCCGGATATTGCAATTGCGGTTGATGTGTGCCACGGCATAACGCCGGACAATTCACACGAGGCGTATGAGGTGGGAAGCGGTGCTATTGTGACCTGCGGCCCGAATATTCATCCAAGAGTTTTTGAAAGACTGATGGATACAGCAAAGAATTATAAAATAAAGACCCAAATTGAGGCAACCGGCGGAAATACCGGTACCGATGCATGGGTAATCCAAACTGCAAGGGAAGGTATTCCGACAGGACTTTTGTCGGTACCGCTAAAATATATGCACACATCAGTCGAAACTCTTAAAGTTACCGATGTTGAGGCTGTTTGCAGTCTTTTGACGCACTTTGTGCAAAATCTCGATAGTAATCCGGAGGACTGGCTATGCTTATAGAAAAACTTACAAATTTATACGGTGTAAGCGGTGATGAGGGCGAAGTGCGGGAATTTATAAGGAAAGAGATAGAACCGTATGCCGATGAAATTTTTACAGATACAATAGGCAACTTAATCGCAAAAAAATGCGGAAGTGATAAAAAGAGAGTTATGCTTTCGGCGCATATGGACGAGGTAGGATTTATTATTACAGAAATAAATGATAAAGGATACCTAAGCTTTCAGACGGTAGGCGGAATTGATGCCCGCGTTATAATTTCCAAAAAGGTTGTTGTCGGAAAGGAAAGAGTCAGCGGCGTTATCGGGATGAAGGCAATTCACCTGCAAAAACGCAGCGAGCGTGAAAGTGTACCGGAGATTAAGGATATCTATATTGATATCGGCGCAAAAAATAAAAAGGACGCCGAAAAAAAGGTCAAGGTTGGTGATTATGCCTGCTTTGATACCAGATTTTCGCTTTTTGGAGAGGATACCATTAAGGCGAAAGCACTTGATGACCGCGCAGGGTGCGCAATACTTTTAGAGCTTATTAAAAAGCCAGTTAAATATGATACCTACTTTTGTTTTACCACTCAGGAAGAGGCGGGACTTCGTGGGGCACGAGTTGCGGCACACAGGATAAATCCTGATATTGCGCTTGTTATTGAGTCAACAACCGCAAGCGATGTTTACGGAACTGATGAGCACGAGTATGTGACGAGTATGGGCGGCGGTGCGGCAGTAACCTTTATGGACAGAACAACAATCGTGGACAGGGAATTTTGCCGCTGGCTTTATGACAGTGCAAAGGAAGCGGGAATCGCGGTTCAGTATAAGCGTGCCACAACAGGAGGCAACGATGCGGGAAGAATTCATCTTACCCATTCGGGAGTTAAGACTGCGTCGATTTCTGTACCGGCACGGTATATTCACTCTCCGGCATCACTTGTGTCGGGAAAGGATATTGATGCAGTATACAAGCTATCAAGATTGTTTTTAGATAGAATTGACGAGGTGATATGAATGGAACTATTAAAAAGACTGACAGCCTGTAATGCTCCGTCAGGATGCGAAAAGGGCATAGCAGAGCTTATTAAAGAGGAAATCAAGCCGTATGCCGATGAGGTTTATACAGATGCACTCGGAAACCTTATCGCACGGAAAAAAGGAAACGGCAAAAAAGTGATGTTTGCGGCTCATTGTGACGAAATAGGCGTTATAATCACCTTCATTGATGAAAAGGGATTTCTTCGTTTTTCGGATGTCGGCGGGCTTTATTTGCGCAACCTTGTAAACCGCAAGGTATGCTTTGAAAACGGCGTTATCGGTGTTATCGGCACAGAGGAGAAGAACGAAAAACGAGAGCTTTCAAAGATGTTTATTGATATCGGTGCTAAAAACCGTGAGGAAGCGGAAAAACAGGTAAAAATCGGTGATGCAGCGGCTTTTGTAGGCGATTTTTATGTGCAGAACAATAATGTTGTGTCAAAGGCTCTTGACAATAGAAGCGGATGCTATGTACTGATTGAGGCGCTGAAAAAAGTAAAATCAGAGAATGATTTGTATTTTGTTTTCACCACACAGGAGGAGGTCGGACTTCGCGGTGCAAGAACTGCGGCGTATGCAATCAATCCGGAGTACGCTCTTTCTGTGGATATTACAGATACCGGTGACACCCCAAAGGCTGCAAAAATGGCAGTAAAGCTTGGCGAAGGTGCGGCTATTAAGGTTATGGACTATTCAGTTATCACAAGCCCTGAAGTGCGGGATATACTGGTAAAGCTTGCAGAGGATAACAAGATACCTTATCAGCGCGAAATAATGACTGAGGGCGGAACTGATGCGGGGGTTATACACTTTACCCGTGCAGGTGTCAAGACAGGCGGAATATCAATACCTACAAGGTATATCCATTCTCCGTCTGAAATGATAAATATTGATGACTTAAATGCATGTATACAGCTTACAACGCTGTTTGCAGAAAACATATGAAGAAGCGGTGAGGAAAAGGTATGACAAGGGTAATTTTGGTGCGTCACGGCTATAGTATGGCAAATCTTGAGAGCAGGTTTGCGGGACAACGGTATAATGCAGACCTTTCGCAAAAGGGACACGAGCAGGCGCAAAAGACGGCAGACTATATTGCAGAGAATTATAAAATAGACAAAATCTATTCAAGTGATTTGAGTCGTGCTTTCCAGACTGCAGAGCACATCGCAAAAAGGCTGGGAATGGACATAATAAAGGAAGAAGGTGTTCGTGAGATTTATGCCGGAGAATGGGAAGGTCTCAAATTTGACGAAATTGACGAAAAGTACCAAAAAGAGTACCATATCTGGAAAAATGATATCGGAAATGCAGGATGTACCGACGGTGAAACAACAGCGGAGCTAAGCAGAAGGGTTATAGCGGCTTTAGAAAAAATCGCTACGGAAAACCACGGAAAAACCGTACTTGTAGCAACTCATGCAACGCCGATAAGAGCGGCCATGTGCGCGTGGCAGGGAATGGAGCTTTGCGATATGAAAAATATCAAATGGGTATCCAATGCCTCGGTTACAGAGGCAGTTTATGAAAACGGCATATTCCGGCTTGTAAGGGTTGGAGAGGATTCTCACCTTGATGAACTAAAAACTGCGCTTCCTAAAAATGTTTAGAAATAGAATAAAATGTAAAATTGTACAGACAATATTAAGGAAATTTGCTTTGGAAGGAGTATATTATGTTCAGAGGAAAGGTAGTAGTTATAGGAGCAGGAGCGGTTGGGTCAACAACGGCATACACCCTTATGCTTGGCGGACTTTTTCAGGAGATTGTTTTAATTGACATAAACAAGGACAAGGCAGAGGGTGATGCACTTGATATGGCACACGGAGTATCTCTTGTAAAGCCGGTGACGGTGACTGCAGGTGATTACAGCGATTGCCGTGATGCGGACATCGTTATCATTACGGCAGGTGCACCTCAGAAAAAGGGACAGACCCGACTTGACCTTTTAAAGGACAATGTTGAGATTTATAACAAGATTATAAAGAGCATTATGGAATATGCGCCGTCCGATGTAATATTGATGCCGGTTTCAAATCCTGTGGATATCTTAACCTATGTCACATATAAGCTCTCTGGTCTTCCCAAAAACCAGGTTTTAGGCTCAGGAACGGTGCTTGATACCTCAAGACTTAAGTATATGATAAGCCGAAAGACAGGCGTTGATGCAAGAAACTGCCACACATATATTATTGGCGAGCACGGTGACAGCGAGGTTGCGGCATGGAGCGTCACAAATATCGGCGGAATGACTATGAATGAGTTTTGTAAATACACAGGAAAATGCGACCTTAATGACCTTGAAACTATGTATAATCAGGTTAAAAATTCAGCGTATGAGATTATTCACAAAAAGGGCGCAACATATTATGCGATTGCAGTTGCCGTTGCAAGAATATGTGAATGTATAGCAGGCGACGAAAACTCAATTCTGACAGTTTCGGGAATTTTCGAGGGCGAATATGACATCCGTGATGTTGCGCTGTCGGTACCGACAATGGTAGGCGGAAACGGTGTTGAAAGAATATATGAAGTGCCTTTCTCAAAAGAGGAAATGAAAGGACTCAGAGATTCTGCAGCAACACTTTCAGAACTTTTAAGAGAAATAGGAATGTAATAAAAAAGCTCTTCGCAAAAAGAGCTTTTTTTGTTATTTAATTATCTTCCCATCCAAAACCTTTAGCAAGCATACCCTTATATGAAAGAGTACCTGTAAACATCATACAGGAAAGCTGATGAAGCTTTTGCATAAAAAAACCGGAACAAGATTTACTTGCTCCGGTTTGGTAGCGGTAACTAGATTCGAACTAGTGACACTACGGGTATGAACCGTATGCTCTAGCCAACTGAGCTATACCGCCATATCAACAACAAAAGTTATTATAGCCTATTATCGGTAAAATGTCAAGGGTTTTTTGGAATTTTTTTATTATTTTTCTTGTAAGTCCTCATATATATTAAATAACAAAGATATTGAGGTGAGGATATGTTAAGGATTATATCAGTTTTACTTGCAGGCGTAATGTTGTGCGGCTGTGCAGCAGGCGAAAGGAAAGAGGCGCAACTTGAGTCGACAACGGGTGCTGAGAGTACACAAAGAGATTATTACAGCATAGATAATACCGGTTCTGGGTGGGGATTTAAAAAGAATGAGGGTGCGGCTCCGGATATCCCCAAAAGTGTTATTGATATGCTCAAGAGTTATGATTCGTACTGTATGGATACAAGCGGTGAGAGAGTTTTGTATCTGACCTTTGATGAGGGTTATGAAAATGGGTATACTGCTCAAATTCTGGATACTCTCAAAAAATGTGAGGTTCCGGCAGCTTTTTTTGTGACAGGCTCATATTTTGACCGTGAGCAGGAGCTTATAAAGCGGATGTTCGACGAGGGGCATATAATAGGAAACCATACCGAAAATCATCCTAATTTGCATAAGCTTTCGGATGCGGAAAAAATGAAAGAGGAGCTGCGGCTTTTGGACGATAAGTATTTCGCCTTATTTGGGGAGCATATGAAGTATATGAGACCGCCTGAGGGCGAGTACAGTGAGCGTGTTCTTGCAGCTGCACAGGATGCGGGATATAAAACGATGTTCTGGAGCTTTGCATACAAGGACTGGGAAAGGGATGTGACTCGTGGAGCGGATTATGCTGTCAAGGCGGTAACACCGTATCTTCACGACGGAGCAATAATACTTTTGCATGCAGTGTCACAGGATAATGCGGATGCTTTGGAGAGCATCATAAGATATGCAAGGGATAGGGGATACGAATTTAAGAGTTTGGATGAGCTGGGTTAATAAATTGATTTAAAAATATTGACAAAAAAAGAGAGTAATGTTATACTTTAGGGAAGGCAAGGAAGCTCGGATAGATTTCCGGACCTTGCCTTTTCTTTATAGACGAAAGATATATAAGCAGCCGGTCTGCTTTTAAAAAGGAGAGATTGATATGGAAAATCTGACAGAACTGTTTGGCTCAAAGGTTTTTAACGATTACGCGATGAAAAAGCGACTACCAAAGGAAACCTATAAGGCTCTGCAGAAAACCATCAAGGACGGAAAACATCTTGATATCAATATTGCTCATGTTGTTGCAAACTCAATGAAGGATTGGGCGATTGAAAACGGTGCTACACATTACACGCACTGGTTCCAGCCTATGACAGGTATTACTGCAGAAAAACATGACAGCTTTATCTCACCTACCGATGACGGCAATATAATAATGGAGTTTTCGGGAAAGGAGCTTGTACAGGGAGAATCTGACGCATCAAGCTTTCCTTCGGGCGGACTCCGTGCTACCTTTGAGGCAAGAGGATATACTGCATGGGACCCGACATCATATGCATTTATAAAGGGAAATACCCTCTGCATACCGACGGCATTCTGTTCATACGGAGGAGAGGCTCTTGACAAAAAGACGCCGCTACTCCGGTCAATGGAAGCGATAAATAAGCAGACTATGCGTGTTTTAAAGCTGTTTGGAAATGACAGGGTAACATCTGTAAAGACAACTGTTGGTGCTGAACAGGAGTATTTTTTGGTGGACAGGGAAATGCATGATGCGCGTCCTGACCTTCTCTTTACAGGAAGAACACTCTTTGGTGCGATGCCGCCTAAAGGGCAGGAGCTTGATGACCACTATTTCGGAACAATAAAGTCTAAGGTTGCAGCCTTTATGAAGGAGCTTGACGGGGAACTGTGGAAGCTCGGTGTTCTTGCTAAGACTGAGCACAACGAGGCGGCGCCTGCACAGCACGAACTCGCTCCTGTTTTCTCAACCACAAATATTTCAACTGACCATAATCAGATTACGATGGAGCTTATGCAAAGAATTGCTAAAAAGCATGGTATGGTTTGTCTTTTGCACGAAAAGCCGTTTGACGGCGTGAACGGAAGCGGCAAGCACAATAACTGGTCAATCACCACAAATCTTGGCAAAAATCTTTTAGACCCGGGCGAAACGCCTTACGAAAACGCACAATTCCTGCTGTTCCTTTGCAGCGTTATAAAGGCTGTTGACGATTATCAGGATATGCTGCGAGTTTCGGTTGCGTCTGCCGGAAACGACCACCGCTTAGGTGCGAGCGAAGCGCCGCCTGCTATTATGTCAATTTTCCTTGGAGAGGAGCTTACAGAGATACTGGAGTCGATTGAAAAGGACGAGGGATATGATGCCAAGGAGAAGACTATAATGAAGGTTGGCGTACATGTTCTGCCGAGGTTTGCAAAGGATACAACCGACCGCAACAGAACAAGTCCATTCGCCTTTACCGGCAATAAGTTTGAGTTCCGCGGCGTGGGCTCAGCAGCATCGATTTCAGGGCCTAATGTGGTACTAAATACAGCGGTTGCAGAGAGTCTTAAGCAATTCGCAGACGAGCTTGAGGGAGCGGAGGATTTTGATAGTGCACTGCACGAGTTGATTAAGCACACAATCCGCAAGCATAAGCGTATTATCTTCAACGGAAACGGCTATGATGATGCTTGGCTCGCAGAGGCAGAGGAGAGAGGCCTTCTTAATTTAAAAACAACGCCGGATTGTCTGCCTTATTATGTAAGCCAAAAGAACATTGACTTATTCACTGCTCATAAGGTTTTCAATGAAACAGAAATGCGTGCAAGATATGAGATTAATCTTGAAAATTATTCCAAGATAATAAATATCGAAGCACTGACCATGATTGATATGGCAAAAAAGGATATCCTTCCTGCTGTATCGGGATTTGTCGGAAGCCTGTCTGAGACAGTTGTAAGTAAAAAAGCAGCTATTTCCAAGATAAGCTGCGGATATGAGGAAGATATTATTAAAAAACTAACCGGACTTGTTGAAACAATGTATGGTGATGTTGAAAAAATGGAAGAGGAGCTTTTGGACGCTGTAAAGCTTGATGATGCGCAAAAGGTTGCAGAGTATTATAAGGATGTCATAATCAGCAGAATGGAGAAGATAAGAAAATCTGCGGATAGTATGGAGGCACTTGTAAAGAGGGATTGCTGGCCATACCCGACATATGCTGAGCTGCTCTTTGGGGTAAGATAATAAAACAGGACTGATTTAATTCAGTCATGTTCTATTATTCATATAAAGAAGAGAAAATTGAAAAAGTGCAAAAAGGAAATCTCTTGCACACATAACACGCTGTCTTTTGTATTTTCGTCCCCTGAAAAAATATCAATATTTTGGGATTGCTTTTTTTCTGTCGGTATAATAAAATATAAGAAAAGTTGACATTAGAAGAGGGATATTTGAAGGACCCGTGCGGATGCTGCTATTAAGTCGTGTGTTATGGTGCGTAGCCTATCCTTCTTGTTGAGAAAGTAAAGTGGTTTCAGTTTTATCAAGAGGCGCAGATGCTATGATTTCTTATAAGGCATGGAACATAAAAAGCATATATAAAACAAAAGAATAAAAAGGAGAAATATATGGATAAGTTAACATATTGTAACCCGTTGTCGGTTGAAGATGTAAAGAGCGGAAGAGCGATAGATAGCAGTCTGGTTAAAGCCAATCCGCGTGATTTTAATGACTATCGTTCAATTTCAGACCCAAGTGTTATTTATTATGACGGAAAATGGATTATGTACCCGAGTTATTCGCTGGCATATGTATCGGAGGATTTTGTACATTGGAAGCATGTGGATATCGGCATTCCTACGCTAAGATATAGCCCTGCTGTGGTACAGTTTCGCGGGAAATGGTACCTGAGTGGTCACGGTGTGGAGGAGGTTTATTGCTCCGATTCTCCGCTCGGCCCGTTTTACGAGTGCGGAAAGCTGACCGATGCTGACGGAAATGTTACAACTGCACTCGACGGCTGTTTTCTGGCAGACGGTGACAGACTGTATCTTTACTTCCACCAAAACTTTGTATCTGAGGATAGCGACACAGAACTGATGACGGGTACGGTTGGAGTTGAGATGGATCCGGATAAGCCATGGTGCATGCTGAGCAAGCCTGTTTGGATAAACACCTTCCAGCCTGAGAAAAAATGGCAGAGGGCTGGGGAATATAATCAGAATGAACGCATAGGCTGGATTGAGGGACAGTGGGTGAAAAAGATAGGAAATCGCTATTATTTGCTCTACTCAGGCAGTGCTACAGAATGTTCTACCTATGCGAACGGCGTTCTGTACTCTGATGAAGGTCCACTTTCAGGATTTCGTCCGCAGACAAACCATGACCCACTTACATCAAAAAGAAACGGACTGATGCGCGGCGCAGGGCACGGCTGCCTTGTTGACGGACCGAATAATTCGCTATGGGTTTTCTACACATGCATTTTCTGTTACAATCACCTCTACGAGCGCCGGATTGGTATGGATCCTGTGGGTATTGATGAAAACGGCGAGCTTTACTGTCCTGCTGTGACGGAAACACCTCAGTTTGCGCCGGGAGTTATGGAAAATCCGGAAAAGGGAAATGACTGTGGACTCTTACCGCTTACATTCCTTCAAAGACCGACTGCGTCAAGCAGTGCAGAGGGCAGGGATGCGATATATGCATCTGACTACAGTGTGCTGAGCTGGTGGCAGCCGGCGAAGGATGATGCCGCTCCTCAAATCACATTCCGTCTTGGACATGAAACAAGATACAGTGTTCACTCTGTGCGTCTGATATGGCGTGACATCGGAATGGAAACACTTGACGGTATCTTCCCGGGCGCATTTCGTTATGTGCTGGAATATGCGACCGACAAGGATTTGTCCTGTTGGGAAACTCTTGTTGATGCGTCAGAAAACGATAAGGATTTGTGCATTGATTACAGACAGTTTGATGCTGTTTCGGCGTATGGCATCCGTTTAAGGATTGTCGGCGCACCCGAGGGAATAACGCCTGGCCTTGTAAGCCTGACAGCCTTTGGAAACTGTATACATGAGAAATAGACATTAAAAAAAGACTCAATTCTTTGGAATTGAGTCTTTTTTAAGTTGTCATTTTGTATAAACCGAACGCTTCAAAACACCGATATACGGAAGGTTTCGGTACTGCTCGTCATAGTCAAGACCGTAGCCAACGGCGAATTCATCAGGAATCTCCACGCCCACATAGTCAACAGACACATCAACAACCCGTCGGGACGGCTTATCGAGCATGGTACAAATTCTTACCGATTTTGCATTTCTTGATTCAAACAGCGTTTTCAGCTTGTAAAGAGTATTACCACTGTCAATAATATCTTCGATAATAAGAATATTTTTGCCGGAAACATCGCGGTCCAAGTCCCTTTTAATATTGATAAAGCCTGCAG
>JAZNTB010000047.1:0-2921 GCA_045591565.1 Clostridia bacterium
AAAGGGAGTACGAAAATGATTAATCTTCGCAACACATTTGAATACTTTTATGGCTTTACTTATTACTTTAGTAAGGCCTTGTTGTGTTGCTGTATAAACGGTTAAATCAATTTTTTTTGTATTTGAACGGGGATTACGGTAACGCGTAATCCCCTTTTTATTTTATGTTTTAAAAGGGAGAGATTCAAAATGATTTTAATTCTAAAGGAAAACTACGACAAAAAACAGATGGAGAATCTTGCAAATTGGCTTAAGGAAAGAAATATTGAAATCCATCTTTCGGAGGGTATTCACACCACCATTATGGGACTTATCGGAGATACATCAAGCCTTGATATTGATATGCTCTCAACTCTTGAAATTGTTGAAAAGGCAAAGCGTATTCAGGAACCGTTCAAAAACGCAAACCGTAAATTTCATCCGATTGACACAGTCATTAAGGTGGGGGATGTAAAAATAGGCGGAGGAAACTTCGTGACTATCGCAGGGCCATGCTCCGTTGAGTCAGAGGAACAGCTTTGTACTATTGCAGAAAAGGTTAAGGCATCGGGTGCTAAGCTTTTGCGCGGCGGAGCGTTTAAGCCAAGAACATCGCCTTACTCTTTCCAGGGACTCCGTGGTGAGGGTATTGAATTACTCTTAAAGGCAAAAGAAAAGACAGGACTTCCGATAGTAACCGAAATTATGGACCTTTCACATCTCCCGCTCTTTAAGGATGTAGATGTGATTCAGGTCGGCGCAAGAAATATGCAGAACTTCGAGCTTTTAAAGGAGCTTGGAAGGACAAATAAGCCTATTCTTTTAAAGAGAGGATTATCAAGCACATTAGAAGAGCTTCTTATGAGTGCTGAATACATTATGGCAGGTGGAAATGAAAAAGTTATACTTTGCGAAAGAGGAATAAGAACTTTCGAAACAGCAACCAGAAATACACTTGACATTTCTGCAATCCCACTTCTTCGTCAGCTCACACACCTGCCTGTGATTGTTGACCCGAGCCATGCAACAGGGATTTCAAAGCTTGTTAAGCCTATGTCAGTTGCAGCAACGGCAGCAGGAGCGGACGGTCTTATAATAGAGGTACACAATGACCCGCAAAATGCTCTTTGTGACGGTGCACAGTCATTAACACCTGAGCAGTTCGCGGATGTAAAAGAAGCGGTAGATGCAGTATTGCCGTTTGCTTGCAGATAATATGAAAATAGCAGTAATAGG
The DNA here is from genome assembly GCA_045591565.1 of Clostridia bacterium. Lineage (GTDB taxonomy): Bacteria > Bacillota > Clostridia > UBA1381 > UBA1381 > UBA1738. The sequence goes on from JAZNTB010000047.1 coordinate 1,216, forward strand.
TCTTGGATTAATTGGCGGTTCTGTTGCAAAAGGCTTTAAAAAATATACAGATTGTGATATAATAGGTTACGACAAAGATGGCAGCGTGCTTAAAAAGACTCTTGCTGACGGAACTGTTGACAAGTGCTTTGATGGTAGCTTTGATGGATGTGATATTGTCGTTTTAGGGCTTTATCCTGAAGCGGCGGTAAGCTTTGTTCAGGAGAATGCAGACAAATTCGGGCAGAACACCATAGTTACAGATTGCGGCGGAGTTAAGGAAAAGGTATGTTCAGGAATTTACCATATCGCAAAGAAAAACGGATTTACCTTTATCGGCGCACATCCTATGGCAGGTATCGAAAAGTTTGGATATGACCATTCGACGCCGGATTTGTTCTCCGGTGCATCTTTGATACTCACACCGTATCCCGAAACGCCGGTGGAAAAGGTAAAAAAGCTTGCAGATTTATTTTTAAAAATAGGATTTTCGAGGATACAGATGTCAACGCCGGAGGAACACGACAGAATAATAGCGTACACATCACAGCTTGCACATATTGTTTCAAGCAGCTATATAAAAAGCCCGTCTGCAATGTCTCATGCAGGATTTTCAGCAGGAAGCTTCCGCGATATGACTCGTGTTGCGCATCTTAATGAGAATATGTGGACAGAACTGTTTTTGGATAACCCCAAAAACCTCGCAGATGAAATAGATATGCTGATAGAGCATCTTACGGAGTATTCAGAGGCGATAAGAAAGGCTGACAGAGAAAAGCTTTTTAATCTCTTGCGTGATGGCAGAGAGAAAAAGGTGCTCTCGGATGAAATTGGCGGAAAGGAATAAAGGTATGAAAAAAATCCATATAAGCGCGTCAAATGCGTATGATGTGATTGTTTCAAAAGGAATTTTAAAGGATTGCGGTCGGCTCATAGGAGAGGTTTTGCCTAAGAGCCGTGCCGCCCTGATAAGTGATGATAAGGTATTTGCTCTTTATGGCGATATGGTGCGAAAATCACTTGAAGAAGCAGGATTTGAAACGGTATGCTTCACATTCCCGAATGGTGAAAAATCAAAGAATACAAAAACCTATATCAAAATGCTTGAATTTCTGGCAGAAAACCGCCTGACAAGACGCGATATTGCTGTTGCATTAGGCGGCGGCGTTACCGGTGATATGACAGGTTTTACGGCGGCTACATACCTTCGCGGAATAAAATTTGTTCAGATTCCGACAACACTTTTGGCGGCGGTTGATTCGTCTGTCGGCGGAAAGACAGGAATAAACCTTGAAAGCGGAAAAAATTTGGCAGGGGCATTTCACCAACCATCTTTGGTTATATGCGATACTGATACCTTTGAAACTCTTGACGAAAAGACATTTTCAGACGGAATTGCCGAGGCGATAAAGTGCGGTATGCTGGCGGATAGGGAATTGTTTAGTAAAATCGGCACAAATGCTGATATTGAAGATATAATTGAGGGCTGCGTGAGTATAAAGCGCGATGTTGTAAATGCAGATGAGTTTGACACAGGAGTAAGGCAGCTTTTAAATTTCGGGCATACAATCGGACACGCAATAGAAAAGTGCAGTAATTTTGAAATCACCCACGGTCATGCCGTTGCAATCGGTATGGCGATGATTACAAAGGCGGCAGAAGGCTTTGGGATATGTGAAAGCGGGACATATGATGCGCTTGCTGCAACACTTGAAAAATGTGGACTC
>JAZNTB010000048.1:0-3309 GCA_045591565.1 Clostridia bacterium
CCTATAACTCCGGTTGATGCAACAACTACATCACTTGCCGCAATACCTGTGCTTTTTGCTGTGATTTCACACATTTTTTCAGCAACCTCAATGCCATCGCTATTGCAGGTATTGGCGTTTCCGCTGTTACATACAATCGCCTGCGCCACACCATTTTCAATATTCTTTTTAGTAACCCATATCGGTGCGCCCTTGACAAGGTTCTGTGTATAACAACCCGCAACCGTACATGGAGTTTCGCTCTTAATGAGAGCAAGGTCAAGTTTGTTTTTGTTTTTGCGTATTCCTGCGTGAATTCCTGCTGCTAAAAATCCCTTTGCTGCGCAAATTCCGCCGCTTATTTTATTCATAGCCTTCTTTTCCTTCCTATTATAAATCAAGTCCTTTGGTTTCCTTGCATCCAAGTGCAATATTCATACACTGTATCGCCGCACCTGATGAGCCCTTTCCAAGATTATCAAATCTTGCGGCAACTAAAATTCTCTCATCATTTCCCGTAACCTCTATTTCAAGGGAGTCCTTACCGGACAGGTTATTGCTTCCCAAAAATCCTTCTTTTCCAAACGGCATCACACGGACAACCTTTTCATCCTTATAGTGGTCTGCAAGCAACCCGTGAATATCCCTTGCTGTACATTTTTTAGAAAGCATATCGGAAAATAGCGGGACCGATACCACCATACCGCTGTAAAAATCAGCAACAATCGGTGCAAATACAGGCTCTTTTTCAAGTCCGCATATCGCTTTCATTTCCTTTAAATGCTTGTGCTTCTGAGTGAGTCCGTACTGACGGGGCGAGGAAAGCTCTATATCTCTTTCCTTGTCCTCATACTCAGCTATCATCTTCTTGCCGCCGCCTGAATAGCCTGTCACCGAATAGCTTACTACCGGATAATCTGCAGGCAGAACCCCTGCCGCAACGAGCGGATAAACTATTGATATAAAACCGCTTGCATGACAGCCCGGAACAGCAATTTTCTGCGAGGTTCTGATTTTCTCACGGAAATCTCCCGAAAGCTCTGCAAAGCCATATGCCCAGTCACTTTCCGTTCTGTGTGCCGTTGATGTGTCAAGTATCTTGACGGTTTTTGATTCCACCGCCGCTACAATTTCTCTTGCCGCATCATCCGGAAGGCACAAAAACGCCGCATCGGCACTTTCAATCGCTGCCTTTCTTGCGTTTAGGTCCTTTCTTAATTCTTCACTTATAGTAATCAGCTCGATATCTTCTCTTGCCCCGAGCCTTTCAAAAATTCTCAGTCCTGTTGTTCCTGCACTTCCGTCAACAAATACCTTTTTCATTTTTCTACCTCTTGTGTATAAATATACAATTTTTCACAAGTACCATTATCGCACAACATTCCCTTTTTGTCAAGCAAATAATTGATGCAACTTTTAAATATTTATGCATTTTTGTGAATATTTATAAAACAATTGTGCATAATATTCGTTTTTTTGTGGGTTTTTCGGCGATATTTTTTCATAAATGTGTGGAAATGGCGTCAAAAGTGTGGTATAATCGCAATTGGTGCGTTGCAAATTTATGCACCCACAGTTTTTATGCGAGGTACTACATATGAATAAGCAAATCAAGTCTACATTTATAATGCTCACCGCCGCCATTATCTGGGGCTTTGCCTTTGCCTTTCAGGTTGAGGTAGATACAAATATCCTCGGCAATTTCAGCTTTAACGGAACCCGATTTCTCTTAGGCTCGGCGTCACTCATTCCGGTTATCCTGATTTTTGACCGCAAAAAACCGACGGCGAGTGAGTGGAAACGCACATTTATTGCAGCCCTTGCCGCAGGTACTGCACTTTTTATAGCCTCTGCCCTCCAGCAGTTTGGTATCAGCATCAATCACAGTGCCGGAAAAAGCGGATTTATTACAGGTCTTTACACCGTTTTAGTCCCTATATTCGGCTGGATTATATGGAAAAAACGCCCCGGTGTCAATACAATCCTTGCGGCGCTGCTTGCTGTAGGCGGTCTTTATCTTTTAGGCGTTCCTGACGGCTTTGATTCTGTCGATACAGGCGATATCGTAGTCTTAATCGGCGCATTTTTCTGGACCGCCCACATACTGATAATTGATAAAATGGTTACCCATATCAGCTCACTTAAATTCTCCTGCCTGCAGTTTTTTATCTGCGGAATATGGAATATGCTTTTTGCTCTTTGCTTCGAAACCATCACCTGGTCCGGCATTGCCGCAACAGCTATGCCGATTCTCTACACAGGTATTATGTCCACGGGTGTTGCCTACACCTGCCAGATTATAGGTCAAAGGGACTCCGACCCAAACTATGCCGCAATTATTCTTTCAACGGAATGTGTATTCAGCGCAATCGGCGGTGCGCTTTTACTTGGTGAGGTGATGCAGGTGCAAGGATATATCGGCTGTGTGCTGATTTTTGCAGGAATCCTTATTTCACAGCTAAAGCCCAAGTTTCTAACTGTTGATAGCACAGAAAAATGATGAGGTATAAATTTCCACTCTTATATAAATCAAAAAAGGAGTTTCTGTAAATCAGAAGCTCCTTTTTATCTTATTTCAAAACTACTCTGTGGAACACCTTTTTACCCTTGCGGATAATCATTCCCTTTTCGCCGATAAGGCTGTTATCAAGAATCATGTTTGCATCGGTTACTTTCTCATCATTTACTGAAAGTCCGCCCTGCTGTACTAAGCGTCTGCCCTCTGCCTTTGACGGAACAAGCTTGATTTGGGCGAGCAAATCCAAGATTCCTTTACCCTCTAATGTATCAACCTCGCTTGTCGGCATATTGTCAGATACACCGCCGCCTGCAAAAACTGCCTCAGCTGCGCTTTGCACCTGATTTGCAATTTCCTCGCCGTGTACCATCTTGGTAACCTCATAAGCAAGGCGCTTTTTAGCCTTATTAAGCTCTGCACCTTCCCACTTTTCCATCTCACGGATTTCGTCCATCGGCACGAATGTAACAAGCTTTAAGCACTTGATAACATCAGCATCCTGTACATTCACCCAATACTGATAGAAGTCATACGGCTTGCACTTTTCAGAATCAAGCCAGAGCGCACCCTTTGCGGTTTTACCCATCTTTTTACCCTCGGATGTTGTAAGAAGTGTAAAGGTCATACCGTAGGTCTGCTTCTGGTCCTTTCTTCGGCAAAGCTCAATACCACCTAAGATATTTGACCACTGGTCATCGCCGCCAAGCTCGATCCTGCAGTCATACTTTCTGTTTAGCATCAAAAAGTCATAGCTCTGCATCAGCATATAGTTAAACTCTAAGAAGGAAAGTCCCTTTTCAAGTCTTTGCTTG
>JAZNTB010000049.1:0-8066 GCA_045591565.1 Clostridia bacterium
CCTGATGGATTATGTTCAGTCGCCGTACTTTACAAAAGAAAGCGTGGAAAAGGAACAGGGCATTATCGGTCAGGAAATCCGAATGTATGATGACAATGCGCCGTGGAGACTCTTCTTTAATTTTCTTGGGCTTTTGTATCAAAACAACCCCGTCAAAATTGATATTGCAGGAACAATCGAAAGTATTTCAAAAATTGATAAAGACCTGCTTTATAAGTGCTATAACACCTTCTATAACCTTTCAAATATGACTCTTTTTGTAACCGGCGATTTTGATGTAGAAAAGATTCTTTCTGTCATCGAGAAAAATATCAAAAACCGAGAAGAGCCTATCGGGGAAATCAAGAGAATTTACCCCGACGAGCCAAAGGCGGTTGCTGGCAAGTACAAAGAGCAGTCAATAAGCGTTGCGACACCGATGTTTATGCTCGGCTGGAAGGATAACAACACGGGCTATGGCGGAAGACCTCTTCTTAAAAAGTGTATCGAAATGGAAATCCTTACCGAGATGCTGTTTGGTAAAGGCTCAAAGCTTTACAACGACCTCTATGGCGAGGGACTTATTAATCAGAATTTCTCTTTTGAGTATTCGCCGCAAATCGACTATGGCTACACCGCCATTGACGGTGAGAGCAAGAATCCCGACGAAGTGTATAAGCGCATAACCGCTTATGTTGACTCTATCCGCAAAGACGGACTTTGCGAGGAGGATTTTGAAAGAATAAAGAAGGTTATCTGGGGCGATTATATCCGCTCATATAATGACATAGAAGGATATGCACACAGCTTCCTTACAATGTCCTTTATGGATATCAACTATTTTGATTACTTTGAAGAATATCAAAAGATTACTTTCTCCGATATTCAAAAGCGTTTTATGGAGCAGTTCGATAATGAATACTGCGTTCTCTCTGTAATAAAACCGGAATGAAAAAAAGCAGATGCATGAATTATTTCAGGCATCTGCTTTTTCATGTGCTTATTTTCAAAAATGAACTTTCTAAGTCCGAAATAACCTGTATTACGGTTGGCTTAAAAATACAGATCTTCACTTATAAAAGCTATGGGCAATATATACGAACCGCCGTTTGCGTAAAAAAATCTTCCGTTTAATGGATAAGGTATTATATAAAGCCTTCCGTTTTTAAAGTTAAAATCGTCATTTAACAGTGAAAATAAACTGATTACTCTAAGCATTCTTATTTAATCTTGTTTTCGTAATCTTCAATCATCTTCTTAACCATCTGACCGCCGATTGAACCAGCCTGTCTTGCAGTTAAGTCGCCGTTGTAACCCTGCTTGAGATTTACTCCTACCTCATTTGCAGCTTCCATCTTGAAGTTTTCCATAGCCTGCTTAGCTTCTGGAACATTGATTCTTGATCTTGACATTGTTTTTTCCTCCATACATTTTGAACTTTTAAGTTCGCTTCACAATCTATCTAAAGCAGCCGCTCTCTTGCGACTACATTGCTATTTTGTGATATCCGAAAGAAAATATAACTAAAAGATTTTACCAAATTTGGTGTTTAATTTTTTTAACAAAAAAGTACGCAATCCTCTTTGCGTACTTTCCTTATTTTATTGTTCCGCCGCCGATTACAATGTCGCCGTCATAAAGGACAACTGCCTGTCCCTTTGCAATAGCACGCTGCGGAGTATCAAATTCTATATGAACCGTACCATCGCCCGTAACCGTAATTTGAGCATCCTCTTCCTTATGGCTGTATCTTATCTTTGCTTTTGCGCGGAAGCTTTCGGGCGGATTTTCAAACGCTATCCAGTTAAAATCCACAGCATCAAGAGTCTTTGAAAACAGCTCGCTATCCGCACAAAGCACAACCTCGTTGCGTTCGGTATCCTTTTTCATAACATACATCGGTGCCGGAAGACTAAGTCCCAAGCCCTTTCTTTGTCCGATTGTATATCTTATTATCCCTTTATGCCGACCAAGAACTTTTCCCGACATATCCACAAAATCCCCGTCCGGATATGTTTTTTTGCTATACCGCTCTATAAATCCTGCATAGTCGCCGTCCGGCACAAAGCAGATATCCTGACTGTCATGCTTTTTGGCATTTACAAAGCCATTTTCCTCTGCTATTTCCCTGATTTGCATTTTTGTATATTCTCCAAGTGGGAAAAGAGTATGCGCAAGCTGCTCCTGCGTGAGCGAATAAAGAACATAGCTCTGGTCCTTTGTTTCGTCTGCCCCTTTTTTGAGCAGATATCTGTCACCCGATTTTTCTATTTTTGCGTAGTGACCTGTAACCACATAATCATACCCAAGCTCTTTCATACGGTCAAAAAGCTTCTCGAACTTCAAATATCTGTTACAGTCTATGCAAGGGTTTGGTGTTGCTCCCTCTTCATAGGCGTTAACAAATTTTTTGACAACCTTTTCATCAAATTCACCGGTAAAATTAAAGACATAGTGCTCCATACCGAGTCTGTGCGCTACCTGACGCGCATCCTCAACATCCTCTAATGAACAGCATGTACTTTCCGCCTCGCCTGAATACAGCTTCATTGTCGCACCTATACAGTAAAGTCCTTTTTCCTTTGTAAGGTGTGCCGCAACGGAGGAATCCACTCCGCCGCTCATTGCGATTATCGCCTTTTTCATATCATTCTCCATCTGAAAATAATCCTGCCGACAGGTATCTCTCCCCGGTATCAGGCAGTATTACCACAATATTCTTCCCTTTGTTTTCAGGTCTTAACGCAAGCCTTTTTGCTGCGCTAAGTGCCGCCCCCGACGAAATTCCCACAAGCAGTCCCTCACACTTTGCAAGACTTCTTGCCTCAGTAAAGGCATCCTCATTTTCCACCTGTACTATTTCATCAATGAGCTCTGTAGCCAAAATTTCCGGTACAAACCCTGCACCGATTCCAGCCAAAGCGTGCGCACCTGCCTTGCCTCCTGACAGAACAGGAGATGAAGCCGGCTCTGCCGCAACAACCTTGATATCAGGATTTTTTCCCTTTAAATACCTCGCACAGCCGGTAAGCGTTCCACCCGTACCCACGCCTGCAACAAATATATCAACTGCGCCATCTGTATCCTGCCAGATTTCAGGTCCCGTCGTTTTGTAGTGTGCCTCGGCGTTTGCAGGATTTACAAACTGTCCTGCAATAAAGCTGTTCGGGATTTCTCTTGCAAGCTCCTCTGCCTTTTTAATAGCACCTGCCATACCTTTTTTGCCGTCTGACAGAACAAGCTCTGCGCCATATGCACACATCAACATTCTGCGCTCTTTTGACATTGTGTCCGGCATTACGATGATAACCTTGTATCCTCTTACCGCACCGATTGCCGCAAGTCCGATTCCGGTATTGCCCGAGGTCGGCTCAATAATTACGGTATCTTTATTCAATACCCCTCGTTTCTCCGCATCGTCGAGCATCGAAAGTGCAGCTCTGTCCTTGATGCTTCCTGCCGGATTAAAGTATTCTGCTTTCGCTAAAATCTTAGCCGAAAGTTCTTTTCCATATCTCTCAAGTTCAATTAAAGGCGTATTCCCTACAAGTGCCTCCATTGATTTATAAATTTTTGACATTTATGTCACTCCTTATACTATCTGCTTTATGATACCGAAGGATATCAGTGACATAATAAGACCTGCTGTCACAACACCCATAAAAATCGGGAAGATTGACTCCTTTGGCTTCATACGAAGTAGTGTTGCCGCTAAAGCTCCGGTCCATGCACCCGTTCCCGGGAGCGGAATTGCAACAAAGAGGAATAGTCCGAATTTTCCATATTTACGGATTTGGTCGGACTTGGAAAGAGCCTTTTCCTCCAGCTTTTCCACCATTCTTTTGAGCTTTGTCTTTTTGAGCCAATTGAATATTTTCTCTATAAACAAAAGAATAAACGGTATCGGAATCATATTTCCTATTACTGCAATTATATAGGTTGAGGCAAAGCTCATCTTCAAAAAGCCCGCCGCCAAAAGACTTCCGCGAAGCTCTAAAATCGGTATCATCGAGATTACAAATACTATAATCTCCTTTGAAATCTTTCCGCTAAATGTGTCCACTATTGCCTGTACTATACCTTCCATTTTATCCTCCTAAAAACGCAAATATTTCGGGAAATGATTTTTTAAAACACCCTCCGATGCCTTTCCCCAGCCTATCGGGAACCCGTTATATAAAACCGCTGTCCACCCTTTTTGAGGGCTTTCGAGCGTTTCGCCCCTGAAAAACTTTTGAGGTGCATCTGTTTCCTGTACTCTTTTAAAATCCTCCTTTGAAAGCGCAAGGCAGAGGGCGTGTGATGGTTCAAACCTGCCCTTTTTGCAAACCCCCAGAAAAAGTCCTGCAAGCTCTGTTTTGATTTTATCTATATCAAGATTATACGGCATTAAAAATAATTTATCACCGAATCCTATGATTTCACCCTGAAGCGTTGTGTTCAAGTTCTCCTTTTCGAAGTCGCGCCAAAGTCCGGCATTCTCGCACTTATATTCCTTTTTGTACTCTTTTTCCACGCCGTCCTTTTTATGGAACAGCGCAAAAAAATGTCCCTCACCCTTACTTTTGTGCGGGAAAATGCGTTTTGTTCCCGATAAGTCATACCTACTGCCTGCCCACTTTCCCTCGCCGTCCGACATTCCCTCTGTCTTTATCGGAACAAGCTCAACATCGGGATAGTTTTCAAGTACCCAATCCGTAACTCCTTCATTTTCGCAAGGCGCAAAGGTGCAGGTCGAATATATAAGGTATCCTCCGCCCTTTAACATTGAAAATGCGGATTTCAAAATCTTCTTTTGTCTTTCTCCGCACGCCTTTGTGTGCTCGACGCTCCATTCGGTTATCGCCTGCGGTTCCTTTTTGAACATTCCCTCGCCCGAGCACGGTGCGTCCACTATGATTTTATCAAAAAAGCTGCCATATTTCTGTGCAAGCTTTTCGGGCGATTCGTTTGTCACCACCGCATTTTTTATTCCCATACGGCTTATATTCTCGGCAAGTATTGCGGCTCGCCTCGGCACTATTTCGTTTGCAACAAGCAGGCCTTTTCCGCAAAGCCTTTCTGCGGCTTGCGTTGCTTTTCCGCCCGGGGCTGCGCAAAGGTCAAGTACAAAATCACCCTCGCAGATGCCAAGAGCATCCACAACTCCCATCGCTGACGGCTCTTGAAAATACACAAGCCCGCCGACATGATACGGGTGTTTTCCGGAGATAATATCCTTATCCGCATAATAGCCGTTTTCGCACCATGCAACCTTCTCAAGTTCTCCCGTCTCGGCAAGAATTGCCGCTTTAGCACCGCTTTTTAATGTGTTGATTCGCATTCCCGTATATGCAGGAGCGTTTTCAAAGGCGCGTAAAAACTCATCATATTTATCGCCAAGCATTTCCTGCATCCTGTCAGCAAACTCGCGCGGAAATTTATCTGTCATCCTTTTTCTCTCCTACAAGACCGATAATGAATTCACATACATCACGGGTAGAATTTGGTTTCCCGAGATGTTCAACACTCTGTCTTAAAACCTCGAGTCTCCACGGACTTTTCATGATTTCAAAAAGCGCCTCGTCAAGACCAAAGGTTTCCGTTACTACAATAGCCGCTCCGTTATTTACTAAAAACTCTGCGTTTCTGTCCTCCTGACCGCGGATTGCGTTCATAATAACTGCCGGCAGTTTCTTTGCAAGGAACTCTGATGTTGTAAGACCGCCCGGCTTTGTTATTATACAATCCGCCGCATCCATCATTACATCAATATTATTTACAAACCCAAATGGTATTATTTTCTTATTCCAGCTTTTTCCCTCTATTTCACGGCGCATCTTCTCATTGTTTCCACATACGCACAAAACCTGAAAATCAGCGTCAATCTCGTCAATGGTTTTTATATCCTTTACAATATTTCCGTATCCCATTGAACCCATCATAACCAGTACTGTTTTTTTATCCTCAATACCGATTGTCTGTCTTGCCTCCTGCTTGGGTATCTTTTCAGAAAAGTTTCGTCTTATGGGAATTCCGAACGGAAGCATTTTTTCAGCCGGTATCCCCTTCTTCTTAAGCTGATTTTCAAGCAGACTGTCTGCCGTTACATAATAGTCAAGGTCAGTACTTTCCCAGAAAGGATGCACAGTAAAATCGGTTATTATCCCCACAAGCGGACACTTTACGATGTCCTTTTCCTTAAGATATGTCATCAGCATACACGCATAGGAATGTGTTCCTACGATAACATCGGGGTTATACTCCGTTATAAAATCCTTAAGCTTATTGGATACAAGCTTGGAAAGAACAGCGATGGGCGAAAACTTATCCCATTTTTCCTCTCTTTTATCGAGCATATCATATGCCTTTCCGAAAACCTCCGGAAAGTACTTTGTAGAAAATAAGTATCCATTATCTATAGAGTCTGCAAGTGTTGGATTTATATATTCGAATGTGTCCAGCATTTCGCAGGATACACCCTTTTCATTAAAATAGTCAATGACTGCATTGGCGGTAGAATGATGTCCAAATCCGGCTTTTACAGATATAATCAGTGCCTTCATATTTACCCCCTTGAAAAATTGTTTTTAGTGTGATATAATTATACCATAGTAAATGTTTTTTTTCAAGCTGAAATTTAGTCGAAGGAGGAGCACGCTGTGATACTTTACATGGGTGAGCGCGGAATATTTGATTACCTGGTACAGCTTGGTATCCCGGTGATTTACTCGAGTACTCTTGCGCAAGCTGAAAAGGTCATAATTACTGAATACTCCGATCAGGCAGTACGCCTTATCCGTGAAGCACATCTTGTAAATGTCCCTGTTCTTGCCATTTTAGACGGCTTTAACAGCGTCATCAAAGCCTTTGACGGCAGATGCGAGGAAATTGAATGTGCCGAGGGAAAACAGGAATGGGCAGTTATCGACACCTCCGTGCCTATCTATAACGGTCTTGAAACTGCAATCAGGATTTGCCGAGGCAAGCCGTACGGCGTAATCGAAACTGTTATGCCGAAAGAGCTTGACTGCATTTCACGCTCTGACGAGGGTGAAATCATCGCAGTATGTAACCTCATTACGCCGGAAAAGCACGGAAACATTTACGGTCTTAATTACTATATTGCATCCGGCCTTACTCCTGATGCTGAAAAGATAGTAACCAATTTTATCAACCTTTAGGAGGAATACACAAATGAACAAAAAAACAAGAGAAATGGTACTTGCGGCAATCCTGACCGCGCTTTCAATCTTAATTACATACTCCCCGGTTAAGCTTGTTCTTCCGGCATTTACATTGACTCTCGGCTCGCATGTTCCAACAATGCTTGCGGCATTCATCAGCCCGTGGGTTGTACTTATGACGGTAATCGGAAGCTGTATCGGATTTTTCTTTACAATCCCTATGCCGAACGCAATAATCGTCATAACAAGAGCGGCGACACATCTTATATTTGCTTTAGCCGGTGCCAAGATGATTAAAGACGGCAAAATCAATGCATTCGTTATCATTTTAGTAACCGCACTTCTTCATTCACTTGCTGAAGGCATCGCTGTTTATGTACTTACTCCGCTTGTTCTTACAGGCGAGGTCGCAGCGCGTTCCTCTGCAGCAATTGCCTTTGTCGGAACTCTGCTTCACCACTTTATAGTTTGTGCAATCTGCGGTCCTATTCTCGTTCCACGCGGCAAAGCAAAGATTGTACATATTCCGCAAAACTTTAAATTCAGGAGCAAAACTCATGCATAAAGATGTTGAAAGAATACTTGTTTCGGAAGAGCAGATTGCAAGCACAGTAGCAAAAATAGCTGACAGCATAAACCGCGACTTAGCAGGCGAGCCGCTTTTGGCAATAATAATCCTGAAAGGCTCAACACCCTTTGCTATGGATTTGATACGAAAGCATACAATGCCGGTAGAAAGTGACTTTATGCAGGTTTCAAGTTACGATAAGTCTACTGCTACTGCAGGCTTTATCAATATTAAAAGGGACTTGGACCGCGATGTTTCCGGCAAAAATATTCTTATTATCGAAGATATTATTGACAGTGGTAATACTCTTTACAAGCTGAAAACGCTGTTTGAATCAAGAAATGCAAAATCGG
>JAZNTB010000050.1:0-9851 GCA_045591565.1 Clostridia bacterium
GTTCTGAACTCATCAGCCCACTCCATAATTCTGCCGAACTCACCTGCGATTTCAGCATCAACTGTAGGAATGATACCATCGTAGATGTTACCTGTTGAACCGTCGATTGAGATATAATCTCCCTCGTTATATGTCTTGCCACCTAAAGTGAACTTCTTGTTTTCTTCGTCCATGTTGATTTCGCCACATCCTGATACACAGCATGTACCCATACCACGGGCAACAACGGCTGCGTGAGATGTCATACCGCCACGAACTGTAAGGATACCCTGTGAAGCCTTCATACCTGTGATATCCTCAGGTGATGTTTCAAGACGAACAAGGATAACCTTTTCGCCTCTTGCATTCCAAGCTTCTGCGTCTTCTGCTGTAAATACAACCTTACCGCAAGCAGCACCAGGAGAAGCACCAAGACCACGACCAGCTGGAGTTGCTGCCTTTAGAGCCTTAGCATCGAACTGTGGGTGAAGAAGTGTATCTAAGTTTCTTGGATCGATCATAGCAACAGCCTGTTTCTTGTCGATCATTCCCTCGTCAACTAAGTCACAAGCGATCTTTAAAGCAGCTTTTGCTGTTCTCTTACCGTTTCTTGTCTGGAGCATATAAAGCTTCTCGTTTTCAACAGTAAATTCCATATCCTGCATATCTCTGTAGTGATCTTCAAGGATACCACAAACCTTATTGAACTCTGCAAATGCTGCAGGGAACTTCTCTGCCATCTCAGCGATTGGCATTGGAGTACGAACACCGGCAACAACATCCTCGCCCTGTGCGTTTACTAAGAACTCACCCATAAGGCCCTTATCACCAGTCGCTGGGTCACGAGTAAATGCAACACCTGTACCACAATCGTCACCCATGTTACCGAATGCCATCATCTGTACATTAACAGCTGTACCCCATGAATAAGGGATATCGTTGTCACGACGGTATACATTAGCTCTTGGGTTGTCCCATGAACGGAATACGGCTTCAACAGCACCCATAAGCTGTTCTTTCGGGTCTGTTGGGAAGTCCTTACCAATCTTAGCCTTGTACTCAGCCTTGAACTGACCAGCAAGAGTCTTTAAGTCTTCTGCTGTAAGCTCGATATCCTGAGTAACGCCCTTTGCTTCCTTCATTTCGTCGATAAGCTGTTCAAAGTACTTCTTACCAACTTCCATAACTACATCAGAGTACATCTGAATAAATCTTCTGTAGCAGTCCCAAGCCCAACGGTCGTTGCCTGACTTTGCAGCCATTGCTTCAACAACATCTTCATTAAGACCAAGGTTCAAAATTGTATCCATCATACCAGGCATTGATGCTCTGGCTCCTGAACGAACTGATACTAAAAGCGGATTTTCTTTCTCTCCGAATTTCTTGCCGCAGATTTCTTCCATCTTAACAATGTATTCCATGATTTCAGCCTGGATATCATCGTTGATTTTTCTTCCGTCCTCGTAGTACTGTGTACAAGCCTCAGTAGTAACTGTGAAGCCCTGTGGTACCGGAAGACCGATTTTTGTCATTTCTGCAAGGTTTGCGCCTTTACCACCAAGTAATTCTCTCATAGACGCGTCGCCTTCTTTGAATAAGTAAACAAATTTTTTACTCATTGGTTTAAACCTCCTATGTCTTTTTTTGGGCGCAAAGCACCCAAGTTATCTAATCTAACTATTTTATTATACCATATTTTCGGAAAAAGTCTACATATTTTTTTAACTTTGTTAATAATATTTATATAATTTTTTAAATTTTACGCAAAATTAATAGTTTTGACCAACAAACTTTTTTTCGCAGCATAAGTTTTGTGTTGCATAAGAGCTCTGTATATGATATAATTTTATAGATAATTACATAATATGCAAGGAAGTTTTTACCATGAAATCAAAAACAGTATACATATGCCGCGAATGCGGATACCAAAGCGCAAAATGGCTTGGAAAATGTCCGTCATGTAATCAGTGGAACACTCTTGATGAAACTCTTTTGAAGGAAGAAAAAAAGACGGCTTCATCTGTTTCAAGGCCGGCATCCTCCATAAGGGCGGTGTCAAGACTCAATCAGATTAAAACCGATATTGAAATAAGGTATAACACAGGACTTTCGGAGCTTGACAGAGTTCTCGGTGGCGGACTTGTTAAAGGCTCGCTTGTGCTCGTCGGCGGTGATCCTGGAATCGGTAAGTCTACCCTACTTCTGCAAATCTGCCATAGTCTTGCGGTCAGCAAAAAAATACTGTATGTTTCAGGCGAGGAATCGGAGCGGCAGATAAAGCTTCGTGCAGAGCGACTCGGTGTGGATTCCGAAAATCTTTATCTTGTTTCCGAAACAGATGTTGCGACAATTTTAGAGTGCATAAATCAGGTAGAACCCGACATTGTAATCATTGACTCAATCCAGACGATGAATTGTGAAGAAATCACCTCTGCATCAGGAAGCGTTCCGCAGGTGCGAGAGGCAACAAACGCCTTTATGCGTATCGCAAAGCAGCGGGATATTTCAATGTTTATTGTAGGTCATGTCACAAAGGACGGTGCACTTGCAGGACCGAGAGTTTTAGAACATATGGTTGACTGTGTTCTTTATTTTGAGGGCGATAAGCAATCCTCATTCCGCATACTTCGAGCTGTTAAGAACAGATTTGGCTCAACTAACGAAATAGGCGTGTTTGAAATGGCAAATACAGGCCTTTTAGAGGTGGAAAATCCGTCACAGATGCTACTTGAGGGCAGAAGTGAAAACAACTCCGGCTCGGCAATTATCTGTACTATGGAAGGAAGCCGCGGAGTACTTGCTGAAATTCAGGCTCTTGTAACTCCGACAGGCTTTGGAAACCCACGCAGGATGTCCTCGGGTGTAGATTTAAATCGTGTAATTTTAATGATTGCAGTTCTCGAAAAGCGAGCTAAGGTAAATATTTCAAACTATGATGTTTACATAAATGTAGCAGGCGGACTCAAAATAGATGAAACTGCTATTGACCTCGGCGTCTGTGCCGCTATTGCAACCGGTAAAAAGGATGTGGCAATACCCGATGATTTGATTTTTATCGGCGAAGTTGGTTTAAGTGGAGAACTAAGGAATATTTCTCAGCTTGAAAAGCGACTTTCTGAGGCTGCAAAACTCGGATTTAAAACTGCTATTGTACCAAAGCAATCACTACGCAGTGTAACAGTTCCGGCAGGCTTTGAGGTTATCGGAGTTAAAACTGTATCAGAAGCACTTTCACATATATCAAAAAGGCAGAAGGATTAATCCCTCTGCCTTTTAAACAACAAAAAAGCCGCCAAAAAGCGGCTCTTTTCATTTACGCGTCGATTTTAGCAAGCTTTAAAGCAAGCTGAGACTTCTTTCTTGCAACAGTGTTCTTGTGAAGAATTCCCTGATTTACACTCTGGTCGAGCTTTTTGGTTGCTTCGTTAAAGAGAACCTTTGCTGCAGCTGCATCTTTGCTTTCAACAGCTTCATCAAACTTTTTGATTGCTGTCTTAAGTGCAGTTTTATGCATCTGGTTAATCAAAGTCTTTTTTCTGATAACCAATACACGCTTTTTAGCCGATTTAATGTTAGGCATAATGTCACCTCCGAATAGATTAATACATAATACCTAAATATTCTATCACAATCAAACAAAAAAAGCAAGTATTTTTTTCATTATTTTCAAAAAAATTTAATAACCCATCTGTCCGCTTAAGGATTCATCGTCCAAAACCCAGCTATTTACATCAATTATGCGGAATTCGTCAGGGGTATCGCGTATTACCACCTGCTTAATTCCTGCATTAATCACCATGCGTTTGCACATAGAACAGCAGCAACTGTTGGTAACAAGCTCGCCCGTTTGAGCCTCAATTCCCACAAGATATAAGGTTGCGTCGATAAGCTCGTTTCGGGACGCCGAAATAATAGCGTTTGCCTCTGCATGAACGCTTCTGCACATTTCGTATCTCTCGCCTCTTGGAATATTCATCTGCTGCCTTATGCAAAATCCCAGGTCGCTGCAGTTTTTCCTGCCTCGTGGCGCTCCCACATAGCCTGTGGATATAATTTCATCGTTTTTCACGATTATAGCACCGTAATTTCTGCGAAGACATGTCCCACGCTCCGACACTGTCTGTGCTATATCCAGATAATAATTATGTTTATCGCGTCTTTCCATATATGTACACTCCTTATATAATTTTCTTAAAGTAATCCAGTGATTTATATGTTCTCTCGCTCTTACGCAGAAGATACCCCTCCGCAAGATGCGAAAGCTCTTTTTTTACGCCATCGGATACAGAAAATGAAAATATTTTTTTCTCCTCCGAATCCAATACATATCTTATTGCACTATATGCACCGGATGAAATGCTGACATCATTATTCTCACGGCATTTTGTACACACAACACCTCCCGACATATTAAATGCGGTAAGGTTGTCCTCTCCTTCGCACCGAATACATGAATGCACCTGAGGCTCATAGCCTGAATACTGCATCAGCTTAACCTCAAATACTGCCTTTGCAAGCAACGGCTCTGCATCTTTATATGCAAGTACATACAGGGTATTAAGCAGCAGGCTTAGAATATTTCTGTCTCCATCCATAGCTGCCTCGCAGGAAAGCTCACAGAGATAATTTGCCAGCGCAAGCTTTGTTATATCCTCGCATATAGGATAGAAGCTGTCAATCACTTCAAGCGAATCCACGCGGTAAATATCTCCGCTCTTTTTGGAAAGCACAAATTCCGCACAGCACAAAACCTGTGTTCCTGCCTTCATTTTACTTTTTTTAGACCGCACTCCGTAAGCACTTGCCGATATTACTCCCATATTATCTGTGAGCACAGTCAGCATACAGTTTGATTCACCGAAGTCACGCCGTCTTGCGATAATGCCTCTTGTTTTGCAGATTTCCATTCATTCTCCCTCTGCTTATCGTTATTTTCAACCGCTTTATATAAAAGGTATGCGTCTATATCCCCTGTTTCCCTGAACGCTTTCCAAGAAATATCTTTCATTTTCATCAAAATTACCCCCCGTTTATTTACTGTTTTTAGGGTAAGTAATTTTGGCTTTATTTATACTGTCACTTTTTGGTTATACCTCGTATCCAAAGTTTTTTATCATTCTGTCCGAGTTTCTCCAATCGGCTTTTATTCTGACCCAAAGCTCAAGATACACCTTTTTGTCAAGCATCTCCTCAATATCTATTCTCGCTTTTTGTCCTATTCTTTTCAGCATTTCTCCGTTTTTGCCGATAATTATGCCCTTGTGGGTGGCTTTTTCACAGTAAATTGTGGCAAAAATTTTAGTGATGTCTTCCAGTTCCTGCATTTTCTCGATTTCAATCGCAATTCCGTGCGGAACCTCCTTATCTAAAAGCCAGAGCATTTTTTCTCGGATGATCTCTGCAGCAATCTGCTTTTCCGGCTGGTCGGTTACCATATCTTCATAGAAGAATTTCGGTCCCTCATCCAAAAGTGCTTCTATGTCATTCAAAAGTATATCCACCCCGTCGCCGGTTTTTGCGCTGATTGGCACAATCGACGAAAAATCATGAAGATTTGAATAATCAGCTATAATAGGCAGCAAGTCTTCCTTTTTAACAGCGTCAACCTTGTTTATGATAAGGATTGCAGGAACACCTGTCTTTCCTATATTTGAAGCTATTTCCTTTTCCATTTCTGCTATCGGTTTTGTTGCATCCACAACAAGCAAAAGAACATCCATTTCATTCATTGACTCATTTGCAACCTTTACCATAAACTCACCAAGCTTGTTGTGAGGCTTGTGAATACCCGGTGTATCTGTAAAAACAATCTGGTAATCCGCCGTTGTATGTATCGCAAGGATTTTATTTCGCGTAGTCTGAGGCTTATCGGAAATTATTGCAATCTTCTGCCCCGCTATTGTATTTAAAAGCGTTGATTTCCCCACATTCGGCATACCGATGATTGCGGCAAAGCCTGATTTGAATTTATTTTTCATGTTTCCCTCCAAATATCAAAAAAAGTATGTCCAGTATCCCGAGCACAAGGCACGGAATCAAAACCTGCGGTGCAGCAAAAATATGTATGAGCGTTTGGTTAATTCTTTCTGTATCGCCAAATATATAAATTCCGACAACCACAGAAAGCACTGCAAGAATGAGCACCGCTCCCGCTGCTGCGTCCTTTGCAATTCTTGCCTCAGGTTTAATCTCCTTTGTTGCAGTATCAACAGCGCGCTCTATTGCAGTATTTATAAGCTCTGCCGCTATAACCAGCGCAATGCAAGTCAAAAGCATCATCCACTCAATTTTGGAAATGCCGTAAAAATATGCAAAAACTACTATAAGATTTGCTATGGCAAGATGAAATCTCAAGTTTCTTTCTGCCCTTATAGCATCAACAATACCCCTTACCGCATAGTAAAAGCTCATTTTACACCTCACGAGTTATCCCGAGTTTATTTAAAATATCTTCCTGTTTTCCAAACATTATCTTCTCGCCTTCCGGATCATCCACATGGTCATATCCCAAAAGGTGAAGCATTGAGTGAACTGTCAAAAACGCAATTTCACGGCGGAAACTGTGACCGAACTCCTTTGCTTGCTCTTTGGCACGCTCTGCCGAAATAACGATATCACCCAAAATCAGGTTATCGCCGTCCATATCAAAATCGGAGTCTATAATATCTCCGTTTTCATCAAAGTAAAGCATAGGAAAGGATAGGACATCAGTAGAGGCATCTATATTTCTTGTGTCGCGGTTAATTTCGCGTATATCCTCATTGTCCACAACTGTAACACTTACCTCTGCGTCAAAATCACATTCCTCGTATTTTAGTGTATATTCAATAACAGCTTCTATAGTTTTTTCTATATCGTTACTGATTTCCACCTTTTCTTGTTCGTTCTCTATTATTATCTCTGCCATTTACGCGTTTTTTCTCCTGTTCAGTATCGTATTTTTCGTATGCCTTAATAATCTTCTGCACGAGCGGATGACGCACTACATCTTTATCTGTCAGGATTGAAAACTCAATCCCTTCTATATTCTTAAGCACACGCTGTGCTACTTTAAGTCCCGACTTCTTGCCGTCCGGCAAATCGACTTGCGTTATATCTCCTGTCACTATCGCTCTTGAGCCGAAGCCTATTCTTGTCAAAAACATCTTCATCTGTTCAGGTGTAGTGTTTTGTGCCTCATCAAGAATAATAAATGCATCATCAAGAGTTCGCCCTCTCATATATGCAAGCGGAGCAACCTCTATCATTCCCCGCTCCTGGAATCGGGCAAAGCCTTCACCGCCGAGCATCTCGTACATTCCGTCATAAAGCGGACGGAGATACGGGTCTACCTTGTTCTGCAAATCTCCCGGCAAAAATCCGAGCTTTTCGCCAGCCTCAACTGCGGGACGAGTAAGTATAATACGGCTTACTTCCTTATTCCTAAGCGCCGTCACTGCCTTTGCAACCGCAAGATAGGTTTTTCCTGTTCCGGCAGGTCCTATTCCAAAAACAATCGTGTTATTATTTATTGCCTCAATATATTTCTTCTGTCCTAATGTTTTTGTTTTTATCGGATTTCCTTTGTGATTTACCGCAATGCAGTCATCTCCTAAAAGCTTTATATCAAAGCCTCCGTTTTCCTGCACCATGGTTATGGCGTACAAAATCTTCTGTTCGTCAATTACTTCGCCTTTTTCAAGAATCTGCAAAAGTATTCTTATGACATCATCTGCCTTGTCAAGCTTCTCCTCATCACCTGATATCTTTATACAGTTATCCCTTGATGTTATGCTGACCTCAAGCCCTTTTTCAAGTAACTTTAAATTTGAATCAAAACTGCCGAATAACCCTTGCAAATCAATTTCCTGCGGCAGTTCTATCTGTCTTTGGTTCAAGTACTTTCACCTCTATCCGTTTTTCTGTTCCTATTTTTTCAATAAAATTCATCGTGAGTGTCACAAATATTGTTTCTTCATCTATCTTTTTTACATCAACGCTTTTATCAACAAGCTGCGCCCCCGGTAAAAGCTCACCGGCAATTTGCGCCTCAAGCTTTTTCTGCGCAAACTCCACGGCGGTATCATATGAAATCGGCTCTTTCTCGGTTGTGAACTCACAACACTTCACTCTCTTAATACCAACGCCCAAAAAGCCGTCCTTGCCGATTTTAAGCTCATAATCCTTTTGCGAGGTATCATAGTCCTCAAAAGGCACTTTATCGCTTATGTAAAGCGGAAGCTGCCACTTGAAAAAGTTCAGGGTAAGAAAGTTCCGTTTCCTGCCCGTATATTTTTTGTAGCAGTAAACTTGCTTAAATGTTCCCGTCTTAGTATGCTCGGTATATGCTTCAACACTGCCTGAGGAGTGTACCTGATATCCCGGCTCATTTTCAAATTCGTATGTGCCGGAAATAATAGTATCTCCTGCCGCAACCGCCTGATTTTCCGTAACCAGACATCGTCCGCGCTCGGCTATAACCCTTTTTATGATGCCGTTTCGCATTGCAATAATATCACAGGGCGTATCGGGTGAAAAAACCTCAGGAGGAATTATATCCTCCCTCACCTCTACAACTGCTTTTGTTCCTCTTATATAAACCCATGCCCAACAAATATTATCGGTATGATTTAAAATTATATTCTTCATTTCGATGCCGGATTTTAAGTTCCTCTTCGGCATACCCTGATAAAGTCCCGCTAATTTTACGGCAGTTTCAAGCTGCTTCTTATCACAGTTTTCTGCCCCCTCGTAGCTTACAGACCATATAAACTGCGAGCCTACCATAAACACCATAAAAAATGCAATCAGCCCTGCCAAAAACAGCTTTCTCGACCTTAGCCTTTTGAGAAGAAAAACCAACCCTCGTTTTTTCTCTATATGAATGCGAACGCCTTTTGCTGCGCCTCTTATTTTAAAATAATCTCTGAGTCCTATCTGCACTAAAATTCTGTCCTTTTGAAAGTCCAGATTCTTTGGTTTTACTCCGCGCAATATAATTCTGTTTAGGAATTCTTCCTTATTTTGTCCCGATATTGATAGTATAACATATCCTTTTGAAAAATGGAAGATTTTTATTAAAAACAATTCAAAAAAACCTCCCTTATACAAGTTTTATTGAAGATATTTTTCCTGAAATAACAATATTTCCTTCACCTATTGTCTTGATCTCAAAATCCTGCCCACACATTTCTATAACTCCGCCCTTATATTTCAGCTTGATATTCTCCTTTTTATATTCAATAAGTGCAGTATAGTTTTCTATATGAGCACTTTTGTTACCTACTATGGTTATTTTAGGCATTTCAAGCATTATTTCATACGGCATTTCCAAAGCGTCCGAAACAGCTTTTGCAATATCCAAAGTGTATCACCTCTTGAAAATTATATGCTATATTTTATCTCTAAATGTCATAATCATTGTTATGGAGGCGATTAATTTGAAGAAAATATTACCTTATATCCCTATAATTTTTATAACCATTCTGATGCTGATTTTCCCTGACCGGTCGATTATGT
The DNA here is from genome assembly GCA_045591565.1 of Clostridia bacterium. GTDB lineage: Bacteria > Bacillota > Clostridia > UBA1381 > UBA1381 > UBA1738. The sequence goes on from JAZNTB010000050.1 coordinate 9,478, forward strand.
ATGCCAAATCTGCAATAAGTCTGTGCGGAGAGATAATCATACCATCCCTTTTCCCTTTTTTTGTTTGTTCCGGGCTTTTGATATATTCCGGACTTGCAAAAACTGTTGCAAAGCTCTGTCGCCCTGTTATGATGCCTCTTTTTAATGTCAGCGGAAGTGGTTCGCTTGCCTTTGTTCTGGGCATTATAAGCGGTTATCCGTTGGGAGCAGTCACTGCCTGTCAGCTATACGAATCGGGATACCTTTCCAAAAGCGAAGCGGAGCGCTTACTTGCTTTTTGCAATAACTCAGGCCCGCTTTTTATTCTTGGCTCAGTAGGCGCTGCAATCTATTCAAGTCGGGAAATAGGCATTGTTATCTATGTATCACATATC
>JAZNTB010000051.1:0-7373 GCA_045591565.1 Clostridia bacterium
TATCAGGCTTATACCGACTATCACGGCATGATGGATTTGACAGAAAACCTTTACCGCCATGTTGCAACTGAGGTTTTGGGAACAACGAATATTGTTTACAACGGAATTGAAATGGATTTAGGCAAGCCGTTTGAGCGTATCACAATGCTCGACGCCGTTAAGAAATATTCAGGTGTGGACTTCAACGAGATTAACACCATTGAGGAAGCTCGTGCAGTTGCAAAAGAACACCATGTTGAATTTGAAGACCACCACAAGAAAGGTGATATCTTAAATCTGTTCTTTGAGGAATTTGTTGAGGAGCACTTAATTCAGCCAACATTCGTTATGGACCATCCGGTTGAAATTTCTCCGCTTACAAAGAAAAAGCCAGAAAACCCTGACTATGTTGAGCGTTTTGAGTTCTTTATGAATGGTTGGGAAATGGCAAACGCCTATTCTGAGCTTAATGATCCGATTGACCAGAGAGAGCGCTTCAAGGCTCAGGAAGAACTTCTTGCCCTTGGCGATGAAGAGGCTAATACTACTGATGAAGACTTTATGAATGCGCTTGAAATCGGTATGCCTCCGACGGGCGGAATTGGATTTGGTATAGACCGTATGTGTATGCTACTCACCGATTCAGCGGCAATTCGTGATGTTCTGTTATTCCCAACAATGAAGCCGCTTGATAACAAATAATAGCGGTTTGACGAGTTGATAGAACTATACTCTAAACTTAAATATCCACCTATAATTTCATACTTTAGACATAGAGGCAATTTTAAAAACAGTGTAGAAAGTATAGAATTTCAAAGCTAATCAAATATAAAAAAGGGTTGAGCAATGCTCAACCCTTGATTTTTTAAATTATTTAAAGTATCTCTTTAAAAGTCCTTCAAGACCTTTTCCGTGACGAGCTTCATCACGAGCCATTTCATGAACTGTATCATGGATTGCATCAAGACCGTTCTTCTTAGCGCAAGCAGCAAGGTCGAACTTACCCTTTGTTGCTCCGTACTCGCAGTCAACTCTCCACTTTAAGTTGTCCTTTGTTGTAGCTTTCATATTAGGCTCTAAATCCTCACCCAAAAGCTCTGCAAATTTAGCAGCATGTTCAGCCTCTTCATAAGCCGCCTTTTCCCAGTAAAGACCAACTTCCGGATAGCCCTCTCGGTGTGCAATTCTTGCCATGCAAAGATACATTCCTACCTCAGCACATTCGCCGTTAAAGTTTGCCATAAGCTGTTCGAAGATATACTTCTTGTCTTCCTCTGAAATATCAGGGTTGTTTTTAACAGTTTTAGCATAGACTCCATACTCATGCTCTGCAGCAAGTGCCGCACCCTCTTCCATCACGGTAAATTTTGAACCCGGAACTCCACAAAGTGGGCACTTCTCAGGTGCAGAATCTCCCTCGTGAACATAGCCGCATACAGGACAAACAAATTTTTTCATAATAAATACCTCCAAAATTTTATTAACTAATTAATTTGCAAGAGCTTCCGTACTTTTGCATTTTTTGCATTTTCCATACAAAACCAAGGAATATGATTCTACAGAAAATTCATCTTTTGCAATCTTTTTAAACTCAGACCCCGACAATGCATCAATATCATCAATACGACCACATACCGTACAATATGCGTGATCGTGTACTAAATCAATCCCGGCATCGTAATGGTCAAGTCCATCCCCCACATCAACCTTGAATATTCGCTTTTGTTCAAGCAGGATTTTTAAGTTTCGGTAAACAGTTGCAATTCCTATAGTAGGATGACTTTCCTTTACCCTTTCAAAAATCCACTCGGCTGATGGATGAGTTTTGGTATTCCGCAAAACCGCTAAAATTGCGTCGCGATTTTCAGAACTCTTTAGCTTTTTTTCCATAAGAAACTCTCCTTTATTATGATAATGATTATCATTATCAATTTAATTATAGCATACTTTTCGAATTTGTCAATACTTTTTATAAATTTTTTTTAAATCCAAATGAAAGAAAAAAATACCTATACAGACAAGAAAGGCTATGCTTTACTCACTGCTCCAGCCTACAGAAATGATAAAGAAGGTTGAGGCTGATGGCGATGTTTCTGCAAGACTTGCCGTTACTCAGGAATTCAAAGCTGCACCATTTGCTTTGGTTTGGATTACTGCTGTGCTAAAACAAACAAAGGCGTTGGCCTTGACTGGCTCCGTGAAGTTCAGGATTACGAGAAAGAAGTTCTTTCAAAGCGATAACAAAAAAGCGTTCATATGAACGCTTTTTTTATTTACAAACCTTATTTAATACCGCTATGACTCCGACGATTATGATGGTTACTGCGAAAACGCCTGCCCATCCCTCTAAAGCCATTGGTATAACTTCCAATAATCCGGCAAAATTCATAATAGCCTCCTTATCTCAAAACCATACTCAAGATTAGTCCACCGGCAATAACCGATGCTATCTGTCCCGACACATTAACACAAATTGAGTGCATAAGCAGGAAGTTCTGGTTGTCTTCCTCAAGACCAAGCTTGTTCACAACACGAGCTGACATTGGGAAAGCTGAAATTCCCGCAGCGCCAATCATCGGGTTCATCTTGTTCTTCATAAAGAGGTTTAAAAACTTTGCAACAAGCACTCCGCCTGCTGTATCAAATATAAAAGCAACAAGGCCAAGTCCCATAATCATAAGTGTGTCAAACTTTATAAAATCTACTGCCTGCATCTTAAATGCAACTGTAATACCCAAAAACAGAGTTACAAGATTAGCTAAAACCTTCTGTGCGGTTTCTGACAGGCTGTCTAAAACACCACATTCACGGATTAAATTACCGAACATCAAAAATCCTACAAGCGCAACACTCTGCGGCGAAACAAGACCAGCGATAACAGTAAGCAAAATCGGGAAGAGAATTTTTGTAGTTTTTGAAACATGCTTTTCCTGATAAGGCATACGGATAAGTCTTTCCTTTTTAGTTGTTAAAAGACGAATTACAGGCGGCTGAATTATCGGCACAAGCGCCATATACGAATACGCCGCCACCATGATAGCACCAACATAGTTAGAGCCGAGTGTCTGTGCAACGAATATTGAGGTAGGTCCGTCTGCTGCACCGATTACAGCGATTGACGCTGCATCAATAAGTTCAAAGCCCAAAAGTCTTGCCGCACAAAGCGTAAAGAAAATACCGAACTGTGCCGCTGCACCGAAAAGCAAAAGCTTGGGATTTGAAAGAAGCGGCGAAAAGTCAATCATTGCACCTATTCCGATAAAGAGAATAAGCGGAAACAGCTCATTGTCAATTCCGGCATAGAAAAGAGTTTCCAGAATCTCTATGTCCGCTCCCGGAAGGTTTACCAGTATTGCACCAAAACCCATTGGCAAAAGCAGCGTAGGCTCCATATTCTTGCGTATAGCAAGATAAATAAGTATACCGCCGATAAGCCACATTGCAAGCTGCTTTAAAAGCAACATGTCATTTGCCGCAAACAGTTCAACTATAAATTCCATAAATTACTTCCTTTCTCTTCGGAGCATCAAAAAAGACTTTTATCGCAGCAAAATACTGCAATAAAAGTCTTACTTTTTAATACAACAGCGGGCATATGCCGTATTGACGCTGATTGTCACAAATTAATGTAAGCTACTCCCCTTTATTTTCCTTAGTATTATACACAATTTTATCAAATTTGTCAATACGGAATTTAAACCTCGCGGTAGCAGCCAAAGAACTTGAATTTCTCATCCGAGTTTTCCATTTCGGTAAGAACTGCATATAACTCCTCTGAATAAACCGATACCTCCATCTCAAAATAGAACTCGAATTCAAAATCCCTGCCTGCAATCGGGCGGCTTTCAATCTTTGTTAAATTAATCCCCGCCGCCGCAAATCTGCTGAGTACCGAATAAAGCGAGCCTGCCGTATGTGGGAGAGTTATTACGAAACTTATTTTATCGGCACCCGGATAGATTTCGGGATTTTTTGAAATGCAGATAAATCTTGTGTAGTTATTATCGCTGTTAGTTATATTATCATCTATGATGTGAAGTCCATAAAGCTGGGCACACTCTTTTGAGCAGATAACAGCTATATCTTCCCGTTTAGACTTTGATACCATTTCTGCCGCAATAGCTGTGTTTTCGCATTTTGTCACTTCTACATCGTCAAGCCTTTTCAAATACTTATCGCACTGTCCGAGCGCCTGACGATGAGAACATATTTCCTTGATTTTTGCCGTCTTTGACTTTGCAGCAAGGACATGGTTTATCTGAATTTTCGCAGCCTTAACAACTGAAAAATCATACGAGCTTATAAGGTCATACACCTCTGTAACCGTTCCGTGAACGCTATTTTCAAGCGGCAGTATTCCGTACTTGCACATTCCGCTCGATACGGCATCAAATACACCCTTGAAGTTTTCAAAATACATAACCGACGGATTGGCAAATAACTTCTCGCAGGCTTTTTGTGAATATGCACCTTCTGTTCCCTGGCATGCAACAACAGCAGAAGTCGGGAACAAATTTTCGGTAGTTTCAAGTGCCTCTTTTATCTGTGATACAATCTTTGCCGTTCCTGAAAGCTCTTTTGTCTGATATTCTCGGCTTACTGCAAACATTGTATTATAAAGCACCTTTAAATAAAGTGCCAGCTCCGGAGAAACTCCATCCACAAGCTTGTTAATAACTTCACGCTCACGCTGTCCGTTATAAATCGGCAGATTGTTTTCCTTTTTGTATAATGCGACTTCTTTTACCGCCGCCATTCGCTCCTCAAAAAGCTTTACAATCTGTTTATCAACTTTATCAATAGTCAGTCTTGCATCTTCCAAATTCATCTTTATTCTCCTAACATATTTAATATGCTGATTGCTGTTACCGCCTCAATTACAGGTACCGCTCTTTGCACAATACACGGGTCATGACGCCCTGTTATCACGAGCTTTTCTTCCTTCTTGGTTTTCAGGTTAACGGTTTGCTGTTCCTTTCCGATAGATGGTGTAGGCTTGATTGCTACCCTGAAAACTATCGGCATACCGCTTGAAATTCCTCCTAAAATTCCGCCGTGATTGTTGGTCTTTGTTTTAACGGTGTCTCCATCAAAATAAAAGCTGTCATTATTTTGTGAGCCGTATATGTCTGCTACATCAAATCCGTTTCCAAATTCAATACCCTTGACTGCCGGAACCGCAAACACCGCAGAGGAAATATTTCCTTCAATTCCGCCGAATAGCGGGCCGCCTATACCTTGCGGCATACCTGTTACGGCACATTCTATAGTTCCGCCGACAGAGTCAAGGCTTTCTCTTGCCTTGTCAATTTCCGCCATCATCTCCTCGCCCTTTGAGTCCGAAATAACGCAGAAATCCTTAGCCTTTAATGCATCAAGCTCTTCTTTTTCGATATGTACAGGATTAAAGCGCTCATCACATATGCCATGAACCGACTCAATATGAGCACCTATATAAATCCCCTTCTCCTCCAAAAGCTGCATACACAGCGCCCCTGCAAAGCAAATCGGAGCCGTCATTCTTCCCGAGAACTGCCCACCGCCACGAATATCGTTGTTTCCGCCGTATTTAATATGCGCAGTAAAGTCAGCATGCCCCGGGCGTGGCATATATCTTAAATTCTCATAATCGCGGCTCTTGGTGTCACTGTTTTTTATAATAGCTGTTATCGGAGCACCGCAGGTTTTTCCGTCCGCAAGTCCTGAAACAATTCGGGGGATATCTGTTTCCTTTCTCTTGGTGGAAAATCTATCTTTCCCCGGTGCACGCCTTGCCATAAAGGCATTTACTTTTTCCATATCAGGGCAAAACCCTGACGGCAATCCCTCAATCACAGCACCTATCGCCTCAGAATGTGATTGTCCAAAAACAGATACCTTAATTTTGTCACCTGTCTGATACATTAAATACTCCTCCTAAGCGCTTAAAATCCTCAAAGAATGCAGGATACGATTTATTTATTGCCTCCGCTCCTGTAATTTTAACTTCACTTTCACATATACACGATGCTATCGCCGCTGACATCACAACTCTGTGGTCACCATAGCCATTAACCGTGCCGCCACGAAGCTTGCCTTTACCCTCAATGATAAGTCCGTCTTCCGTTTCGACGGCATTTCCACCAAGGCTATTTATGCACTCTACCATAGCGGCAAGTCTGTCGCTTTCCTTAACCCTGAGTCTTGCGGCATTTCGGATTACTGTTCTTCCGCATCTTGCCGCTGCTAAAACTGCCAGTATCGGTACTAAATCAGGTATTTGTGATGCGTCAATATCTGTATCGCACAAAAGGTCCATGATTTTCTTATCACCTTGGTGCGAATCAGGATTGAGTCCCCCAATATTTATTCCTTCGCAAATTTTGTCGGCAACTACCCAGAATGCTGCCGCTGACCAGTCACCCTCTGCTGTTATTTCTCCGGGAGTTTTATAGCTTTGCGGCGCTATCTTATACTCACTTGCCGAAACCTCAATATTAATGCCAAACTGAGAAAGAGTATCTAAAGTCATATCAACATACGCAGAAGAATTAAGAGGCGAGGTCAGTACAATACTGCTTTCTTTTTCAAGCAGCGGGAGAGCAAGAAGAAGTCCTGTCAGGTATTGCGAGCTTATATCTCCCGAAATTCTGTATTCACCGCTTTGCAGAAGTCCCTTAGTTTGCATCGGCAGGCTGTCACTATCAATGCTCACGCCATGCTTTCTCAGCTGATTTGTAAGTTCAAAAAAAGGTCTTTGCGGCAGTCTGCCCCGTCCACAGAAATGACCTTTTTCGCATAGGCTTGCTGCCACCGGCAACAAAAACCGTGCCGTTGAGCCGCTTTCATGAAAATCAAGCTCGGCGCATTTCTTCCCTCTTTTTATAGGCTTAATCAAAACGCTGTGCTCATTTTTTTCAAATGCACCGCCAAGAGAGCTGATGCAACCAAGCGTCGCATCAATATCATCGGAAAAATTATTGATATTAATTTTTGTAGGCTTATCCGAAAGCGCCGCAGCAATTATCTTTCTGTGTGCATCGGACTTTGAGGAAACAGCACAAAGACTTCCCTCAAGCCTACGCGGAGTTATTATTATATCCATATTATAATCCTTTTTTTATATAATCCAGCAGCTTTTCAACCTTTACGCTGCTCAAAATGCACTCACCTGTTTTTTTCGGTAGAACCAGGGTTATAATGCCCCCTGCTCTTTTTTTGTCAGATAGTATAACATTATAAAGCTGTTCTGCACTGTATGGGCATTCAGTAGGGAGTCCACATTTTTCAAGTGTTGCAGCAAGCGCATCATATGTCCCGCTTTCACATATCCCAAAGCCTTCTGCCGCCTTTGTAATCATCGCCATACCGATTGCAACGGCATGACCGTGGGTGATTTCAAAATTACTGCACTT
>JAZNTB010000052.1:0-24065 GCA_045591565.1 Clostridia bacterium
TGTGTTATTGACCTTGACACCGTAATGCCCGGTTCCTTCCTCTACGACTACGGCGACTTCTTAAGATTTGCCGCATCAACTGCTGCGGAAGATGAAAAGGACCTTTCAAAGGTGCATTTCGATATGTCGGTTTTTGAAGCCTTCACCAAAGGCTACTTAAAAAGTGCAGGCTCTACACTTACAAAGTCAGAAATCGAGCTTATGCCTGAGTCAATAAGACTTATGACGCTCGAATGCGGTATGCGCTTTTTAGCAGACCATATTAACGGTGATATATACTTTGGCATCAAGCGCGAAGGACACAACTTAGACCGCGCACGAACACAGTTTAAGCTTGTCTCGGAAATCGAAGAATATATACCGCAAATGAAGAAATATATTGAAGAAACATTAAAATCCTGAGGATTTCTCCTCAGGATTTTTCTTATGCATTATTTTTTGTGTAATTAAGAAGTCCGCCGGCATAAATCATATCCTTTTGTCTTTGTGACATGGATACCTTGGCTTCAAATTCAAAACCTTTTGTCTTATTTGTAATCTTGATTGTATCTCCGGCTTTGAGCTGGTCAATTATGTTTTCAATAGCGAGATTATCGCCCTCTGCAATTCTGTCATAATCTGTCTCATCTGCAAAAGTCATAGGGACAATTCCTGCATTTATAAGGTTTGCCACATGAATTCTTGCAAAGGATTTTGTGATAACAGCCTTTACGCCAAGATAAAGTGGGGCTAAAGCTGCGTGCTCTCTTGACGAGCCCTGACCATAGTTTGAGCCGCCGATTATAATCGACTTACCCATTTCCTTTGCTCTGTCATGGAAATATTCATCGCATACCGCAAAGCAGTATTCCGAAATCTTTGGAATATTTGAACGGAGCGGAAGAATTTTCGCGCCTGCCGGCATAATGTGGTCGGTTGTGATATTGTCCCCCACCTTCAGGCTCACACCGGCTTCGATATTCTCTGCAAGCGGTTCGGATACCGGGAAAGGCTTGATGTTCGGGCCTCTTAAAATCTCAACCGTATCCATCTTGTCCGCATCAACAGGTGGAACAACCATATTATCGTTAATTTTGAATACCTCAGGAAGTTTAAATTCCGGCATATCCCCGATTTCTCTCGGGTCGGTAAGATAACCGTTTATTGCAGAAATTGCTGCCATCTCAGGCGATACAAGGTATATCTGTCCGTCTTTCGTTCCCGATCTTCCCTCGAAGTTTCTGTTAAAGGTACGAAGTGATATTCCCTTGGAGTTTGGCGACTGTCCCATTCCGATACATGGGCCGCACGCACTCTCAAGTATTCTTGCTCCTGCATCTATCATAACGGAAAGCGCTCCGTTTTCTGCAAGCATATTGAGAACCTGCTTTGAACCCGGTGCTATCGAAAGCGACACATCGGGATGAACGGTTTTTCCTTTTAAAATATGAGCAACCTTCAGCATATCAAGAAGGGATGAGTTTGTACATGAACCGATACAAACCTGATCAATCTTCATATTGCCTATTTCTGCTACGCTTTTTACATTATCCGGTGAATGAGGACATGCCGCAAGCGGAACAAGCTCTGAAAGATTTATTTCCACAACTTCATCATATACTGCATCCTCATCAGCCGAGAGTGGTGTGTAATCCTGTTCTCTGCCCTGAGCCTTTAAGAATACGCGTGTAGCTTCATCTGACGGGAAGATAGATGTTGTTGCACCAAGCTCCGCTCCCATATTTGTGATAGTAGCACGCTCCGGAACAGAAAGAGTCTTTACTCCCTCTCCGCAGTATTCTATCACCTTTCCCACACCGCCTTTAACAGACAGGCGCTTTAAAACCTCCAAAATAACATCCTTTGCCGCAACCCACGGTCTTAGCTTTCCTGTTAAGTTTACCTTTACTACCTTAGGACAGGTGATGTAATATGTTCCGCCACCCATTGCAACGGCAACATCCATTCCTCCTGCTCCAATCGCAATCATTCCGATTCCGCCACCTGTCGGAGTATGGCTGTCCGAGCCAATAAGAGTTTTGCCCGGAATTCCAAATCTTTCAAGATGCACCTGATGGCATATTCCGTTTCCCGGTCTTGAAAAATATATGCCATGCTTTCTGCATACGCTTCCTATAAACCTGTGGTCATCGGCATTTTCAAATCCCGACTGCAAAGTGTTATGGTCTATATATGCAACGCTCTTTTCCGTCTTCACTCTCGGCACACCCATAGCCTCGAATTCAAGGTATGCCATTGTTCCGGTTGCGTCCTGTGTAAGAGTCTGATCAATCTTAATTCCGATTTCACTTCCCTTTACCATTTCGCCCTCAACAAGATGCGCTGATAAAATTTTCTCAGTAAGTGTTAATCCCATATGTTAATTCCTCCGTGATTTAATACTACAATTTTATACTTTTTCCGCACTTTTGTCAATATCTGCAAGCAAGGATATTGACAAAATCACAAATTTTACTCCATAGCATATTATATACTATCTATGCAGGAATGGAGATGATTGATATGAGTGCATTTGCAATATCGGTTACTGTGGTACTTGCGGTTATATTTATAACTATTCTTCTTGAGTGCCTGCTCCGTCACAGCGTATCGTATGTATTTACTCATGCAGACGACGATGACAGCATAGAAGCAAGACTCAGAATAATGCTCGCAGAAAATCCAAATTCAGAAATATATGTTTTTGATTCATCAAAAACTGCGGAAACTAAAATCATCCTTGAAAAGCTTTCCGTCGACTTCCCCGGCATACATATCATAAAAAGAGCGGAGCCGCAGTAATTCTGCAGCTCCGTTTCTTTTTAGAGAGTATATTTATGTTTATAGCTTTCGTACTGACCGAAGAAGTCATTTTCTCCTTCATTTTTAACATGACTCAAATATTCATGTGTTTCAAAGGAGTCATTTGCAATTTCAAGGATACATACCGCAATATTCGAGCAGTGGTCCGATATTCTTTCACAGTTATTGAGCAAATCCGAAAGAACAAAGCCCATTTCCATTGTACAGTCGCCATCCTTTAAGCGACGGATATGGTTTGTTTTAATCTTGCTTTTGAGTCTGTCTATAACCTGTTCAAGCGGCTCTACCATTTTAGCAACTTCACAGTTTTCTTCAACAAGTGCCGATGTCGCAAGTCCTAAAATCTCACATACTGCGTCAGTTATGGTGTGTATTTCCTTATATGCCTGCTCGGAGAATATGATTTTCTTTTCGGCTATTTCCTGAGCGACATCTAAAATATTCACTGAATGGTCGGAAATTCTTTCGACATCCCCTACTACATGTAAAAGCTTTGTAACCTCGTGACTTTCTGCATCAGAAAGACTCTTGCTCGCTAAGTGTACAAGATATGTGCTGATTTTGTCTTCATACATATCCACCATATCTTCGGCTTCTTTAATCTTCTTAGCCTTTTCCTTGTCATAACCCCCAAGGAGTTCCACGGCATCTAAAACCGAAACCCTTGTCAGTTCCGCCATTGAGCATACCAGCTCACGGCACTTTTCCACCGCAAAGCCCGGAACCGACAAAAATCTTTCATCAAGTGTATCGAATATATCCACTGCCTTTTCGTTTTGTTTTCTTTTAATTGTTCTCTTAGCAAGTTTTTCTATAGGCTTACAGAACGGCATTAATATAACCGTGGAAACAACATTGAACACAGTATGAATTATTGCTATATAGGCTGCACTTACAATGTCATTCATAAACCCAAAGCTAAACACCGAATTTAAAAGATAAAATGGGATTGTTACTGCCAAAACGCCTAAAATCTTTATATACAGACAGGAAAGTGCCACTCGCCTAGAGTCTGTGTTTCCGTTTATAGCCGACAAAATCGGGGTAATAGTAGTACCGATATTCTGTCCGAGGATAATCGGAAATGCCGTTGAAAAATTAATTGTTCCGGTAATAGCAAGTGCCTGCAGGATACCAACCGATGCTGATGAAGACTGTATAATTGCAGTAAGAATAGTTCCCGCCAAAATTCCAAGAACAGGATTTTTAAACATAATAAGTATCTTTGCAAAAGAAGGACTGTCCTTAAGACCGGAAACAGCATCACTCATAGCGTCCATACCGAACATCAGCACAGAAAAGCCAAGCAGAATAGAACCTATATATTTCTGCTTATCACTCTTCCCTGCCATATTAAGCAGAATGCCGACAGCGGCAAGTATCGGAGTAAAGGACGACGGCTTAAATATTTTAATCCAGAAAGTATCCCCGCTCAGTCCTGACAAACTCAAAAGCCACGATGTTACTGTAGTTCCGACATTAGCACCCATTATAATACTTATCGTCTGTCCAAGGTTCATTATGCCAGAATTTACAAATCCCACAAGCATAACTGTTGTTGCTGACGAGCTTTGTATAACAGCGGTCACTAAAAAACCGAGCAAAAAGCCTTTAAATCTGTTTGAGGTCAGTTTACTCAAAATCATTTCAAGCTTACTTCCCGAAAGCTTCTTGAGTCCGTCCCCCATTACATCCATTCCGTAAAGGAAAAGCGCAAGGCCACCTACTAAAGATAAAATCGAAAAAAAGTCCATGTTCCCCTCCTGAAAATTCTCTTGTGTAAAAATTAAATCAGACTTCCATGATGATAGGCATTATCATCGGGCTCCTCTTTGTTACATCGTAAATATAGCGGTATACACTGTTCTTCATAGCATTTTTCATCGTTGCCCAATCGTTTGTTTTCAAATGCTTGCAGTTTTCTATACTATCCCGCGCTATTTCACGGATTTTCGCCATCAGGTCCTCAGATTCTCTCACATATACAAAACCTCGTGAAATGATATCCGGTCCTGAGATAATCTCTCCTGTTTTTGAAGAAATAGTTGTTACAACAACTATCAGTCCGTCCTGCGCAAGAAGCTTTCGGTCACGAAGGACGATGTTTCCCACATCCCCTACGCCGAGTCCGTCTACCAGAATCTTTCCTGCCGTCACATTACCCGTAACTTTTGCAGATTTCGCTCCAATCTCTAAAACACTTCCGTTTTGCAGAACGAATGTCTGGTCAATTCCCATATTCTTAGCCAGGTCTGCATGCAGCATCAGGTGGCGGTGTTCACCGTGAACCGGTATAAAATACTTTGGCTTTGTAAGAGCCAGTATCATTTTCAGCTCCTCCTGACAAGCGTGTCCCGATACATGCACTTCAGCAAGAGATTTATATATAACCTCCGCTCCTATTTTAAAAAGCTCATTTATGACATTTGACACAGATTTTTCGTTACCGGGAATTGGTGTTGCGGAAATTATTATCAGGTCGTCCCTTGTAACCTCTACCTTTCTGTGATCCGAAAACGCCATACGCGAAAGTGCACTCATCGGCTCACCCTGTGAACCGGTTGTTATTATAACAATTTTTTCCGGCGGATATCTGCCGATATTGTCAAGATTTATCAATACTCCCTCCGGAATTTTCATATATCCCAAAAGTATTGAAATCTCAACTATATTTTCCATACTTCTGCCTGAAACAGCAACCTTTCTGCCGTTTTCTACAGCAGCATTTATTATCTGCTGAACTCTGTGGACATTTGACGCAAAGGTCGCAACGATAATCCTCTTTTTGCAATTCTTAAAGATTTCGTTAAACCTGTTACCGACGGTACGCTCACTCATCGCATACCCCGGGCGTTCAACATTGGTACTGTCTGACATGAGAGCAACCACACCCTCACGGCCAAGCTCACCCAGTCTTGCAAGGTCTATCATTTCTCCTACAATAGGTGTTGTGTCGACCTTAAAGTCACCCATATGCAGAACTACTCCCGCAGGGGTTCTTATTGCAAGCGCGGCAGAGTCTGCAACAGAATGATTTGTCCGTACAAATTCTACAGAAAATGCATTACCGACACGCACATTGTCGCCGTACTTCACCCTTACGAGCTTCACCTTTGACAAAAGGTTATGCTCCTTTAGCTTATGCTCTACAAGACCTATCGTCAGTCTTGTTCCGTAAACCGGAACATTAACCTGTCTTAGGAAATAAGGCAGTCCCCCTATATGGTCCTCATGACCGTGGGTAAGGAAAATTCCCTTTAGCTTATGCCTGTTCTTTTCCACATACGAAATGTCATTGATGACAAGATCCACTCCCGGCATATCATCATCAGGGAATGCCATTCCGCAATCTACCATTACCATTTCATTTCCGAACTCTATGACGGTCATATTTTTTCCTATCTCATCAAGACCGCCCAATGGTATTATCTTTAATTTACTTTTTTTTGTCACTACTTTACCTCCATTAATATTTCCGAACACAACAATTATTTTTATTATATCATAATTTATGGCATTTAGTCAATATTTTACCTCAAATTTACAGTTTTAAAACATTTGCTATATGACACATTGACAAATTGATTTTTTTATGATATCGTGAAGCTATTAGTATAATAACCAAGGGGGATTTTTATGGACAGAATTGCAATAAAAGAAAAATCAAAACAACAAATTTCGGGACAAATAGGCGTTTTTGTGCTTATTTATCTTGCATTTTTAGGTATTGTTTTAGTACTTGACTATTTCCCTGTTATCGGGGGTGGCTTAACTTTCGTAGCAACCATACTTTTTGAACTACAGCTTATCACCATTCACTTAAATCTTACAAAAGGAATTATGCCGGAGTTTATGATGCTCTTTGATATATTCAAAAAACCGCGTCTTTGCGGAAACGCCATAGCTCTTTATATTATGACCTATATTCTCACCCTGCTCTGGTCATTACTTTTGATAGTTCCCGGAATAATCAAGGCTCTGTCCTACTCAATGGCGCCTTACATTCTTGCAGAAAACAACGATATGCTTCCTCAGGATGCCATAAAGCAAAGTATGCGTATCATGGAAGGTCACAAAATGGAGCTGTTCATTTTAGAGCTTTCCTTTATCGGTTGGGAAATTCTTTGCGTTCTGACTTTAGGTCTTGCTTCAATATATGTTCTTCCGTACTACGAAACAACTGTTGCAAATTTCTATAACGAAATCAAGGATACCGTCGTCATTGAGCCTGAAACCGAAACCGGATTTATTGAATAATACGCCATTGGACAGTCGTAATTTTATGCGTCTGTCCTTTTTTCAACTTTTTTTGAATTTACTATTGAAGATTTTCATATATTCTGTTACAATAATAATGTATATATTTATATATTTTTGTCGAAAGGATGTAATAAAATGGACGAAAGATGTGTTCTCATAATAGAAGATGAACAGGCCATTGTAGATATTTTGAAATTCAATCTGGAGAAAGAAGGCTACAGCGTTCTTTACGCAACAGACGGACAGACCGGTCTTGAGCTTGCACTCTCTGAAAATCCTGACCTTATTCTTCTTGATGTTATGCTTCCTCGTATGGACGGGTTTGAGATATGCAAAAAGGTTCGCGAAAAATCTTCGACTCCGATTATAATGCTCACAGCACGCGAGGAGGAAGTTGATAAGGTTTTAGGTCTTGAGCTTGGTGCAGACGACTATATGACAAAGCCTTTCTCTATCCGTGAGCTTACTGCCCGTGTTAAGGCAAACCTCAGAAGAACTTCAATCGATCGTGCACAGACTTCACAGGAGTCCTCCAATTCAATCACTTCGGGCGAGCTTACCATTAATATGGAAAGATATGAAGTCTTAAAGCGCGGTACGGTTATCGACATCACTCTTCGTGAGTTTGAACTTTTAAAATTCCTTGCAACTCAGCCGGAAAAGATTTTCTCCCGTGAAAATCTTCTCGAAAATGTCTGGGGCTATGAATATTACGGTGATGTGCGTACAGTTGATGTAACCGTAAGACGGCTTCGTGAAAAAATCGAAGATGACCCGGGTATGCCGCGATACATAATCACCAAGCGCGGTGTGGGCTATTACTTTAACAAGGCGTGATAAAATGTTTAAAAGCATACAGACCAAGATAGCTTCTATCTTTATTCTTGCTATACTGGCAATAGTTGTTGTTATAGGCTCGTTCCTTACGACCAATATAGTAAAATTCTATAATAACGAGTTTTCTGTAATGATGGAAAAGGTGTTTTCCCCCTCCCTCGTTTCAGAGCTGGAAAAAAGTGCCGCATCAAGCGGTGCTGACGGCGTGTGGGACATTGTCAGCTCCTATATGGGACCTCTTGGAATAGACACCTACCGTTTCTACGGTATTCTTGATGCAAAGACCGGAAATATTATCAGGACCTCCGACCCATCAAGCAGTGTCTCCCTTGAGAAAAGCGATAACATAATCACAGCTATGACCGGCAAGACCGGAAACATTTCCGACACCGAAAAAAGCTATATGGATTATGCAGTTCCTGTTAATGTCAATAACTCGCCTGCATATATCGTATATGTAAAGGATACCAAAAACGAAATTAATTCAATTACAAGAAATATACTTTTTATTCTCGTTGAGGCTTTGGCCTTTGCGGTATTAATCGCTCTCATATTAGGTCTTTTGTTCAGCAGAACAATAACCAAGCCTATTACCGACTTAACACGCAGTGCAGAGCGCATCGCATCCGGAGAATTCGATACTGCGGTTTCCTCAGATTCCAATGATGAAATTGGTATTCTTGCCAACACCTTCAGTTATATGTCAACGGCGCTCAGGCACACCATAGGCGAGGTTAACTCCGAAAAAAATAAGGTTGAAACCATTCTTAATAATATGACCGACGGTATTCTTGCCTTTAACCTTTCCGGCAGGCTTATCCACATAAATCCGGAAGCTAAGAAGATGATCGGCAGACAGTATTATGACGATATTCGCTTTGATACATTCTTTAAGGAGATTGACGCCGACATTTCTATCGGAAGCCTTATTTATATAAACGGTGAGGAAAAAACAGAACGCCAGACAACTATCGGCAATAAGGTAATCAGATTTACCTTTGCTCCGTTTAACATCGAAAACAAGGTCGGCGGTATACTTGTCGTAATGCACGACATTACAAGTCAGCAAAAGCTCGAACATTCACGCCGGGAATTCGTCGCAAATGTTTCACACGAGCTGCGGACTCCCCTTACAACAGTTAAGTCCTACGCCGAAACTCTTATGGATATGCCTACTGATTCTCAGACGCAGAACAGATTCTTGAGTACAATCGCTGCAGAGGCTGACAGAATGACCCGAATTGTAAAAGACCTCCTCACACTCTCCCGTCTTGACGAGGGACAGTACGAGGTCAGACCATTTGAAAAAATCGAGCTTTCAGAATTTTTGTCCGGCATTATAGAGAGAATGTTTTTCTCGGCAAAGGAAAAGCATCAATCCATTCGTTTTTCTCCGGGTACGAATGTTTCATATGTTATGAGCGACCGTGACAAGCTTGAACAGGTTATTATAAACATAATCTCAAATGCAATCAAATATACTCCGGAACATGGCAAAATTGAAGTATCTTACGAAGTTTTGTCAAAAGCTGCTTTTATAAAAGTCCGTGATAATGGTATTGGAATCCCAAAAGAAAACCTATCCCGAATTTTTGAGCGTTTTTATCGAGTGGATAAGGCGCGTTCCCGTGAAACCGGAGGTACAGGTCTTGGCCTTGCTATCGCAAAACAGATTATGAACCAGCTCGGCGGAAATATAACCATAACCAGCGAGCAGGGAGAAGGCACTGAAGTTATTATTTCTGTACCACTATAAATGTTATCTTATTTTAAATGCGCTGTAATTGATTTGTAATACATTTATGCTATAATATGTATATTAGAATAGGAAATGGTATCTCGTTTATACTTTGAAAGGATTGTTATTAATGAAAAAAAGGATCATCTCCATGCTGCTTTCGCTTCTGGTACTCTTCTCAGTACCGTGTGCATCCTTTGCGGCTTATGAAAACTTAATACCACTTACAGCTCAGGGCAGTTCATCGAGTCTTATATACATAAAAAGACCTCAGGCACTTTCTGCATCAACCTCGGATAAGACATACACAATCTCTGCAGTAGGTGCTGCAGGTACAGTTGTAAGAGTTTACAGATACTCACCTGAAAACGATACATGCCACCTAATAAAATCTGCAAAACAGATAGGTGCAAGCGGTCTTTACAGCACTGTTGTTGATCTTCCTTCCGGCAATAACACCTTTGTTGTGTATGCCGAAAAGGGCGGCAGCGATCAGGTTGTTCACATCAACATTTCAAAAGTTAAAAAGAGTACAGTTGATAAGCTAAAAAGCTTAACTGTAAATGTTTTGAATTTCTTAAAATAGAGGTAAACAATGAATAAAGAACGAATTAAGAGTATTATCCTGATACTTCTCATAATCGTCAATCTCATGTTGGCCGAAAATATATTGGTTGATAAAAAATTATGGCCTTCGGGCTATAATTTTTTTAATATGGGAAATGTTTCAAGGAAAAGCTCCTTTTCACTCACAAGGCAGCTTGCCGTTCCGGAAAAGATTATTATAAATACAGGATATCAGTCAAGCAGATTTGAATACCTACGCACCTCTCAGGAATTTCCCGAGATTTACTCGTCGGTGGAGTCCGTTTTGAAAAAGGCATTCACGCAATCTCAAAAGAATGTCGTTTCGGTTCTGCCTGATAACTGGTATTCTTCGCTTACATCAAAGTCTATTTACCTTTCATATCCGTGTAGCTTTTCTGCACAAAACTTTGCAGCGCTTTCAGGAATTTCATCATGTGAGCTCAGTTTCTCCGGATTTTCCGATATCGTTATAAGCGAAAACGGACAAGTTTACATAAATGACAATGTTGCAAACGCATTTTTCCGTATAGATATTTCCTCCGCAGAAATCAGTCCAATCATTCAAAGAGCTGCTGAGACAAATGTTGACGACCAATCAGTTATCAATTACTCTTTTGAAATGAACTTTGATAAGGATTTCGGCGATCAGCGGACATTCCTATCTCCTATGATACCGATTTATTCCGACCCTATCCCCTCTGAGGTTTTTGTGTCTTCAAATCCAGTCATCAGGGATAATGGCACCAACCATAAAGTTATCAGCGGCATTCTTACCGCTTTTTCTATAAATCCAAATACTGTGTGGCGCTATACCGAAGCTGACGGTTCTCTGGTTTTTGTGGAAAACAACGGTATACTCAAAATTTCACCCGACGGAATTCTGACCTTTACTGCAAGTGACAACGGCATCAAGCTTTTAGATTCTTCCGATGAAACATATTCGGAAGTCTCAAAAATCGCTGAATTTGTAGACACAGTAAATGCAGCAACAGGCATAGGCACAGATATGCTTTTGACTTCTTCCCTGACCACTGGCGCAGTTCAGCACCTCACCTTTGACTATACAGCAGATGGGTTGCCAATCAAATTCAATGACACAAGCGCAGTTTCAGCAACTATTCAAAACGGATACCTTACAGCGTACTCACAAATTCTTAGAAAGTACACATCTGCCGGATATTTAGCTCAGTCTCCGCTTTATATCGAAGCGTTAGACAAAGTTATTGCAAGATATCAGGATTCGATGAGTCAAATAAATATCATTAAAATGTACCCCGCATATATTGATGACCTTTCTATCGGCGAAAAAACGCCCGACTGGTTTATAAACATTGATAACATACTTGCACAGTAAAAGGAGGAATTGTATGAATTGGAGCAGAGCAAAAACTATACTTATTGCATTATTTCTAATTGTTGACCTTTTCCTCCTTACCACAATTTTAACGGAGTCGGACAGAATATCTCCTGAAGTAATTTCTTCTACGGTAGAAGTTTTAAAAAATAACGGAATAACCATTGACAGAAACATTATCCCATCAAAGTCCCAAAAAACACCATACTCCGAAGTAGAAAATGTTATTACAAGCTATGATGAATTTGCGGCACTTCTTCTCGGGGATTCCTACACTCTTTCAGGCGATAATTCCTTTTCTGTAGGCAGCAAAAAAGTAAGCTTTTCGGGAAATAGTTTTATATATGAAAGCTCAATATCGAAAGACGGTATTTCAACCGATAAAAATCCCCAAAATGTCGCGGCAGAGTTTTTAAAAAACATAGGTTTTGACCTTAGCGGGGCAGAAGTTTCTTCCCAAAAATCCGAAAACTCCACCGCTGTTACCTTTTATAACTATTCAAATTCCTTGCCAGTATTCAATTCTTCGGTCACGGTTTCGGTTTCAGGCGAAATTGTTACATCAGTTTCCGGAATGTGGTTTAATACGATTAATACTAATGAACCGGATACTGCCCTTAAAAGCATTACATCAATTCTTATAGACACTGCTGCTGATATTAAAACCGGTACACATATATCCTCTCTTGAACTTGGATATTCGCTACCGGATAGCACAGTCTTTCATAAATCGGCGGTACTAATTCCGGTATGGCAAATAACCTCAAAGGACGGAAAACAGTATTTTCCGGATGCCCGAAATCCTGAATAAAAAAAGACTTCCTCTGGAAGTCTTTTTTTATTCAACCTGCTTACAAAATTTCTTCAAGATATTGTGATTTTTTTCACTGCTTTCATTCCAAGAATTACTGGTCAAGCTTTAATACCGACATAAATGCCTCCTGAGGAATTTCAACACTTCCTACCTGACGCATACGCTTTTTGCCTTCCTTTTGCTTTTCCAGAAGCTTCTTCTTACGGGTAATATCCCCGCCGTAGCACTTTGCAAGCACATCCTTGCGCATCGCCTTGACCGTTTCACGCGCAATAATCTTCGAGCCTATTGCCGCCTGAATCGGTACTTCAAAAAGCTGGCGTGGAATAGCCTCTTTAAGCTTTTCTGCCATCTTTCTTCCCCTTGTGTACGCACTGTCCTTATGCACTATAAAGGAAAGTGCGTCCACCTGCTCCCCTGCTAAAAGCATATCAAGCTTTACAAGGTCTGCACGCATATATTCTTTAAGCTCGTAGTCAAAGGATGCATAGCCCTTTGTTCTTGACTTTAGTGCATCAAAAAAGTCATAAATTATCTCATTTAACGGTAGCTCATAATGAATTTGAGCACGGGTTGTTTCGATATATGTCATATTCTTGAATATTCCGCGTCGCTCCTGACAAAGCTCCATAACATTACCCACAAAGTCAACCGGCACCATTATATCTGCCTTTACCATAGGTTCTTCCATATATTCTGTCTCAACAGCCGGAGGCAGATTTGCAGGATTGGATACCATAACCATTTCTCCGTTGGTCTTATGAACTTTATAAATAACACTCGGTGCCGTTGTTACAAGGTCAAGATTGTATTCACGCTCTAAACGCTCCTGAATAATTTCCATGTGCAAAAGTCCTAAAAATCCGCAACGGAAGCCAAATCCAAGTGCTATTGATGTTTCCGGCTCGAACATTAAGGATGCGTCATTTAGCTGCAATTTTGCGAGTGCTTCCTTTAGGTCTTCATACTGCGCACCGTCTGCAGGATAGATACCGCAATAAACCATTGGATTTACCTTCTTATATCCCGGTAGTGGCTCGGATGCCGGATTTTCGCTCTTGGTGACAGTATCACCGACACGGGTATCCTGTATCGACTTTATGCTCGCTGCAATGTATCCTACATCGCCTGCTGAGAGCTCGTCACGACGAATAAGTCCCGACGGATGAATTGAGCCTACCTCAACCACATCAAACTCTGCTCCTGTTGCCATCATGCGTATACGGTCGCCCGTTTTGAGCTTTCCGTCCTTTACTCGTACATATACAATAACGCCCTTATAGCTATCATAGTATGAATCAAATATCAAACACTTTAGAGGCGCATCAGCATCCCCTTGCGGTGACGGAATTTTTTCTACTATTGCCTCTAAAACTTCCTCTACATTGAGTCCGGTTTTAGCAGAAACCCTCGGTGCGTCCTCGGCAGGAATACCGATTATATCCTCAATTTCCTTTATTGCATTTTCAGGGTTTGCACTTGGCAAATCTATCTTGTTTATTACCGGCACAATTTCAAGATTGTGTTCAACCGCAAGATATGTGTTGGCAAGAGTCTGTGCTTCTATACCCTGAGATGCATCAACTATCAAGATCGCGCCCTCACAAGCTGCTAAGCTCCGTGAAACCTCATAGTTAAAGTCAACATGCCCCGGCGTGTCAATAAGATTAAGCGTATACTCCTCGCCGTCCTTTGCCTTATACTTAAGCTTTACGGCGTGTGCTTTTATTGTTATGCCTCTTTCACGCTCCAAATCCATATCGTCAAGGAGCTGTTCCTCCATATCTCTTTCACACACTTCTCCGGTAAGCTCTAAAAGTCTGTCAGCAAGTGTAGACTTTCCATGGTCAATATGTGCTATTATACAAAAATTTCTGATTTTATTCTGCATATTTTCTCTCCGTTATAGTTTTTAAAGTGGCAGATTAGGTACAGCATTCAAGTCAAGCTCTGCGCGCTCGCCCTTTTTGAAGCTGTAGTAGCCGGCTGCTGCAATCATTGCCGCATTATCGGTACAAAGTACCGGTGGTGGATAAACAACCTTTATGCCGTGCTTTTCGCACTCTGCTGTCATTTTGCGGCGCAGGTCGCTGTTTGCGGCAACGCCTCCTGCAAGCGCAACAGTTTTTACCCCGCATCTTTTTGCACCTTCAATGGTGTGCTCACAAAGAGCATCGGTAACCGCATTTTGAAAGCTTGCGGCAACATCGGCACGGTTTATTTCCTCGCCCTTCATTTCTGCCTTGTGAATATAATTTATAACCGCAGTTTTTACTCCCGAAAAGCTGAAATCAAGTGAATCTTTATCCATTTTAACTCTCGGGAAACTGATAGCTTCAGGGTTTCCTTCCTTTGCAAGCTTATCTACAAGAGGTCCGCCCGGATAACCAAGTCCTAAAACTCTTGCAATTTTATCAAAGGCCTCGCCTGCCGCATCATCACGGGTTCTTCCCAACACCTCGAACTCGGTATAGTCACGAACCAGAACAATGTGGCTGTGTCCACCTGATGCAACAAGGCATACAAACGGCGGCTCTAAATCCTTATGAGCGATAAAGTTAGCTGTTATGTGACCTCTTATATGATGTACCGGCACAAGCGGTTTTCCGCTTGCGTATGCTATTGCCTTTGCTGCAGATACGCCCACCAAGAGCGCCCCTACAAGCCCCGGACCGTTTGTTACTGCCACTGCATCAATGTCTGCAAGCGTCATTCCTGCTTCGGATAGCGCCTCATCTATCACCGTATCGATGTTTTCAATATGCTTTCTCGAGGCAATCTCCGGCACAACTCCGCCATACTTTTTATGAAAATCTATTTGAGTATTGATAACATTCGACAAAACCTCTCTGCCGTTTTTTACTACACTCGCAGCAGTTTCGTCGCAGGAGCTTTCAATCCCCAGAATATATGTATCCATCATTCTTCTCCCCGTATCATTATAATCGCGTTTTCTGTAGGAGAATGGTAAAAATTCTTCCGCATACCTACCCTTTTAAAACCAAATTTACCGTAAAGTGCAATCGCAGCACTATTACTTTCTCTTACCTCTAAAACAAGCCTTTCAAACTCTTTTGCCTCGGCTATTATACTTTCTAAAAGCCTTGATGCAACGCCTCTTTTTCGATATTGCGGCAATACTGCAATATTGGTAATCTGCCCTTCATCCACCGTGCACCAGAATCCGCCGTAGCCAATAATTTTTCTATCCTCTTTTGCAACAAAATACCTTGCTATATTATTCTCTGCTTCCTCTCGGAAAGACTTTTCCGACCACGGTACAGCAAAACAAATTTTGTCAAGTTCCGCAAGCTCTTTTGCATCACTCTTTGTCATTCGTTCTATTATCAAGTTTCCCAGCCACCTTTTTTAGCGCAGAATAAAGTGCTTCGGCACATTCCTCGTATTCCTCCACATCGCCGCCGTACGGGTCGGCAATATCTTCCTCTCCTCCTGCAAACTCGCAAAGGGTATAGGTTTTATCAGGTGCCGACGCTTCCAGCACCATTTTATGTGCCGTCGTCATTGTCAAAATCAAATCACTTTTTTCTAAAAGCTCTGTATTTATACTCTGCGAATGATGCCCCAAAAGGTCAATATCATATTTCTTCATCGCAACAACCGCCTCCGCTGATGCAGGTTCTCCGTCCTGTGCAAACAGTCCGGCAGATTCAATCCTTACATCAAGATTAAGCTCAGTTGCTATTTTATTAAAAAGTGCCGCCGCCATTGGTGAGCGACAGGTATTTCCCGTACAAACAAAAAGTACATTCATATTCTTTACTCCGTATTCTATTCGGTATAAATTACATTTCCGCCCGCAGCTTTGTAAAGGCGGTTCTTTACCGCAAGTCCGTAGCCTGTATCCGGACAAAACTGTACAAAAACAGTATCTATGCCGTTTTCATCAAAGCTCCTTAGTGCTCCAAAAAGCACGCTTGCAAGCTCCTTATTGTTTTTTCCTGACGAAATAAACATATCGCCAATTCCGTCTAAGTCCTCTCCAAGAACACCCACTTTTTTTCCGGCTTTCATTTCTGCAAGCTCGGAAATTTTTTTCGCAGTCGCCTGTCTTGTTCCCTCAACCACTATCACCTCTGCGTCAGGTGCGTAGTGTCGATACTTCATCCCCGGGCACTTCGGCTGTTCCTCCAAAGAAACATTTTCTGTTACATGCCTGTCAATCATCACGCTGCCGCAAACATCTTCGATATCGTTCGGTGTAATTCCGCCCGGACGAAGAACTATCGGCACACTGCCTGTTACATCAATGATAGTAGATTCCACGCCGACACTGGACTTTCCTGCGCAAATAATGGCATCAACTCTGCCTTTCATATCTGCAATCACATGCTCTGCGGCAGTAGGGCTTGGCCTTCCTGACAGGTTTGCACTCGGTGCAGCTATCGGCACACCTGCCGCCTTTATAAACTCTCGTGCCACAGGATGTGACGGAATTCTCACACCTACCGTGTCAAGCCCTGCCGTAACAGTATCACTTATATCGTGGCGTTTCTTCAAAATCAGCGTAAGCGGTCCCGGGCAAAACCTTTCCATCAGTTTCTTTGCATTCTCCGGAATTTCCCTTGCCACCCCTTCGGCATCCTTTATGTCTGCAATATGCACGATTAGCGGATTATCTGAAGGTCTTCCCTTTGCCTTATAAATATTCTTAACTGCATTGTCGTCATACGCCGATGCGCCAAGTCCATACACAGTTTCAGTCGGAAATGCTACAATTCCGCCGTCCCTTATAATTTGCCCTGCTTCCTGCATCTTTTGTGCAGTTATCTCCTTTATTATAAGTGTATCCATTATTGAAATTTCTCCAAAAGTTCGTATTTCATCTGCCATAAATCACGGGATAAGTCAACATAATATTCATGTGGATTTTCAAATCTCTTTACCTCGTCCCAGAGCTTTTCTATCTCAAGACGGCAGTATTCTCTCAAAACATTGATATCCGGATTTTCATATACGCATTTTCCGTTTTTGAATATCTGTTTTAAAAGCGGACGCACATAATAGTTTGTCACGGTTTTTCTCTTCCATGTATGCTCCGGATCAAAAAGCTCATATGGCTTTTCGCTGTCGATTTCCTCGCCAAAAAGCGTAACAACATCCGCAATAGCCGCACCCGACTCCTTTGAATAGAGTCTATAAACCTGCTTAAAGCCAGGCGTTGTTATCTTCGCCACATTCTCTGACACTTTTATTTTCGGTATAACATTTCCGGCTTCATCCTCAACTGCCACCAGCTTATAAACTCCGCCGAACACAGGTGATGATTTTGAGGTTATCAGCCTCTCACCAACTCCGAAGGAATTTATTTTTGCTCCCTGCATGAGCGTATCACGGATGATATACTCATCCAGTGAATTTGATGCACATATCCCGCAATCAGGATATCCTGCATCATCGAGCATCTTGCGGCATTTTTTTGAAAGATATGTGATATCTCCCGAGTCAATTCTCACACCCTTTGGTCTTTTTCCCATAGGTGACAGAACCTCATCAAAAACCTTTATTGCATTTGGAATTCCTGATTTTAAAACATTATATGTGTCAACAAGCAAAGTACAGTTATCTGGATACTGTCGGGCATATGCCGCGAAGGCTTCATATTCTGTATCAAACATCTGTATCCAGCTGTGAGCCATAGTTCCAAGCGCCGGTACTCCGTATTCACGGTCAGCAATCGCACAAGCCGTTCCAATGCATCCGCCGATATATGCCGCTCTCGCGCCCAAAATTGCCGCATCAGCGCCCTGTGCCCTGCGTGAGCCAAATTCCATAACCGGAATATCTCCTGCAGCACGCACAATTCTGTTAGCTTTTGTAGCTATCAAGCTTTGATGGTTTATGGTTAAAAGTATCATTGTTTCAATGAACTGCGCCTGAGAGGCAGTTCCTCTCACTGTCACAATCGGCTCACCCGGGAATATCGGTGTTCCCTCAGGTATTGCCCATACATCACACCTAAACTCAAAGCTTCTAAGATATTCAAGATATTCCTCTGAAAACAGCTTTTTACTCCGCAAATACTCAATGTCACTTTCTGTGAATTCAAGATTTTTCAGGTAGTCGATAAGCTGCTCTATGCCAGCCATAATAGCAAAACCGCCATCATCCGGAACAGTTCTGAAAAACATATCAAAATACGCTGTCTTATCGCCCATTCCCTCGGCAAAAAAACCGTGTGACATCGTGAACTCATAAAAATCAGTGAGCATTGTTAAATTAAGCTTGTCCGCTTTCATAACCAAACTTCCTTTCCATAAACACAAAAAGAGGGAAAATGTCCCCCTTTATAAAATCAATATGTACTGCCACCTCTGCGATATCCGCCTGAGCGCTTCGACTCATTTGAACGCTTAAGCGCAAGCATTTTCTCATCCGCATCCTTCTTAAACCGCGACAGCTTATCTTCAAAGGACAACTCCTCATCATTGCGTGCATTCCAATCAATATCGGCAGGTCGTATCGGTTCGTTTGAAGGAGCCGCCTTAGCTCTTGCTTCGCTGACAGCCTTTTTTATGGAAAGTCCTATCTTTCCTGCCTTGTCAACTCCAATAACCTTTACCTTTACTGCATCTCCCTGCTTTACATAATCGTTTATGTCATTTATATATTCCTTCGTTATTTCCGAAATATGCACAAGTCCCGATTTATTGTCCGGCAGAGAAACAAATGCTCCAAAAGGCATTACACTTGTAACTTTTCCTTCAACGATGCTTCCGATTTCCAATTCCATAAATTAGTGCTTCCCCCTGTAGTATTACTGACCGGATATGTCTACGAAAACAATTTCGTCAGACTTAATCATGCCCAGTTTTTCTCTTGCAACCTTTTCTATGTATTCGTCGGTTCCGACCTTTTCAATCATAGAATCAATTTCCTCTATGCGACGATTTTCGTACTCAATGCTTTCCTCTATCTCTTGAGCCTTCTTTTCGTTCGCAGAAATTATCGGCTGAAGTACAAATCCTTTCACAATCATGGTGACAGAAGCAAGGACTGTTACCACTATCAAACATGTCATAGCATTAACTTTAAATCTAGGTCTTTTTTTCATTGTTTTCCTCTTTAACTTTCCCTAAGAATTTAAGATTTAACCATTTTACATATACACCTAATATTTTACATAAAAACTTAGGCGGTGTCAAGAGTAATTTGAAAATTATATGAAAAAAACGGTATGTTTTTTCCAACAAAAAAGAGGCCACAATTAAAACATATTTACTTATCGTCAAAAAGTATATTAACGCGCTCAAGAGTGCGCCCGTTACCATATACCACCTGATTTCACCATTTTGGTATTCAAACCATAAAAATCCCGAGAACACTATCACGCTTATCCACATAAAAGCATCAGCAAATGCCGTCTTTTTAAGTGTGAATTTCAGTCCCCTTGCAATGTCATACAAAGTTCCTATCCCAACCCCTAAAATTACAGATACTAAAAAGGTCTGTATTTCATACGATGCCGATATAACCATACCTTATTCCTACCTGAACAAGCTCGCAAAAAGACTGCGTTTTTCCTTTATGTCAACAAAATCCATCCGGTTAATTCTTCCGGTCAGAAAAACATTTCCGTCCTCTATTGAAAGGTCTTCCAGTCTCAGATTTTTTCCGGATACCAAAAGTCCGCCCGTAGCGGTTTTCAAAACTACTTCCTCCTCCGAAAAGCTTTCTACATTTTCCACCATGCCAATAGTAAACTTTTCTCTGTTTTCCAGAGTGAGCATCTGGTTTTTCACAAAATTCTCGTTATCCATAAAAAATGCACCTTCCTTTTTTACAGTATATGAAGGTGCTTTTTTTATATTACAAAACTTTGTACATAAGGCTTGCATCGTTTTTGAGTACATGCTCCAAAACCTGCAAAACTTCAACCTTGATTGTTTTCTCTCCCATGTGTATCTCAATTATGTCGCCTACCTTTACATCATAGGACGCTTTTACAATCCTCCCGTTAACCTCAATGCGCTGCGCATCACATGCTTCATTTGCGATTGTTCTTCGCTTTATAAGCCGTGATACTTTTAAATATTTGTCAAGTCTCATATTTCCTCCTAACGAAAAGAAAGCTTCCCATATTTCGGGAAGCTTTCTGAACATTTAAACTTATTTGTTTACGATGTCCTTTAAAGCCTTACCAGCCTTGAATGCAGGAACTTTTGATGCAGCAATCTTGATAGCCTCGCCTGTGCGTGGGTTCTTGCCTGTTCTTGCGCCTCTTGCTCTAACTTCAAATGTACCGAAACCAACGAGCTGTACTTTATCTCCGTCTGCCAAAGCACCTGTGATTGCGTCAACAACTGCGCTTACAGCCTTTTCTGCGTCTTTCTTTGACAATGCTGCTTTTTCTGCAACAGCTACAACTAATTCTGACTTATTCATGGTGTTATCCTCCTAAAAAATTTTTATAATCGGGAATATTAGCATTCCCCCTACGAATACACATTTTATTATAAATAACTGTGCTTGTCAATAGTTTATTGAGAAATTTTAGCATTTTACTTGAATTTATACCGATAAAATTGTCACTTTTGACAAATTCCCCCATAAATTTTGCATAGTTTTGACATTTTTTACCAACTTTCAAAAATCAAAGAAAGGGATTTTTATTATGAAAACAGAGTCCTTTTTGAAGGGAACACTCATTTTAATCATTGCAAACACCATATCAAAAGTGCTTGGTGCCATTTTGAAAATACCTCTTACCTATATTCTCGGCGAGCAGGGCATGGCAATATACCAGACGGCATTTTCCGTCTATATTATGCTACTGTCCCTTATCACCTCCGGAATCCCTTTTGCGCTTTCAAAGTACATAGCAGAATCAATTCCGCTCAAAAAGAAAGGAAACATACACTTCGCCCTCTCCTTTACGACTGCACTTATGTTAATTCTCGGACTTTTCGCTTCCGTTGCAATGTTTTTTGGTGCGGATTTTTTTGCGCTTTCAATGAAGGACCCAAAAGCCTCGCTTGCAATCAGGGCTATTTCCCCCTCCATATTGTTTGTGGCTTTAGGCGCTGTTTACAAAAGCCTTTATCAAGGCTATTCTCACCAGACGCCCACTGCCATATCACAGGTTATTGAAGCTTTTATAAAGCTTATTGCCGGTTACTGTCTTGCGTCATGGTTCTCTGCCTTCTCTCTGAAATACGCATCTGCTGCCTCAGTTTTCGGTGTCACCATCGGCGAAGCCTTTGCAACTCTGATTCTTTTTCTTATGTGTTTTCCGTACAAGCGAGAAAATGCTCCATTTTCGCCCGAGAACAGGCGGCGCGATATTATCCGCTCCATCGCCGGTATTGCACTTCCCATGACCGCTGTATCTGTTGTTTCGGGCAGTCTTGGTCTTTTAGAAACCTCGGTAATACGAAACCGTCTTACCTCAATAGTTTTTACCGACCAATCGGCACAGCAATTTCTCTCGTTATATTCGCCATATACCGATGTTTTCAGTAGCCTCCCAAATACTATGAAGTTGTCCTTTGACGGTGCTCGCTGGCTTTACGGTGCATACTCAGGCTATGCTGCAACTGTGTTTAACCTTCCTGCCGGAATACTTGCCACTTTCGGCATCTCGATACTGCCTGTTGTAACCAGATGCATTACTCTTGGCGACACCGCCCACCTTCGCACCTCAGTTTCCTCCACTGCTAAAATCATACTGGCGATTTCCGTCCCGTGTGCTGCAATTATGATGTTTTTTTCAAAGGAAATACTGGATATACTCTTCTCCAACACCGCTTCCTCTCTTATGCTCTCGTGTCTTGCACCCTTGCTGGTTCTTGTAACACTTACACAGTTTATCTGTTCAGTACACCACGCCGCAGGAGATATTATAACTCCTTTTTGGTTCAGCCTTATTGCAATAGCTGTCCGTATTTCTCTTTCTTATATATTGATAGGTATTCCGGAGCTGAACATTCTCGGAGTCATAATAAGTAGCTTTATATCGGCAGTAATCCTGCTTACACTAAATATCCGTCTGCTTGTAAAGAGACATTCCATTTTGCCGTTGTCGCTAAAAGATGTTTTGAAAACTGCACTTTGTACGGCATTAATGAGTATCGTCTGTCTGCTTATTACAGAACCTTTGCAAGTCGCTTTCAATAACAGTTTTATAGGGTTTATCACAGGTATTTTCATATCCTTGTGCACATATATTATGTCTGCATTTCTGTTTGGACTTATAACAAAAGAAGAGATTGCGCGTATCAAGCGCTAATCTCTTCTTCTTTTTAATATAATCGCTCTTTTGACAAGATAGTCACGGTTGTTTAAGGACGCGTCTATAACAACTTCATCCAGTAAAAGCTTTAGTGTATCTCCGATTTCTCTGCCGGTCTTATATCCGAGTTTTATAAGGTCTCTGCCGTTTATCTGCAAATGCGATGTCTGATATGGCTGTCTTTCTGCTATAATTCGCTGACATTGCTCATATACGGCATGCAACTTGGATAGCTTTTCATTTAAAAACTTAAGATTTTTAGCCCTGTTATCCGCTTCCTGCAAAAGCAAAAGCTTCATGAATAGTCCTTCTCCCGTTCTTGCAAGCATTCTTTTTACTGCAGCAGGATTTGAGTCTATCCTGACATCGTGATTTTCTACAAGCACAAGAATATCGTTTATAGAATCTCTATCCATTCTCAGCCTGTGCAAAACATCATCCGCTATTCTCACACTTTCTCTGTGATGCCCGTAAAAATGGTTTATTCCGGCAGAGTCACGGCTAAGGCATGCCGGCTTTCCGGTATCATGCAAAAGTGCCGACCAGCGGAGAATCAAGTCATTAGGGGTATTTTCAACAGCCTTCATGATATGGTCTCCGACATTGTATATGTGATACTTATTATTCTGCTCGGTGCTAAAACAATTCGCAAGCTCCGGAATGATGTATTTCATAAGTCCTGTTTCATAGAGAAGCTTTATCCTTGACGGTCGGTCGCAAAGAAGAATTTTGTTCATCTCGCCTAAAATACGCTCATTACTTATATTTTTAATAAGCACGGCACACTTTCGTATCGCTTTTACAACCTGAGGGTCAAGCTCAAAACCAAGGCACGCCGCAAACCGCACTGCACGAAGCATACGAAGCGCATCCTCCTTAAAGCGTTCTTCCGGCACTCCTACGCACCGTACGAGTCTTTTTTCTATATCAGCAGCTCCATCAAATTCATCAACCAGTCCACGCTTTGGATTATACGCCATCGCATTTATTGTAAAATCCCGCCTTTTCAAGTCATCAACAAGGCTACTCACATATTTTACACTATCCGGTCGGCGCATATCATGATATCCCTCTTCAATCCGATAGGTTGTCACCTCGTAGCCGACCTTATTCTCAATAACTGTGACGGTTCCATGCTTCAGTCCGGTATCAATAGTGCGAGAAAATAATGCCTTAACTTCCCGCGGCTTTGCATTTGTCGCTATATCGTAATCAGACGGGGTTTTACCCATAAGGCTGTCACGCACAGCGCCGCCCACGACATAGGCTTCAAAACCGGCATTTTCCAGCGTGGATAAAATATATTCTGCCCCACGGCTCAAAACTATATCCAAAGTACTCCCCATCCTTTCTTTAAGCATTAGTATATTTAGTATATCAAAGTCGGATCGTAGCCATGTCGTTCTGTGAGCCAAGGAGT
>JAZNTB010000053.1:0-11801 GCA_045591565.1 Clostridia bacterium
TGTAAACAAAGGTCTTGAGAACAAAGTCGGAGAGGACGATGTCGGCAACTCAATCGGTGCCGGAGACCAGGGAATGATGTTCGGCTATGCCTGCGACGAAACTCCGGAGCTTATGCCGCTTCCGATTTCTCTTGCACACAAGCTCGCAAAGAAACTCACCGATGTCAGAAAATCAGGACTTCTTCCATATCTTCGTCCCGATGGAAAGACACAGGTTACCGTTGAATATATTGACGGCGTTCCCGTGTCTGTCGATACAATAGTAATCTCAACACAGCACTCACCTGATGTTACACTGGACCAGATACGCGAAGATTTAATCCGTGAGGTGGTTAAAACCATAGTTCCGGAAAATCTTCTTACTGAAAATACAAAATACTATGTCAATCCGACAGGCAACTTTGTTGTAGGAGGTCCGCAGGGTGATTCAGGACTTACCGGCAGAAAAATCATTGTTGACACATACGGCGGATATGCCCGTCACGGTGGAGGAGCGTTTTCCGGCAAGGACCCGACAAAGGTTGACAGAAGCGCCGCATACGCTGCAAGATGGGTTGCTAAAAATATCGTAGCGGCAGGTCTTGCCAAGAAGTGTGAAGTCGAGCTTGCATATGCAATCGGCGTTGCCCGTCCGGTATCGGTTATGATTGATACCTTCGGCACAGGCACAGTAGATGAAGATGCATTGGGCGAGGCAGTAAACAAGGTGTTTGACCTTCGTCCGCACGCAATAATAAAGGCTTTAGACCTGAGAAAGCCTATCTACAAACAGCTTTCCGCTTATGGTCACATGGGGCGCGAGGATTTAGGCGTTTTATGGGAAAGGACAGACAAGGTTGAAGAATTAAAAGCAGCACTTAAGTAAAACTAAAAATCCGGAACACTCTGTTCCGGATTTTTTTATTTAATATAGGAAAGAAGTCGCATTCTTTCAAAAATCAGTTCTGCCACAACCCTGTAGCCCTCCTTGGAAAGATGCACATCATTATCATTTTCGCCGTTATATGTAAACTCTGCAGGAATTATATGCTTT
This sequence comes from Clostridia bacterium, assembly GCA_045591565.1. Classification (GTDB taxonomy): domain Bacteria; phylum Bacillota; class Clostridia; order UBA1381; family UBA1381; genus UBA1738. Next base: position 1,034 of record JAZNTB010000053.1, read on the forward strand.
GAAAGCTTTTCCCTCATCACGCAAATCTGCTCTTCCGATAAATCCGCAAAGCAACCTGCCGACAGCGCTATATCCACACCTTTTCTTGAAAACTCATCGTATAAATCTATGAAATGTACACCGAATGTCTTTCTGCACTCTCTTTTGTAATATTCATATTTTTCTTCGTTTGTTTCTCCCTTTATGTCCGACCATTTTTCCCACAGCGGATGCGTTGAGCCAAGCACAATGTATTTCCCGCCTGATGCAAGGGCACATTTTGTAAATATACTTTTAAACCTTTCAAGAGTAAGGCTTGCGTTGTCGTTTATACCGCCGTAAAATACGCTGACATCAGGACACCTGTTGTTGGCAGTAAAAAGCACCGAACCTTTTGGTATAAGCGTATCCTTTCCGTCAGGCTCTTTTTTTCGTATAACATTTTCGTTTTCATTTTGAACGGACATCTCATAATAGTTTCCGTCTATAAGAACAGGATTTGTGTCATGCGACATCTGCGTAAAAAACACAAACGGGTCATCACTCGCATCTCCATCGCAATAAAGCTTCAATTTCGTATCAAGCGCCCTTCCGTCCTCCGCCCGGTGTTGAACTCCCAGACTTACCACAGAGCCATCGCCCGGAACCACTATGTCCTCCGTCAAGTAGCACGCCGCTCCGCCGCAGCGAGCCGCAATTTCAGCAACCTTTTCTCCCCCGTGACCATAGTTGTTTACTTCCACATCATATCCACAGTCAGTAAGAATCGTAAAAAGCTGTGCAGGATACGGATGTTTTCCATACTCGGCGGTGTGGTGTCCGTCCATTGTCATTCCCTCTGTCACAGAATCCCCCACACAATTGATAATCAACTTTCTGTCCATTTTTCAGCCTCCTGTCTTTAGAAATACCGACACCCTAAAGTGCCGGATTTTTATTATATATCAAGATTTGAAACATATTTTGCATGCTTTTCAATGAATTCTCTTCTCGGCTCAACCTTATCACCCATCAAAACGGTAAATATCTGGTCTGCCGCAATCGCATCTTCAAGCTCAACACGCAACATCGTTCTTGTTTCAGGATTCATCGTTGTTTCCCAAAGCTCAGGAGGGTCCATCTCACCAAGACCCTTATAACGCTGAACCTTTGCGCCTGCTCCCATTTCCTCTAAAAGCGCATTTCGTTCTTCATCGGTATATGCGAACTTTTCAACAAGATTTGCATTCTTGCCCTTATACACCTTGTAAAGCGGCGGCTGAGCAAGGTAGATATTTCCGTTTTCAATAAGCGGACGCATATATCTGAAGAAGAAGGTAAGCAGCAGTGTTCTGATGTGCGCACCGTCAACATCGGCATCGGCCATGATAATGATTTTGCCGTACTTCAGCTTCGTTATATCAAATTCCTCACCAATTCCGGCACCCAACGCCTGAATTACAGGTAGCAGCTTTTCATTTGAGTAAACTTTATCAATTCTTGATTTCTCAACATTGAGCATCTTACCCCAAAGCGGAAGAATTGCCTGGAAGCGCCTGTTTCTGCCCTGTTTTGCAGAACCTCCCGCAGAATCTCCCTCGACAATATAGATTTCTGCATAATCTGCACCCTCATCGGTACATTTTGCAAGTTTTCCCAAAAGCGATGCGTTGCTTGCCTGTGCATTCTTACGGGTTGCCTCACGCGCTTTTCTCGCAGCTTCTCTTGCTCGGGACGCGGTAAGAGTTTTTTCGATAATAGTCTTTGCAACCTTTGGGTTTTCCTCCAAAAACGCCGAGAACTTGTCATTGAGTGCATTTTCTACCAATGTTCTTGCCTCAGAGTTTCCAAGCTTTGTCTTGGTCTGTCCCTCAAACTGAGCCTCGCTCACCTTAACGCTTATAATCGCAGTAAGTCCCTCTCTTGTGTCCTCACCTGATAGGTTCGATTCCTTTTCCTTTAAAAGATTGTGCTTTCTTGCATAGTCATTGATTACTCTTGTAAGTCCCGATTTGAAACCGGTTTCATGCATACCGCCGTCAATGGTACGGATGTTGTTGGCAAAGCTCATAATAGCCTCGGAGTATGCATCGGTATATTGCATAGCAACCTCAACAACCATGTCCTCCCTTGTCGCCTCAAAGTAGATTACCTCATCGTGAAGGGCGTCCTTATTTTTATTGGAGTCCAAAACAAATTCCTTGATACCGCCCTCAGCATAAAGAGTTACGGTTTCAACCTCTGCCACTCTCTTATCGGTAAAGAGAATTTTTATTCCGCGATTTAAGTACGCCTGCTCCTGAAGACGCTTAAACAGTACATCATAGTCAAATTCAAGAGTTTCAAAAATCTCCGCATCCGGCTTGAATGTGATTTTTGTTCCGGTTTTATCGGTATCTCCTATAACCTTCAAATCACAGGTTGGTTTTCCTCGCTGATAGCTTTGATAGTGTATATGTGCACCGTCGGAAACCTCTACCTCAAGCTTTTCAGAAAGCGCATTAACAACAGACGAACCAACACCGTGCAGACCTCCGGATACCTTGTATCCGCCGCCTCCGAACTTTCCGCCTGCGTGCAGAATTGTAAGTACAACCTGAACAGTCGGTATTCCCTCCTGCGGATGAATTCCAACCGGAATTCCGCGTCCGTTATCGGTAACGGTGACAGAGTTGTCCGGATTAATATCAACCTTGATTTCAGTACAATATCCCGCCAGCGCCTCGTCAATTGAGTTGTCCACAATTTCGTAGACAAGGTGATGAAGACCGGCAGATGATGTTGAGCCGATATACATACCGGGACGCTTTCGTACCGCCTCAAGTCCCTCTAAGACCTGAATTTGATTTTCGTCATACTTAGTTTCAATCTTTTCCATTAGTTTTAACTCCTAATTCAAATAATTATATTATCAGATTTTGCTCTTCCGTAAAGTGTTCGTGATGCAAGTGACGAGATATAAACTCTCGTTTTTCCGTTTTTGTGTGTTACGATAAAGGATTTCGGCAAATCCTCCGTCACATCAATGACGGCTCCGTCGGTCTGCGCTTTTGCCAGAAAATCTCTCGTCTGAAGGGCCACCGTTGTGTTGTCCATATCAAATATCCCGACAACTGTATTTAAGTCTACTACCACATCATTACCCAGATGTAAATACATAGTTCCTCCTTTTCAAAAGCTACTGCTCAATCACCCTTCCCGACTGCACCTTGAAGGTACGATTTCCCGTCGTTCTTTCGGCGGTATCAACATCGGTGCAGGTCAGAATTACCTGTTTGCCCTTTATCTTTTCAGTTAAAAATCTCCGTCTGGAAATATCAAGCTCACTCATTATATCATCGAGCAGGAGCACCGGATACTCTCCCCTTACAGCGTTTATGTTCTCCATTTGCGCCATTTTAAGGCTCAGCACAACTGTTCTCTGCTGACCTTGCGATGCGTATGTTCTGACCTCTTTTTCATCTATAAAAAGCCGCAAATCATCTCTTTGTATGCCGTAAAGACTTGAGCCGTTCTCGATTTCCCGAGCCATTACTCCCTCGAGCTTTGATAAAAATATTTCTTTATTTATTATATCACATTCTATGCTCGGTGTATAGACCAATTTTAAATTTTCTCCGCTTATATTGTGATGAATTTCACCCGCAAATTTTATGAGATTTTCTATGAAATCCCGCCTGTGCTGCATTATCGTACTCCCGTCCTTGGCAATCTGCTCGTTCCAGACCGAAAGCATCGGGTCTTCCACCTTTCCTGCTATGCGGAGCTTCTTCAAAAGGTTGTTTTTCTGTGCCAGATTCTTGTGATATGAAATCAGGGTTTTTAAGTAGACCGGATAAAGCTGACTTATTGCTTCATCCAAAAATCTCCGCCGCACCTGCGGTGCACCCTTTACTATCTCCAAATCCTCAGGAGAAAACATAACAACATTCAAATACCTCATCAGCATAGAAAGCTTTGTTATCGGCACATTATTTATTTTGACAGTTTTTCTTCCGTTCGGAAGTAATTGCATCACGGCGTGGTATTCTCTGTCTTTATCTGCAAACTCGATTTTGAGTCTTGCAAAATCATCACCAAACCGTATAAGCTCGCTGTCGGTTTTTGCTCTGTGGCTGCGCCCGTGCGAGAACAGGTACACAGCCTCCAAAAGATTTGTTTTCCCCTGCGCATTGTTTCCGTAAATAACATTGGTGTCGTCGCAGAATTCAACGCTTTGTGTTTCATAATTGCGAAAGCTTTTTAAAGATAAGCTTTTTACCCTCATTCTATATCACCGTTATCTCAAAAAATTCGTCCTCAAACTCCACCCCGACAACATCGCCGCTGCGGATTTTCTTGCCGCGCATCGTGCATACAGCTCCATCAACCGTTACAATTTCGTCCAGTATCATTTCTTTTGCCATAGCACCGTTTTCTGCGATACCCGAAAACTTCAAAAGCTGGTCAAGCTTTATAAACTCTGTCGATATCTTTATTTCCTGTTTATGAAATTCCATAACAGCACCTCTTAGTTTGTAGTTCTTGTCACATCGGTCACACCGGGAATTCCCGAAATTCTGTTCATTACCTTTTGGAGTTCATCGCTTGAGTGAATTTCCACTCCCAGCATCATTACCGACATTCCGTCCTTTGTACGCCTTGCGTTGACTGATACACAGTTCATCTGCATTTCTGCAATGACCGTTGATATCTTCATCATCATGCCCGGCTCATCATATGCACCTATGCTGAGAGTAGCAATATATGAGCTTCTGTTCTCTCCCGTCCAGCTTACCTTGATAAACCTGCCCTTATCCTCAGGCGAAAGAGCCTCAGGCTGAATATTCGGGCAGTCTGCTCTGTGTACCGAAACGCCTCTTCCCTTGGTGATAAATCCGACGATGTCATCTCCCGGAACAGGGCTGCAGCACTTCGACAGGCGCACAAGACAATTCTCAATTCCCATAACTTCAATGCCGCTGGTATTGTTTTTGCGGCGGATTGTATGTGTAGGCCTGTCATTTACAGGCTGATTCTGACGCTGCTCCTTTACATACTCCTCACGAAGGCGCATAACTACCTTTTGCGACGAAAGTCCGCCGTAGCCGACACTCGCATACAAATCTTCAATACCGCCAAGCGTATATTTTCTGTAAAGCGGCTGAAGCCATTCCTCCCTGAAAAGCTTTGAAAACGGTATGTTAAGCCGTTTTGCTTCCTTCTCCAGAATATCCTTTCCGTGAATAATATTTTCATCACGGCGCTCGCGCTTGAGCCATTGATTTATCTTACTTTTTGCCTGTGATGTCTTTACAATTTTAAGCCAGTCACGGCTCGGTCCCTTCGCTTGCGGCGATGTTAAAATCTCAATAATATCGCCGTTTATCAGTTGATAAGAGTTCGGTACAATCTTGCCGTTCGCTTTTGCACCCACCATTTTACTTCCTACCTGAGTGTGAATTGCGAACGCAAAATCTATCGCAGTTGAGCCGTTAGGCAGCGGAATAACCTTTCCTTGAGGCGTAAATGCGAAAACCTGATCGGAGAACATATCAATTTTAAGACTGTTCATAAACACATCGGCGTCCATAATATCTGCCTGTGTTTCCATAAGCTTTCGTACCCACTCAAGCTCCTTATCCATAGAATCGGCACCCGACTTACCCTCTTTATACTTCCAGTGCGCTGCGATACCCTCCTGCGCAACCTTATGCATCTCGGTTGTTCTTATCTGTATCTCAAACGGTGTTCCGTCCGTTCCCACAACCGTCGTGTGAAGCGATTGATACATATTCGGCTTCGGCATTGCAATATAGTCCTTAAACCGCATCGGCAGCGGTGTGTACATTTCATGTACCATTCCAAGCACAGCATAGCACTCGGCAACCGTACTCACTATCACTCTCACTGCAAACAGGTCGTATATTTCGTCTATAGTTTTGTTCTGGGCATACATCTTGCGGAATATGCTGTAAAAATGTTTCGCTCTGCCTGTTATTTCACAGCTTATTCCGTTATCTGTCATACGATTTTTAAGCGCCTCTATAATCGCGGTCACAAACGCCTCGCGTTCGCTCTTTTTTCTGGCGATACTTTCCCTGATTTCCTCATACGCCACAGGGTCCAAATATTTGAGCGACAAATCTTCAAGCTCCGACTTGATTTTAGAAATACCCAGTCGGTGTGCAAGCGGTGCGTACACATCAAGCGTTTCCTTAGCTATATAAAGCTGTTTCTCCCTTGGCATAAAATCAAGCGTTCTCATATTGTGCAGGCGGTCAATAAGCTTAATCATAACCACCCTGATATCCTTGCTCATAGCGAAGAACATCTTCCTTAAATTCTCAACCTGTTCATCCTGATGGTCACGATACTGTATTTTCTTAAGCTTTGTGACTCCGTCCACAATTTCAGCAACAGGCTTTCCGAACAGCATAACTATATCGTCAAAGGTATACGGAGTATCCTCGATAACATCATGCAAAAGTCCTGCACATATTGCAACATTATCCATAGAAAGCTCTGCCGCAATATACGCAATCTGGACCGGATGAATTATATACGGCTCGCCGGATTTTCTCTTTTGATTCCTGTGCGCCGCCTTTGCCATACGGTATGCAACATATATCATATCGGTATTAGCCCTTGGGTTTTGCGCCTTTACCATTTCTATGATTTTATCTACTATAACATCTGTTTCGTCTGCAATCTGCGGAAGCGTTTCTATGGTGTTAAATATGTCATTATTCAGTTTTTTGCCCATATTATCACTCCCGTCTATTTCTTTATATCCTTCAAAATAAGCTGCAGATTTTCGCTGCCCCTATATGTATTTATATTCATACTGAAAGCAATACTCACAATGTCTCCCGCTCTTAGTTCTTCGCAGCATTCGCCCATACCGAACCCGACAGCATTAAACACTTGCCCGCCGCCTGAAAGGCGCATTCTGAGATGCTTTCCGCCTGTTCCCATCTTTTCCGCTGCAATAATCTTTAAATCCTTTGCGGAAAATACCGGTGTTTCATTTCCTGCCCCGAAAGGCTCAAGTATTTCCAGCCTTTTTGCGCTGTTCATACTTATGCTCGCCGGAGACAGATTGCAGTCTATCTTTATCTTCGGCACAAGCTGCTCTTTATTTATATTATTCTTTGCAAACACATTTATTCTTTTGCGGAACTCGTCTATTTTGTCCTCATTTATGCTTATTCCCGCCGCCTGAGAATGACCACCGAAAGCCGTGAGAATTTCCTCGCTGTCCGATACTGCATCAAACAGGTTCATTTCCTCAACAGACCTTCCCGAGCCTTTACCCTTTCCATTCTCACACGAGATAAGGACACATGGACGGTAAAGCCTTTCGCAAATCCTTGATGCAACTATGCCGATAACACCATGATGCCAGCCCTTACCGCTCAGCACATATACAAGCTGTTCCTGACTAAAGCTTTGAACCTGTTCCCATGCCTCATCGAAAATATTCTTTTCGATTTCCTGACGCTTTCTGTTCAGCTCATCAAGACGCTTGGCAATCTCCGCCGCCTTTTTATCGTCCTCGCATATCAAAAGCTCTACTGCCATCCCGGCATTTTCCATACGCCCTGCGGCGTTAAGCCTCGGTGCCAGCAAAAACGCAAGCGACATAGCATCCAGCGGTTTTTCTCCTGCTCCTGCTGCCGCCAAAAGTGCGCATATACCCTTATTTTGCGTATTTTGTACCGCCTTAATTCCCTTGTCTACGATAATTCTGTTTTCATCTGTAAGCGGCATTACATCAGCAACAGTTCCTATCGCCGCAAATTCTACATATTCTTCAAATACATCTTTGGTTTTCATGCCAAGTTTAATCGCAAGTCCGAGTACAAGCTTAAATGCAACACCCACACCTGCAAGGCCGTCAAACGGATATGAGCTGTCCTGTCTTTTGGGATTGATAACTGCCGTAGCCTTCGGGAGTTCCTCGCGACATGTATGATGGTCTGTTATAACAATATCCATCCCTTGGGTTTTGGCAAATTCAACCTCGCCAATTGAGGCAATTCCGCAGTCCACCGACACCAAAAGCTTAACGCCCGCCCTTGCCATTTTATTTACGGCAAGAATATTGATTCCGTAGCCCTCAGAAAATCGGTCCGGTATATAATAGTCAACATCCGCGCCGATACTCTTTAAAAACTTATAAACCGTTGCGGTCGCCGTAATGCCGTCCACATCATAGTCACCGTAAACAACAATCTTTTCCTTAGCATCAACCGCTGCAAGAATACGCGCCGTAGCTTCCTCCATGCCGTCCAGCATGAACGGGTTGTGGACATTCTCAAGGCTTTTTTTGATAAATGCCCCTACCTCGCGCTCGGAAAATATGCCACGGTTCATTAAAATCACAGCCATTGCCGGCGGTATTTTCATTGCAGCAGCAAAGCTCTCTATATCCTCTTTTTCAAGCTGTTTATTTCTGTATTCCCAAATCTTTTCCTGCATCTTTTTCTCCAAAAATATATTATATTTAATTATATCATTTTTTTTAGGATTTTTCAAGTTTTTTAGGGCAAAAAATGCTCTGAAAAAGGAAAAAAATAAAGTTTTTACACAAACAAAAAAACACGCTTACAGCGTGCTTTTTATTGGCAGCGGGAACAGGATTCCTTGCCTGCTGGCAAGCCGGTTTGCGGCTCTTTCGTGCCACCGGCACGAAATTCACTACCGCTCGCTTCGAATCCTTATAAATTTCAAAACAAAACGGACACCATCAAAGTGTCCGTTCCTATGTGGCAGCGGGAACAGGATTCGAACCCGTACAGAGTGAGTCAGAGTCACTAGTGCTACCATTACACCATCCCGCTATATTAAATTGTGGTGCGAGGGACGAGACTTGAACTCGCAAGGTATGAACCACACGCCCCTCAAACGTGCGCGTCTGCCGATTCCGCCACCCTCGCCTATTCACAACTTCATTATTATAGCAAAATAATTTTGGTTTGTCAACTATTATTTTAAAACTTTTTCCAAAAAAAATTCACAGTATTTCCCGTTGACGGTTTTACTTCTTTATGCTAAAATTAAAAAATGGAGGTGTACAAAATGACTATCGATTCCATCGTTTACCGGAATTTAATGCATCTTATTGAGAAAAACGGTCTTACTGAGCATCTTTGCACAACAGCATGCTGCCTTAATTCAAACTTTTTCCTCAATTACAGAAAAGGCATAACCAGGCACTTCCGTTTATGTGACTTATTCGAGCTTGCAAAGTTTTTCGATGTTTCAATAGACTATCTGTGTCGATTTGAAAACACAGCCGACGAATTCTTTCTCCCGAAGCACAAATTAAAGCCTCGGGACGAAAAAGTCTTAATGTACAACTTCAAAAAGCTCGACCCCGAGAGTCGGATAAGACTTGCGGACGCCATTTCAAAAGAACTCGCCGAAACCAAGGCAAGAGCGGCAAATGTGCGTCACAAAAAAACCGACGAGTCTTGACATAGCCGGCATAATATACTATAATTGAAGCTGCGGAAAGCCTGATAAAGGGCTTTTTCAATAACTAAAGGAGTATTTATATGACAAAAATTGTTGGTGTCAGATTTAAAGCTGTAGGAAAAATTTATCATTTTAACCCTGCTGCTTTGGATATAAAAGTAGGCGACAGAGTAATCGTGGAAACCTCGCGCGGAGTGGAAATGGGTGAAGTCGTTACCGGACTTTGCGAAATCGCAGAGGAGGACCTTGCAAAGCCTTTAAAGGATGTAATACGCATTGCAACAGAAGATGATTTTGCCTGTGCCGAAGAAAATAAACGAAAGGAAAAAGAAGCTTTTTCCATATGCTGTGAGCTTATAAAAAACCATGGTCTTGAAATGAAGCTGGTCGAGGTTGAATATACCTTTGACCGCACAAAGGTTCTCTTTTATTTTACCGCAGATGGCAGAGTAGACTTCCGTGAGCTGGTAAAGGACCTGGCAAACCGTTTCAGGACAAGAATAGAACTTCGCCAGATTGGTATTCGTGACGAAGCAAAAACCTTAGGGAGTATCGGAATTTGCGGAAGGGAGTTATGCTGCTCTAAATTTTTAGGCGAATTTGCCCCTGTTTCCATTAAAATGGCAAAGGAGCAAGGCTTATCCTTAAATCCCACCAAAATCTCCGGAACCTGCGGAAGACTTATGTGTTGCCTGAAATTCGAACAGGAAACATATGAGGAAATGCTCCGCATTACACCGAAGCAAGGCTCTTTGGTCGAGACCCCCGACGGGCGTGGTACCGTTGAGTATATCGACATATTAAAAGGTCTTGTAAAGGTACGCATCGAGCAGGACAGAGAAACTGCCCTCAAGGAATATAATGCTACCGATATTAAAGTACTGAGAAAGGGCAAGGGAAAACCTTCCGACGAAAAAAATGACGAAGAAATCCTAAAAGCCCTTGAAGATTAAAAAAAAGTGTGTTATAATAGACTCACATAATTCAAGGAGGTGTGGTAAATGGCTTACAAAATTACAGACGAATGCATTAACTGCGGTGCTTGTGCTGCTGATTGTCCTGTAAACGCTATTACAGAGGGTGATGCTAAGTATGTTATCGATGCTCACGCTTGTATCGATTGCGGCGCTTGTGCAGGTACTTGCCCTGTTGAAGCTATCACAGAAGGCTAATTACTTATAAGATACAAGGGCAGGCTCTGGCCTGCCCTTGTTGATTAAAGGGATAATATGATATTATATGATGATGAAACGTTGACACGTGTCAACGATAATATAGAATTAATACAAAAAAAGGACGGTCTTACCTTTGGCACCGACGCATATCTGCTCTCTGCATACATGCGGGA
>JAZNTB010000054.1:0-5655 GCA_045591565.1 Clostridia bacterium
TTCCTGCTAACTTTACAGTAAGCTATACTGTAGGCGGCGGAAGCCCGGTTGTCGTTACTCCTACTGATATTATAAAGGGAGATAGAGATGTAAAGCTTGTTCTTCCTGCAAGTGCAATCTTAAATGATGCAACATTTACAGTAGAACTTTCATCAGCTATTAAGTCTATGACAAATGTAGCACTTTCATCAGGCGATGTAGTGTTCACAACAAAGGGAGCAACTGCTATTGAGTCAAACTTTACATCAATTTCAAATGTGACAGACGCACAGAACTTCATGGAAAATGACTACAAGGATATGCTCCAGAACAATGACTTATATGACAGTATCATAGCAGGCAGCAACACAGCAGTTAAAAATGCTATCTATGCTGACCTTGCAAACCATACTTCAACAACTCAGGCTGACATCATAGAGGAAATCAACGATGCAATCGTTGTTGCTATGGCAAACCATTCCGCAACCGATACTGAGGCTAAGACACTTATCCTAAGCGATGCATTAGGTCTTAACCATACAGAGGTTGACGGAACAAATGTAATCAACATTTATAACAACACATTAACTGCTACGCAGAGAGCAGGATTTGATGCGTTAATCAACGGCAAAACCTTCACTTCAACAGATGCTGACGGTATTAGAGCTGAAATTGCAGAGGAGCTTGTTCTCTTCACAGTTAAGAGCAGCGAGAGCTGGGAGCCTATTCAACAGACGATTGAAAATTCAAAGGAATACTTCAGAACAAATGTGGCAAATGTTAAAACACTTGTAACAAACACTAATTCAGCAGGTATTCAGGCGTCTGTATACAGACCACTTCAGGGGTATGTTGCAACAAACCTTGAAGGACTTTATTCACAGCTTAAAGTATCCTATGATGCGGCAATAGCACTGATTAACGCTCAGCAGTATCAAGGCGGCGGCGGTGGCGGCGGCGGATTCTCAGGACCTGCCTCTGTTACACATACAGACCTTGCACAGAATGAGCAGCAGGATGCAACAGCATCAACAATATTCAAGGATTTAGGAAACCACTCATGGGCTACAAAGGCTATTGACAACCTTTATTCAAGAGGCATTGTATCCGGTAAGGCTGAAGGCGCTTATGCACCTGGCGAGGATGTTACAAGAAACGAATTTGTTAAGATGATGGTAGTGACAGTTGGAAAGTATGACAAGGATGCAACTGTTGACTTTACCGACCTGTCAAGCACACACTGGTCATATACATATGTAGCATCTGCAGTAAATGCCGGCTTAGTTAGCGGAATAGGTGCAGGTTTATTTGGCACAGACGGAAGAATGAGCCGTCAGGATGTGGCTGTGCTTGTATATAATGCCATCAAGGACAAGAATGTGGCAAAACAGGCAGTAGCAGACTTTAAGGATATAGACGCAGCATCAGACTATGCAAGGGATGCAGTCAAATTCTTAAGACAGATTGGCGTAGTAAACGGTGACGAAAACGGAAACTACAATCCTCAGTCAGCGCTTACAAGAGCAGAAGCAGCAGTGATTTTGAATGCTGTTTTAGGAATTGTTGAATAAGGAAAGGGAGGTATGAGATGAAGAAGAAAAAATTATCTGTAATTTCCTTTATATTAGCACTTATGATGTGCATTATGTGCATCCCGAGTGCGATGGCAGCAGAGGGAGGAGTTCCGACTGTTGCTAAAATGGTACCGGCAAACGGTACAAAAAATGTTCAGACTGTAGGAACAACAGTACAGATGGTGTTCACAGAAGAACTGGAACAGACAAAAGTCGAAGCAGCAGGTTCAATCACGGTTAATAATGGGGCAAAGATTCTTGCCATAAAACTGGTTGATCCAAAAACCGTGAATATATATCTATCAGAGCTTTGGCCAGATACAGAGTATACACTAAAGGTTACTCAGGGCATTACATCTAAAAAAGGCGTTGCAGCAGAAGGTGGCGAGTTCAAGTTCACAACCGGATCAGCGCAACCATATCATCAGATTCCGGAAGGTGCATCTGATATGTCCCACCCTATTTGGAGACTGGCATATAGAGCCGCGCAAGCAAACGCTGGTCCGATAGAATTCGTAAAAGATGGCGATAATGATGTATTAAAATTTACAACACCATGGGTAGACGCTCCATTACAGCACTGGGTTACAGTGGAACCGGGTGCAACCTATAAGGCCCGTGCGAGGGTAAAATCAGACAAGGCTCAGGCATTGCGTTTGGTTATGATCTACGGTAATGACAGTGAACCGGGATCTTGGTACAGAATGGGTACAAAATGGGACCAGCAGGTTCCTGCAGGTGAGTGGGTTGACATAGAGTCAGAATTCACAATACCGCCAGATGTGAATAATTCAATGGAGGTAGTGATTGAAATCACACCGCGTATTCAGTACTCTGTAGTATTGGTTGACGATTTCCAGTTCTACGAGGTAAACACAGACGAGCCTGCACCTGACATGGATCCGAGTGTTGCAGGTTCTACTAAGGTAGTTACAACTATTGTGGACAGCGAAAAGGATATTACATCACAGAAACTGGAAGGTGTTGGCGTTTACACAAAAGGCGATTTTGCAGAATCAGCTGTAGTAACAAGAGAAGTATTCTCAAGGTATATGGCAAATATACTTAAATCAGCTGATGTAAAGTCAACAGCAAACTTTGAAAACTACACAGATGTAGACGAGGGCTATGACGGACACATTGGAACAATGGTTGAGATGAATATCTTGACAGCCAATGACAAGGGCGAGTTAAGACCTAATGATACTATTACCTTCTCAGAGGTATGCCGTGCATTTGTAGTAGCACTTGGCCATCAGAAGGCGCTTGAGGATAAAACTCCGATAGTAGCAGCATCAAACCTTGGAATAAGAAACGCAACAGGTCTTAAAGCATCAAGCGAGGTAACCTATAAGGACTTAAACGGACTTTTAGATAGCTTCTTAAAGGCTGATTGCCTGTATGATGAGTTTGGTAACTTCAAGACCGGCGAGGTTTTGCAGGCAAAGATGGGCATAACAAAATTAAAGGGTATTGTTGAAGCAACAGTACTAACCTCCCTTAACAGCGCTCAGGGAATAACCGGAGGCTATGTTAAGATTGCCGGAAATACTTATAAGCTGATTGATACTGATGTATCAGAACTTTTAGGTAAGTATGTTACATACTATGTAAAGGAAATCGACGGCGAGAAATGTGTTCTTTTCTTCGACGAAATCCAGAAGAATAATAGAATCTTAAAGCTAAATGCATATGATGTAGTGAATTATGCAAACAATACTTATGTATACCTGGTAGAAGACCAGGCAACAGGCAAGAGAGCCGAACTTGAGAGTGATAAGATTGTTATTTATAACGGCAGAACAACCAGTAGCTATCAGGCAACTGATTTATTGCCTACATACGGCTGGATTGAGCTTGTAGATAACGATAAAAACGGCAAATATGATATTGTAAAGATTACGGATTATGACACATATGTAGTAGAGTCATATGACCCTACTACACAGATACTCCGTGATAGGTTTTCGAACAAGTTTATTGATCTATCTAAGGCTGTTGAGGTTTTAACTTACAAAAACGGCAAGAGCAGCCAGGTTGGGGCAATCCAGACAGGAAACATTGTGACTGCTGAGTGTAGTATGGATGGAAAGCGCGTTGTTCTTAATATTTCATCTAATGTTATAGAGGGAGAAATCGGAGAAATAGAAACTGATGATAGTCGCGGAGTAAGATATGTTACATTCTACGATGTAATTCACGGGGATCAGATACAGACAGATGTACCTTGCGTTAAGGGATATGCCACAATATCAGGCGCAACTGCAGGTGAGGGCGGTATATTCTATATTGATGTATTTGGTCAGATCGCAGCATTTGAAAAAGGCACAGGCTCATGGACATACGGCTACATCAAAAAGGTGCGCCTCTGGGATGACGAGTTCGTAAGAATAGAGATGTTTACAGAGAATAGTACTCATGAGACTATCGATTGTGTAGAAAAGGTAAAGATTGACTCATACAGAACAACAGGTCATCAGGATACATTTGATGTTTTAGCCAATAGTGGTTCAGGCGACACAAACACTGCTTTTGTTGAGCCAGAGGTTATAATGTACAAGACAAATAAAGATGGTCTTATCAAGCAGATTAAGACTGCGCGTGATACTACAGTAACTGATGATTTTAGACAGCTAAGAACCATTCAAAACGGAATATATGTAGATTCAATGGGAATGATAACGCTGAACGGACTTGGTGTTGTAGCTGTAGATGACGATACAAAGCTTCTTCGAGTTCCTTCAGATGCAAATATGTCAGATACCGTACAGTTTACCTTTGGAAAGGCAAAGGGAGCACTTTTGCTAAAGCAAACAAACTTTACTGCATACGGCCTGTCAAGTGACAAGCTGACAGCAGACTTGCTTGTAGTTAAGGATAAGCCTGTGTGGAACCAGGATGCGAGAGGACAGGGCATTGTAACAGATATAAAGACCAAGCTTGATGCCAATGATGAACTTATCACAATTATAACCACTACGGCTGCAACACTTACGGTTGACAGTAATTCTCCAGTGGATGTAAATAACCTGACCGGAACAAACGGAGCAACCAATCTTACCTTGAAAAAGGGTGACTATGTCGGCTGGAGAAACAGAGACAATGGTTGTGTTAACGAGTTACAGATTATCTTTAAAGGCGATGAAAAGACAAATATGCAGGGTACCATCGGTACATATGCTATTTGCGCTGTAAAGTGTCATTGGGGAACAGCTACTCGTAAGGAGAAAAACCTTGTGGAAGTTACAACCGCAAATGGTGACACAGCCGTTTTCAACACAGAAAAGGTATCAGTATACCGAGTAATTTCTGAAATTGGATCAGTTGAAAAGGTAAGCGTAAATGAGATCTCTGCAACTGCCGGAACACAGATTGCCGCATTTACAGATTATGATCATAGAATCAACTGTATGGTAATCTACCAATAATTAACTTTACCCATATAGGGTAGAGTAGGGTATATGATTGAGGCAGAAGTCCTGTGTGGACGAAAACGCCCATCCTTAGAAACAACAGGAATACAGCCATGGGGGGCTGTATTCCTGCCAAATCCCTTTTTGGATTTATAAGGATTTCGAAAACTACAGGAAATATGCTTCGTTTATATAAATCTTTCTATTTCCTGACGAATGGCATAAAGCTCTGTCGGGAAATGCAGAAAATGTTTAATGTAAAAGTAGGGCAATCATACTTCATTTCAATTTCGCTTTTGCATTATTCAAAAAATTTGCAAAATTAAGAAAGGAAGAGATTTTAAAATGAAAAAGATTTTATCTTTTGCCCTGTCAGTAATGATGTTGGTTAATATTGCAGCATTTCAGACAGTAGCGTCTGCTGCTGGTGAGGATTATGCAACAAGCCTTGTAAGCATCATTTCAGGCGGTGACTTTGAAGGCAGCATGCCGTCAAACATTACATACGGTAATGAATCTAATGCATGGCTCGGTGAGTTCCAGATCGCAGCAGATCCGCTTGGTGGAACAAACAAGGTACTTAGCCTGACAGCTGGAGGCGGCGACTTTACAGCTGTTACAATAAGCGGAATTAATACCACAGACAAGAAGTGGTACATTGATGCAGATGTTATGCCTGATTCAGGTGA